>JAIQGH010000044.1 GCA_020072655.1 Terriglobia bacterium | reverse complement strand
GGGTGCGGACGGCTTGACCGAAGCGCACATCACCGGTCCGAATGGGCCGCGGATGCTCCCGCGCCGCGCGGGCGCTGAAGGCCCGTTCGAACGGCCCGACGCGCCTCCACCTCCCCCGGAGATTGAAGTCCCGACGTTCCGGGCGGCAAACGCCGACCCAAACTCGTGGATTAAGCCGGGCGACGAGCCGCTCACTTTCCGCACGACGGGGCAACAGAAAAATGTAACACTGGCCCCCATCAATCGGATCTTCGACAAGCGTTATTCAGTGTACTGGCAGGTGTCATAGTCTGCGCAAAGCCAATCGGGCAGGCCGCAAGGCCTGCCCATAATTCTCATTCGGCGGTTCTAAGCCAATCAAGGTGCGGGGAATCCCGTGATGGGTGTCGGCGGCAGGGCAAGACTTCGGCCATGCGAGGGCTGTCGGGGAAATGTTGTGAACACAGGACCTTTCGCCGCTTCCGACACCGTGGCGAAGAGGTACTGGCTGCTAGAAGCGGCAATGTCCTTCCCCCACGAGGGCCAAGGACGCACCAGTAGACGTTGTCGACAAGGCGACTGCGGGGACTGAAGTAAAGGTTCAAGTCCGCTTACGCCAAACCGAGAGTCATTTGCTGCGTGCGATTGAAGAGACCTTGGCCCGAATCGATCAGGGCATCGTCGGGCAGTGTCAGGTCTGCGGCGAGCCTACCCCTGAGGTTCGCTTAGACGCCGTACTTTGGACGCGTGTCTGCCCTGAGTGCAAGGAGAAGGGAAAGTGATCGGCAGGCAAGCGGCGGCGCGCGCTTCCAAGCCCTCCTACGCCGCATGGATTTCCCGCCGTAAGGGCATGCTACAGGTTTTGGGTGTTACGGATTAGAGGCCAGGAAAAAAGCCGGAGGTGGAGGGCAGGCGGAGAAAACGAGAATGAATGCGAAGGCGGCGGTCCACATTCCAGAACCGTTCATGCCTCATCCCAACCTCAGTGACGAGGTGAATCGGAACATCGCGCAGGGGGAGACTGAAGGCGGCGTGCGCCTGTGCGATCTATCAGAGGGCGCGCGGTGGGGAGTGGAGATGCATAATTGTTGGTACATCGCGGGATCGACGTCGGGCGGATTGATGCTGAAGCTACGGTTTATCGCGCGCGGCACGCGCCTGGAATTTCGGCACCCTGTATACCGGACCATCAAAGCGTCACGGATCGTGGGCATCCGGACCTCGGAGCAGCCCGTGACCAATGCCTGCGCGCCCAAGAACTGACCGTACACGCTTCCAGGACCTCCTGCTTCGAATGAATTTCCGCCTTAGGCTGAGCAGACGGCCCAAAACGTGCCGTGGTTAAGGACAACCTCGGCCAGGGAGGCTCGCGCCCGACGCGGCACTAGTGCGAGCGAGCTCAGGCGGGCAATTGAACGGGTGGTGCGTCGGGCGCAATCCCCCCGGGCAAGAGGCTTTTCTTTCGGTTGAATTGCGCAGTCCTGGCGTTAACTGGCAGCCCTCGTCGTGTGACTTACGGTTCGGAGGTCAACAGCAGAAGCTTTGACGGGATTGACACCCTGAAACTCGAGACCTACACTCCCTGCCGGTGATCCTGAGAACAGCGTTGATTCTCGGCATGGTTGGGCTTGCGGTTGGCGTGTGGGTGAAAACTTGGTCTGCGGTACGAGCCAAGTCAAGGGCTGAGCGCGAGTGGCACCGGGTTACCGGCACCGTTATCGGCTTGGCGAACTCGATGCGCCCGGATGTTAAGGTGGAGAAGGGGATCGAGCTCACGCCTCCCCCCGCCGAAGGGGCTCCGCCTTACGATTCAGATGAGCGACGTCTCGAGATGGAGAGTGACGAGGGCTTGCGGCGCTTCCACCGTTACGAATTCCTGGTTGATCCCGTCACCAAACGGGCGCGTGTGGCCGGAGCGGGATTCTCTCCGTTTCTGCTCGCGTTGTTGGGACTGGTCTATCTGGGCCTCGCCGGGGCGTTCTTCCTTCTAACCATGAACAGGCTGACCTACGACGGGGTAACTTTGCCCGTGACCCCGCCAGGGAAGTGGATGTACTTCCAGGCTCCGCCGTGGCATGAGCCCGCAGTTGTCTCGGCGAGGTCCATCGCTTGGCCTGTGCTCGAACGGGGTTTAGGGGCGGCAATGGCAGTCTTCGGTTTTGTGATGTTGTGGAGCTCGCGAGGGGAGACCTTGCTGAGTCGGGTGGGACTCGGTTCCGTGACTCTGTTCGTGGCGGGCGTATTCACCGTCTGTGCGCTCGACCGCGCTGCGTACCGTATCGAAGCCGATTCAACGGGCTTGCGCGAATCGTCCGTCTTGGGCTGGAAGATGACGCCGTGGACGGCGCTTCGCGGCGCAGTAGAGGAAACGGTCTACTACTACGCGAGGGGGTCGTCGTCGCGGAGCAGCTCAATGCTGGACCATGTTACCCATCGTGTGTCCCTCACTGACGACCAGGGGCACGAGGTTGTCAGTATTGACGACAACTTGGTTCCTGAGCAAGGCAAGGCGTTGGTAGCACATGTTCTGAGCCGCACGGGCCTGCAACCGGAGAAGCGCGAGCGCGAGCGGAAGATGTTCAGCTACCGCCAGTAACTCCGCCAGACTGCAGACCAGCAAGATTCTCTTCTGGGGTACGCAAGTCGATCTTCAATGATTGCCGCCGAGAAATCAGCGCCGCACCGCGCTCCCATATTCGCCCGGAACCGATCAGCGGAACGTCGTTCCCGCGGCATCCTGCCGTGATCTGTGACCCTTCCACGTAAGGGACGCACGGCGTCCCACGGGCCTTTTTGAAACTGGGCTTGCAGCTTTCATGGGAGCTATCATTGATATCGCAATCCTCGCTTTCCTCTGGTTCGGCCCGCTTATCCACGGTTGGTTGTCCTGAGGCGATCGGCGGAGTTGGATGCCCGTGAAAGCCGCTTGACAACTCTTGATGGCCCCTCTGGATGTTAGCGAAAGGACGTCGATCCCAGTTTGCAGGCTTCCACACTCATAGAGCATTGCATAAAGGATTCAGCCATGCAGCTCCTTACAAACCGGAGACCTCAACGAAAAGAATCCATACCCCGGGTCGATTTAGAGTCACTTCCGAGAAAGGGGAACACTATGAGAGTCACTGGAAACGGCCGGGTGGCCTTGACCATCCTCGGCGCTCTTCTGGTAGTATTTGTCGCTCTCACGTACAGCGGCTATCGCCGGGACCTTGGCGCAGCGCGAGTTCGCGTTTCGTCCGGCAGCCAGGTCGTCAACACGGCCTGCGGTTCAATTGAATACGCAGATGTCGGTCAGGGCCCACCTGTCCTCGTAGTTCATGGCGCGGGCGGCGGTTTCGACCAGGGCCTGGAAGTTGCGCAGCCATTGATTGACCGCGGCCTCCGGGTAATCGCGGTGTCGCGTTTTGGGTATCTCCGCACACCTCTCCCTGCGGATGCGTCCCCGATTGCTCAGGCTAATGCACACGCTTGCCTGCTCGATGTGTTGAAGCTCGAGCGGGTGGCCGTGATCGGAGGCTCCGCGGGGGCGCCCTCTGCGATGCAGCTCTGCTTGCGCCACCCCGAGCGGTGTACGGCCCTGGTGCTGCTTTTTCCGCTGGCGTTCGCGCCGGGTCGGGCGGAACTGAGTCGAGCTCCTGATAGCGTCCGACTGGCGGGGCAACCCTCCCTGCTCTTCACGTTGATGATCAAGACCACCCTGCACTCGGACTTCCTTTTTTGGGCTGCCACGAAGCTTGCGCGCAACACCCTTGTTAAGACTGTCCTCGGGACACCGGTGGAAGATTTCCGAACCGCGCCGAGGGAGGAGCAAGTGCGCGCGCTCCAAATCATGCGGAACATTTTGCCGGTCAGCCAGCGCGAGAGAGGGATCTGGAACGACGCGACGATCGGCCCGTCGCTTCCCCGTTACGACCTGGAGCGAATCCGCGTGCCCACCCTTTTGATCAGCGCCGAGGATGACTTGTACGGGACCTTCCTCAGCGCGCGCTACACCGCCGAGCATATTCCCGGCGCCCGCTTTGTGGGGTATCCCACCGGTGGCCACCTTCTGCTGGGACACTGGAAGGAAGCCGGAGCCGAGGTCGCTGGATTCTTGAGCGGGCAGTCCCCTGAAGAGCATTCAATCACCAAATAAGATTCCTCTCTTGGACGAACTAGTGGTTCCAGCCGAAGGTAAGACCCATGCCTTTCAACTCCCTTGTCAGAACTGACGCCCTTGAACGAGGGGATCTGCCGGATCGACTACGCTCTTGATTCTCCGAAGGGCCTGCACATGACACGCACAGCGCGAATTAATCCTGCCTTGCCGCCTAGTGTTTGCCGATGACTGGGTAGGGTCAGTCCGGGATTTTGGGCGGATGACGGCGTACGAAAACTTCCGGAGGGTAGCAGGCGCGGCGAACCCTGTGAGAATAGCTTCCGAGTGGCCGACCACTCGTCCAGAATCGCCGCCCCCCTCGCACTGGTGAACGGCAAAAACCAGGATTGCGACGTATAAGATTTGAGCACAACAGAACCAAGTGAGCCACGCCCACTTGACGTGAAGGCGACTTCTCAGGCGCAATCCTGACCTGGGATCGCAACCTTCCGATCAGCGGGCTGAACCGACCCATGCGGCGCCGTTCAGCCGCCCATTGGGATTGTGCGTCTGCCAACGGCAGCTGAACCGGGGTCTGGGAGAGCGGACCAGCAAAGAGGAAGCGCTGTGGTGATTTCTCAGCTCTTCCAATAAGGAACCAGCATTGCGGTCCTGGACCCCAATTGGAAAGCCTTTACCGAGAGTGCGGTCGGCTCCACGTGGGCGTGCAACGCCCACCGCGCCGGGGGGCCTGCCTCAGTGGTGTACCGACTTCTTAGATATGCAACTCCAGCATGAATCCCGGTGAAGAGATCCAAAAGGCCTCAACTCGACTGAGCACGCCAAAATAGAGCACCGGGAGTAGTGTGAGCATTTGACGCTGTGGTACTCTGACGGCATGGCAGACGAGCGCTAAGCGAGGAGGATTGCTGCCGTTCAGGCGGCACCAGTGTTTCTGGAACGTGACGCGACCATTGAGAAGGCTCGTGGGTTGATCCGGCAAGCGGCAAAAAACGGCGCGCGCCTTGTCGTCTTTCCAGAGGCGTTCGTGCCAACATACCCGTTCTGGGCATGGGCGATTCCCCCGAGAGAGAACCGGCTGCTGACGGATTTGTACGGGAAACTGGTGGAAGAGGCCGTGGCCGTACCAGGTCCGGCGGTCGACGCACTTGCGGAAGCCGCGCGGGAAGCGGGTGTTTATGCGGTGATCGGCGTCAATGAAACCAACGTGGAGGCGAGCGGTGCGACCCTTTACAACACGCTCGTTTATTTCGATCCGGATGGACGGTTACTGGGCAAGCATCGCAAACTCGTGCCGACGGCTGCAGAGCGCCTGGTATAGGGAGCAGGCGACGGCAGCACCTTCGAGGTGTACGACACCCAGCTGGGGAAAATCGGAGGGCTGATTTGCTGGGAGAACTACATGCCACTGGCGCGATACGCGATGTATTCATGGGGTGTCCAAATTCTGCTCGCGCCCACGTGGGATGAAGGCGAGCCCTGGTTGTCGACTCTGCGCCACATCGGCAAAGAAGGGCGATGTTATGTAGTGAGCTGCAGCATCGCTATGCACACGGATCACATCCCAGACGAGTTTTCGTTCAAGCAAGCCTGTTACGCTGGGACGGACGGCTGGTTCAAAAAGGGCGACACAGCCGTTGTCGATCCCGACGGCAGGTTTGTCGCTGGGCCTCTGCGCGAGAAGGAAGAGATTGTTTACGCTGACCTGAGCCAGGAGGCGATGCGAGGGCCAAAGTGGAAACTGGATGTGGCAGGACACTATGCGCGGCCGGATGTATTCCGCTTAACGGTGAACAAGAGTCCCCGTCCTATGCTGGAACTTGAAAGGGACGATACCCGCTGATGCTACCGAGGGCTATCTCAGTCGTATTGTGCCCCCCATCTCTCGTATAACGCTCTACTCGTAGAGGTGGCAGCGCTCATAATCTCGATTCGAGCCCCCACGTGATGTAGACCGGGTCACTTCAGATGGCACAAAATCTCGGGCGGGTCAGAGGTCATCTAAAAGCGAAAGCAGGCTGGCAGAACGATGGAAACGGGACAGATGACCACGGTTTTTCAGGCCTTCCCGGAGGGGTTCGCAACGCCCAAAGAAGTTTCTGGAGCGTTAGTGCTGTCGGAGTCTTCTGGTCCCCGACGGAGGGAGACGCCAGTAGTGCGTATTACCGCAACTTCGCCCACTGCGATCTAGCTTCAGGTTTTGGCAGCTACGCAAAGGAGGGCGGATTAAGTGTCCGCTGCGTGGCAGATTAGGATGGGATACGCAACTACCCACGGCATCTAAATCATGCACCAAGAAATCCCGACGCTAAAGCCATCGGCATTGAATTTAACGCCCCAATTACTTCAATTCGGGAAATGCCAGCTGAAACCATCTTTGCTGAAGGCCATTGCCACAGACGCGCATTTCTGGGTGCCGATCATCGTGTTGGCAATCGGGCTGGCGATATTAACCGTTCTCCGATAGGGGCGGGCGGTTGCGGCAACTTGAGCAGTGACCTCTCGACGAGGCGGTTCTGCAAGTGGCATTGAAACAGGGGACACAAGTTCAAATTCCAGCAAAAAATACGGCCCGCTCGCTGCACGCGCTCGGCGTGCTGTGCGGGCTCGCGGCGGGGGCCTGGCTGGGAGCGGCCGAGGCTCCAACGAAACTCGTTAGCGTGGGGCTCTCACCTTTCCTCATCTCCCTCGCCATGGTGGCAGGTGTATTTGTGGCGCGGTGGACGCTGCCCACGATGATGAAGGGCACGAGCTACATCCTGCTTGACCTCAAGGAAAAGCCGCACCTGATCGTTTGGGCGATCCTTGCTGGGGCGCTCTGGGCAGTGGCCAACACGCTGACCGTGTTCGCCATCCGAGACGTCGGCCTGTCCATAGCCTTTCCGTTATGGAACACGAACAGCCTGGTCGGTGTTTTCTGGGGATGGTTCTTCTTCCGCGAACTGCGCGGAGCAGATTGGAAAGGCGTGCTCAAGGTGGTTGGCGGCGCGCTGGGGATTGTCGCCGGCGCAACCCTGCTCGGGTACGCATCCGCGCAAGAGGGAGGCGCAACGTCGCCGCACGTGACGGCGGGAATTTTCGCGGCGCTGGGCGCGGGTTTGCTTTGGGGGACGATGTACATCCCCTATCGCAAGGCTTACCTGAGCGGAATGAATCCTGTCTCCTTCATCACTGTGTTCACAGTGGGCGAGCTCCTGACCATGACTTCCCTTGCGCTGGTCTTTAGCGGGGGGATCGGTCCACTCCACGAAGAATTGGCTCGAGCGCGCCCCGCGCTCTTTTGGCTTTTCCTGGGAGGATTCTGTTGGGTGCTGGGCGACCTCTTCCAGCAATACGCTGCCAAGTATATTGGCATAGGACGCGGCATTCCGCTTTCGAACACGAATCAGCTTTGGGGGCTGGCCTGGGGCGCGCTGGTTTTCGGGGAACTGGCAGGACGCGGCAGTTCCGCGAAGGGCTTGATTATTGGCGGCTCAGTGCTGATGATCGCTGGGGCTCTCGGCATCAGCGTTTCGGTCGCGGAGACCCGGGAACGCGCGTCCTGGCAGGAAGCCATGGAGTCCGAGAGCCGCCGCTACGGCCTGAGGATCGCCGATCTCATGGCCGCACAAGCGGGGGACGATCCCATAGGGCAGAAGGCAAGCCCGCGACGGGCGTGGGACGGCCTGATTGTGCTCGCCGCGCTGGGAGTATTTGTTTGGCTCGCCGACGGGACCGAGCGTCCTCCCATACGCATGGATTTGGGTTGGGTGGCGATTCTGCTGCTTCCGACTCTGCTGCTTCTCTGCGGTTGCGCGTGGTTGCTTTGGAAACGGACGCGGTTTTCCTAAATCAACAGCCCGCCTCTCCGCTTGATGGAGCCTCCGCACTTGCTTGAGACCCTCGAAGGCCTCCTCCAAACCGAATCCCACAAGGAATCCGGAAGTCAGGTTGGTCGTTGCCAATGCGAGCACGCCAAGACTCGCCGCGATTGGCAAATAAAGCCGATTCTCGATGATGTCGCTTTAACTTTGCGAGCCCAAGAAATGGGTATTTAATCGTGAAATGTGGGTCTACGGGACGCTTACCTTTGGCCGGCACGGTGGCGCTTCTCCGCTGGCGGCAACAACAAAGACCCGTTGGCGCAGTCTGGCTTGTCTGGTGTGAAGATGTATTCTCGTCGCTGAGCGACCGTGGACGATTCTTTCCGAGTTGCCGACCATTCGTCCAGAATCGGTCCGACGCGCGAGGAAGCTGCGACTGGCGAGCCAGGTGGCGGCCGTCCGGGGAAGGCGCGCCCCACGTCTGGACGGCAAGATTGTGGCTGCGGACGAGTCAGTTAGGGTGTTGACCGTGGTGGCGCAAAAGACCAAAAGGGGAAGCCTGGATAGGATCACCAGTCTTTTTTGCAGGTCCTGCTTTCACCCAGGCAGTGCGTCCGAACAATTCTGGCGCAAATCGCCCTATAAACCAAGCTTGGACGCGCGGGCCGTTGGCACGCTTCAGGAGCGGATGCCTTTTCTTGTCTCCTCGGAAGCCTGAGGACTATGATACAAACGACTCGATTGGAGGTTTGAGATGAAGAATTGGACGCGCCGCGATCTGTTGAAGACGAGCCTGCTAGCGCCGGCGGTGGCAGCCGCAGCGCACGGAAAGGCTCCGATTGCCCTCGGGGGCGAGGGATCTGCGACTCCCACCCTTCAACCAACCGCAGCGTCAGGGCTCGCGAAGGCTGGCACTTGGCACGAACGCCTCCTTTTAGATTTCGGCTGGCGCTTCCATTTCGGGAACGCCGATGACGCCGCCGCTGATTTCGGATTCGGGGAGGATAGGTCTGGCAATTTCCAGAAGACAGGGAACTTCCTTGCGGCCAGCGCGCTGGGATTCGACGATAGTGGCTGGCGGCCCCTCGATCTGCCTCACGACTGGGCTGTCGAGCTGCCGTTCCAAAACGATCCGGATCTTACGAGCAAGGGGTTTTATCCTTTGGGGCGAAGGTATCCGGTCACGAGCGTCGGCTGGTATCGCCGCGTCTTCGAACTCCCCGCCACTGACGCGGGCAAGCGGATGACCATAGAGTTCGATGGCGCGTACCGGGAAACGATGGTGGTCTTGAACGGCTTTTACATCGGTCGGCATAGCGGCGGGTACAATCCCTTCAGCTTCGATGTCACCGATTTTGCGACTCCGGGAGGCCGGAATGTGCTCCTGGTCCGCGTGGATGCCACGCTGAGTGATGGCTGGTTTTACGAGGGGGCGGGCATCTACCGGCACGTCTGGCTGGTCAAGACGCACCCGGTGCATGTGAAGAAGTGGGGCACCTTCGTGCGTACGGAGGTGCGGCCCGGCGAAGCCACCGTCGCGATCCGGACGGAAGTGGATAACAACGGCAAAGGCACGCAGAACGTACGCGTCATCTCGACAATCTACGATACCTCCGGCAAGGCAGTGGGGAATGCTGGCACCGCCTCCGCATCCATCCCAGAGTGGGAGGACCACGCCTATGAGCAACAGATCACGGTGAGCCAGCCCGCGCTATGGTCCCTTGAGACACGGGATCTTTACAACCTGGTGACGGAGGTGGAAGCGGGTGGCCGGATCGTTGACCGTTACGAAACTCGCTTTGGCATTCGCACCATCCGCTTTGACGCGCAGAACGGCTTCCTCCTGAACGGCGAGCCCGTCAAGTTGAAGGGGACCTGCAACCACCAGGACCATGCCGGGCTGGGTGCGGCGCTGCCTGACGCCGTCCAGTATTACCGCGTTCGAAAGCTTAAGGAGATGGGGTGCAACGCCTACCGTACGTCGCACAACCCTCCGACGCCGGAGCTGCTTGACGCGTGCGATGAGCTGGGAATGCTGGTGTTCGATGAGACCCGCATGATGTCGTCGAACCCCGAAGGCCTGAGTCAATTCGCGGACTTGGTGCGGCGCGACCGCAACCATCCGAGCGTTTTCATGTGGTCGATGGGCAACGAAGAACGCGTGGCGAACACTGAAACGGGCGTGCGTATTTTGTCCGCGATGAAGGAGGTTGCCGCACTGCACGACGGGTCGCGACCCGTTTCAATCGCGCCGACTGGTGCGATTGGACAAGGTGGCCTAGCCGTCTGCGACGTTATGGGCTACAACTACATGGACCCTGAAGCGGAAGCCTACCACCAAACGCATCCAGATCATCCCGTCATGGGCACGGAGAACGTGAGCGCCGTCGGAACGCGTGGTATCTACGTTACGGACCGCGCGCAAGGCTATGTGGGGTCGTACGATCCGTACACGACCACCGGACGGGCTTCAGCGGAAGGCTGGTGGAGATTCTGCGACGCTCGCCGTTGGCTTGCCGGAGGCTTTGTATGGACGGGATTCGACTACCGCGGTGAGCCCTCTCCGTACGGGTGGCCAAACATCAGCTCGCAGTATGGAATTATTGATACTTGTGGATTTCCGAAGGACTCTTTTTACTATTACCAGTCCTGGTGGACCTCCCAGCCGGTTCTGCACGTGTTCCCGCATTGGAATTGGCCGGGCATGGAGGGACAGGAGATCGCGGTGTGGGTCTACTCGAACCTCGACAAGGTGGAACTGTTCCTCAATGGCGAGAGCCTTGGCGCGAAGGAAATGCAAAAGAATTCGCATTTGGCCTGGGTCGTCAAGTACGCCCCCGGCACCATCGAGGTCCGCGGGTACAAAGGCGCGAAACAGGTGTTGACGGCGAAGCGCGAAACCACGGGTCCGGCGGCGAAGTTGGTGATGAAGACAGACCGCGAGGAAATCGTAGCCGACGGTGAAGACGTGGCGATGTTCGCTGTGGAAGTCCATGACGGGCAGGGCCGCGTTGTGCCGATGACGGACAATGAAGTGGCGTTCCGGGTCTCGGGGCCGGGGGAACTGATTGGCGTTGGCAACGGTGACCCGACCAGCCATGAATCGGACAAAGGCACTTCGCGTAAAGCCTTCTCGGGGCTTTGCCTGGCCATCGTCCGGTCAGCGAAAACATCTGGGAGCATCACGATTGAGGCGACTTCCCCCGGGCTTGCGCCCGCCACGGTCACGATTGCGGCAAAAAGCGCAACGCTCCGTCCTCAAGTGGCAGTTTGGGGACGCGAGGTACCTGTCGGCCCAGGTATCCCGGGGTTGTGGAGGCCCATACCAGCCCCTGCTGAGGGCAACGGCCCCTCCGCGCTGCACTTCGGTAGTGGCAACATCGTGTTCACTCTTAAGCAGGAAGAAAACGAGCTGACAGGAACTGTGGAGGGCGGCGACTTCCTGGGCGGCCACGAACCCCTCTCTATCGAAGAGGGCAGGGTGGACGTCAACAAGGTCTCATTTAAGGCGGGGAACACCACCTATTCGGGAAGTCTGACTGCGGGCCGGATCGAGCTTCAACGCACGATACACTTTCCTTTCCGTTTGGGCAGCGCTCCCGAGCTGCCTTCCGGGACGCGCCCTGCGATTGGGCCGCCTCCGGATGGAACAGACCCGTCAATAGGATCCGCCCGGAGACGTCCTCCGGCCCCCCTTGTTTTGCAGCGGGTGCGAAGCTAGGGGACCGCTCGCACTTCCATCATGTAAGAGTAATTCTCTCGGTCAAGTGGCCGGCGTGTTTCCAAACACAGCCGACAAACGTAAAGATCCAATAGCATGGACAGACAGCATGATTCCCCCTTGAGGGGTCTCAAGGAAGGAACTTTAGGGCGACGAGGCGCTAGAACTGCGTGTCCTGGGCCTTGCGGACCATGCCGTGCCGCTCGCACCCAGCTTCTTCAGAATCCGATAGTCAGAAACCGTCTGGCCAATCATGAAGCGATAGCCCCACTGCGAGATGAGGACGGAACTTCGGTTGGCAGCAGCGTCCGCCGCGTGCATCGGCAAGTCAATCTACGGTGGACGTGAAACCAGTCAACCTTTGCTGAAACTGTTTCCCTGGGACCCAGCTTGAAAGGACAGGCAACTACCGCGATCAGAAAGGCCTGGTGAAGTCACGATGGGCTTACGGAAGATTCCGCAGGGCCAAATCGAGATTGCGGGTGAGTGACGGCGTGCTCGGAGCCAAGCCGCCTGGCCGTGTGACGCCTTATACGGAGAAGTGTAGGCGATCACCGAACGCGGTCGGAGGCGAGGTAAGTCGCAAAGGCGGATCGGGAACGAAAAACCCACTTTTCTTTCAGAAGACCCGGCGAATGCACATCAGCCTCGCCGCTCTGGATGAATTGCTCGATCCTCAAAATGGCCCCGTAACGCTCAGCACCCGGCACAGAGGCGCGGGAGCCGTGGGCTGTCAGCTTCGTCGGCAGCTTGGGTGAGCCCCAGTTGTAAGCACTAGGCCATTTGACAATTGAGTAGTTGACCGTCGGAGAGGGGGAACTTCTCGCTGCTTCAATCACCCGATGGAGCAATGACTCAGCGCCTTTGCTCCTGCGAGGGCGCGGCAAGGCGCCTACTCCTGCCAGCCACCACCCAGGGCGCTGTAAATCTGCACCAGGGAGAGCATCTCATTCAGCCGCGCCTGGGAAAGATTCAGCTCGGCGGCCAGGTAGTTGGTTTCGTTGGTCAGGACTTCGAGGTAAGCGGTTGCGCCACCATTGTAGCGCACGTGCGCCAGGCGGGCGGAATCCTGCGCGGCGCCGGCCAGGAGTTCTTGCTGTTCACGCGACTCGCGGGGCTTTTGGTAGGCCACCAAGGCGTCGGAAACATCCCGAAACGCATTCTGGATCGTCTGCTGGTACGCCAGCAAGGCTTGTTGCTGTTGTGCTTCCGCAAGCCGGACATTGGCCTGCAACCTGCCGCCGGTGTAAAGCGGCTGAACGACGGAAGCGGCGACATTCCATGTGCCTGCAGGCGTCGTGAACAGGTTGGCTAAAGCTGAGCTCATGAATCCAAGAGTCCCCGTCAGGGAGATGGACGGAAAGTAGGCAGCGCGTGCCACGCCGATCTGGGCATTGGTCGCGATCAATTGCTGCTCGGCCTCGCGAATGTCGGGACGGCGTTCGAGCAATTGGGATGGCAGTCCCGCGGGAACAACGGGCGGCCGCGCCTGTTCGGTCAGGCTCTGCCCCCGAGTGATGGGCCCCGGGGTTTGTGCAAGCAAAAGACGGATATAGTTCTCTTGCTGTTCGATCTGCCGTTGCAGATCCGGAAGGGTGGCAGAGGCCACGTAGACAAGCTGCTCCGCCTGCCGTACATCCACCATCGAAGTAGCCCCTTGATCCGCGAGGAGCTTCGTCAGCCGCAACGATTCCTGCCGCGAAGCGAGAGTGCGCTGGGTGATTTCGAGATTGAGGTCGAGCGCCCTGAGCCGGAAGTAAGCGCTGGCCACATTCGCAACGAGGGTGCTCACGACAGCGCGCCTTCCCCACTCGCTTTGGGCCAAATTGGCGCGAGCAGCCTCCGTAGCCCTTCGGTACCTCCCCCAGAAGTCAATGTCCCACGACGCCCCTCCCCCCACCTGCATATAGTCCCAGCGATAGGAAGGACCAAGGGGGCCGGTAGGCTGGCGCTCGGTCGTGCCGCCGACCGCCACCGCCACCGACGGGTACTGATCGGAACGCGCGATTCGGAGTTGCGCCTGCGCCGCCAGCACGCGTTCCGCGGCGACGCGCACGTCGTAGTTCTGTTGAAGCGCCGTCCGAATGAGTGACTGAAGCTGCTCATCTTGGAAAACGGTCCACCATCTGGCATCCCCCAGCGATTCGGAGGGAGCCGCTGCCGGGGTGGTGGCTGGCGCTCCGCGATATCCGCCTGGGACGCCAGTTTTGGGACGCTGGTAATTCGGTCCGACCGTGCAGCCAGCCAACAAGAAAACCGAAAGCCCGATAGAAAGGCACCTTGGCAGGCGCATCATGCGAGCTGTCCCCCCTTTGGGTCACCGGCTTCGGGTTGCTGCATGGGGTGGTGGCGCAGCCGGGAAGAGAGGCCCTCGACTACAGCGAAAGCAACCGGAATTAGGAAAATTGCAATCAAGGAGGCGGCAGACATCCCACCGATGACGACGGTCCCGAGAATGCGACGCCCAACCGCGCCGGACCCTTTTGCGGTCCAGAGCGGAACGCAACCCAGGATGAAGGCGAAGGACGTCATCAGGATGGGACGCAGGCGGAGCTGGGCCCCGCCTAGCGCGGCTTCAACAATGCTCTTTCCGCGCGCATGCTCGTTTTTGGCGAACTCCACAATGAGGATGGCATTTTTGGCGGCCAGGCCGATTAACATCACCAGGCCAATCTGCACGTAGACATTATTCTCAAAGTGGCGGGACATGAGCGCCAGAAACGCTCCGGCCACCGCGATGGGCGTACCCAGCAAGACGCTGAAGGGCAGGGACCAGCTTTCGTACAAGGCGGCAAGGATCAGGAAGACAAACAGGAGGGAAAGCCCGAAGACCGCAGCGGCAGGGACACCCTGGGCCGCTTTCTGTTCCTGAAACGACATGCCCATGTAGTCAAAGCCCATCTCGCGCGGCATGGTTTGAGCGAAGACCTCTTCCATGGCTTTCATGGCCTGTCCCGAGCTGATCCCCGGGGCGGCGGTGGCGTTGATTTGGGCCGCGTTGTATTCGTCGTACCGCATCAGGAACTCGGGACCGCTGATGCTGCGAATGGTGCTCAAGGCGCTCAGTGGCACCATATTCCCCTGGGGATTGGTCACATAAAACCGGCCGATGTCGCTCGCATTGGTGCGGTAGTCACCTTCCGCTCCCAGGTAGACCTGCCATTGGCGCCCGAACCGGTTAAAGTAGTTCACCAGATAGCCACCCATGAACGTCTCTAAGGTTTGGTACACCTCCGCAAGGTCAACTTGCTGGCGCATCACCTTTTCACGGTCCACGTCCACATAGATTTGCGGAACATGCGCGGCGTAGGTCGCTATGACTCGCGCCAGTTCCGGCCGCTGCTGGGCGGCAGCCACAAACCGGTCAAGGTTGTTGGCAAAAAAATCTCCCCCGGTCCCGGACCGGTCTTCCAGCACAAAGTTCACTCCGCCCGCGGCGCCGATGCCCGGGATGGCGGGCGGCGAGAAAGCAAAAGAAACGCCTTCGCTCACCTGCGCGAGGTCCCGATTGAGGCGCGCCTGTATTGCTTGCGCCTGCTGTTCCGGCGACCGGCGCTCGTCCCAGTCCTTGAACCGGACAAAAAAGATCGCATCATAGGAACTCTGGGTTCCGCTCAGGATGCTGAACCCCATGATGGTCGTAATAGTTTCCACGCCCGGCACCTTCTCGACAATCGCTTCGACCTTCCGCGCAGCGGCCGACGTGCGCTGCAGCGACGCACCTCTTGGCAACGTCAGAGTGATCATCAAATAGCCCTGGTCTTCTTCGGGAAGGAAGGAAGTGGGCAGCCTCCTCCCTATGCCCACGGCAAGGACGGCGACGAGAACCAGGAAGATCAGGCTAAAACCGGACTTGTGGATGAGCAGGCGGGAGAAATTGATGTAGCCACTCCGGGAGCGGTGGAACGCCCGGTTAAACCAGCCGAAGAACCAGCCAATCGGCCCGCGGAACCGCCGGCGGGGCTTTAGAATCATCGCGCAGAGCGCGGGACTCAACGTGAGCGCGTTGAAGGCCGAGAAGATTACCGAGATGGCGATGGTGACGGCAAACTGCTGGTAGAGCCTGCCGGTGATCCCCGGAATGAACGCCGTCGGGATGAAGACCGCGGCGAGGATCAACGCAATGGCGATCACCGGTCCCGAGACCTGCTGCATCGCCAGGAGAGTGGCATCCCGCGGCGTCATCCCCTCCTCAATATGGTGTTCGACCGCTTCCACCACCACAATGGCGTCGTCGACCACTAAGCCGATGGCCAGCACTAACCCGAACAACGAGAGCGTATTGATCGAAAACCCCAGCAGCGGAAAGACGACGAACGTCCCAATCAGGGAAACCGGCACGGCCAGCATGGGGATCAGCGTGGGGCGCCAGCCCTGGAGAAAGACGTAAACGACGAGAATAACCAGCAACAGGGCCTCAAACAGAGTAACCAGGATTTCATGAATCCCTGCGGTGACGGCTTTTGTGGTGTCCACGCCGATCTCGTACTCCACGTCTTTCGGCAGCCGCCGCCCCAACTCCTCCAACTTCGCGCGAACTCCGTCCGCGGCGGCAATCGCATTGGAACCGGGCAGTTGGTAGATACCGAGGGCCGCGGCGGGAACCCCCTTGAATCTCGCGTCGAAGCTGTAGGTTTGGGCTCCTAGTTCGATGCGCGCCAGATCTTTGAGCCGCAGGGTTGAACCGTCCGGATTGGAGCGCACCACGATCTCGCCAAATTCCTCGGGCATCACCAGGCGCCCTTGCGCACGGACGGTGTAAGTGAGCTCCTGGCCCTTCGGCACCGGTTCTCCGCCGACTTGACCCGCCGGGTTCACGGTGTTCTGCGCTTCGAGTGCGGAGATAATCTGCGGAACAGTCACGCCTAGCTTAGCTAATTGATCGGGTTTGACCCAGACTCGCATGGCGTACTGGCCGCCGAACACCTGCACGCGTCCCACGCCCGGAACGCGTGAAAGTTCATCAACATAGTTGATGTACGCGTAATTGGTCAGAAAGTTTCGGTCGTAAGTCGCGTGCGGTGAATAGAACGAGATGACCATCAGCGCGGCCGCCCGGGACTTCTGCACGATGACGCCGGTCGTGTTTACCATGGCCGGCAACTGTGGGGCAGCCTGCGAAACACGAACTTGGGTCAAAATCTGATCCATATTGGGGTTGGTGCCGACATCGAAATTCACCGTCAAATTAGTGTTGCCGTAATTGTCATTGGTGGAATACATGTAGTTCATGTAGTCCACGCCGCTCATGAGACTCTCGATGGGAGTGGCTACAGACTCCTGCATGGTTCGCGCGTCCGCCCCCGGGTACGTGGCGCGCACCTGGATTTCGGGCGGAATTATCTCGGGAAACTGCGCGATCGGAAGAGTGGCCATGGCCACCGCTCCGACGATCACCATCACGATGGAGATCACCATCGCGACGATGGGGCGGTCGATAAAAAACCTGGAAATCATCGGTTTCCTTCCGGCTGCGCGGTCTCGACCGTGGGCTTTACCGTCATGCCGTCGCGCACTTTCGAGGTGCCCTCCGAAACGACCTCTTCGCCCGCAGCCAAGCCCTCGTCGATGACCCACAACGGACCCACGCGATCTCCGACCTTCACCTTCCGGAGGGAAACTCGATTCTGCGCGCCCACGACGGCCACTTCGTAGGTTCCCTGCAGTTCGGTCACAGAGCGCTGCGGAACGAGAACCGCTCGCTGGCGTACGCCCAGCAGCGCGCGAACGCGCCCGAACTGTCCGGGGCGGAGGATGTTGCCAGGATTGGGAAATGCTCCCACGACCCGGATGGTTCCGGTCTGCGGATCGACCTGCCGGTCGGTGAAGATGACCTGTCCCTTGTGCGGATAAGTCGAACCGTCCGAGAGGATCAGATCAAGCACTCTGGAATTCGAGGTGCGTAGTAAATCGCTGGTCGAGGTCTTCTTCAGCAGCCTGGAAGTGAATTGAAGATACTCCTGCTCGCTGATGGGGAAAAAGACTTTGATGGGATCGACCTTGGAAACCGTCGTCAAGACGGTCGTGGGCGAAACCAGGTTGCCCATCTGGGTGGTGGCGATTCCCGCGATCCCGTCCACAAGGGAGCGGACGCTGGTGAATCCGAGGTTGAGTTGCGCTTGCTCGACTGCGGCCTCCGCAGCCTGAATAGCGGCTTGAGCCTGCATGCGCGCCGCCGTTTCGGTGTCAAGCTGGCTTTGCGCGATGGCCCGTTCCTTGACCAGGGGCGTATCGCGCTTCACATTGACCTCAGCCAAATAGAGTTGCGCCCGTGCCTGGGCCAATTGCCCTTTTGCCTGGTCGAGTAACGCCTGGAACGGCCGCGGGTCGATTTCAAACAGCACGTCACCTTTGTGGACGTAGGAGCCTTCCTTGTAATCCTGGCTGATGAGATACCCACTCACCTGGGGCTGAATCTGGGCGTTGACATAGCCCTCCAGGGTGGCAACCCATTCGGCGTGGACGGGCACGTCCATTTGGATGGCCTTCACCACCCCCACAGAAATGGATGTACCTGAGGCGGCAGCCTGCGACTTCGGACTCCCGCAGCTCGGGCCTGTCAATACCAAGGCCGTCAGCGCGGCCAGGATCAGGCTGACGCGTACCCCGGCAGGCGCCCATTCGAAGGCTTTGGATATTGCAGGACAGGCAGACGGTAGCGACATACGAGGCCCGGATTGTCCTCGCTGACGCCAAGAAACAAAGTCTATGCTCATCAAATTCAGCACCCTTTCTTGACCAGACCCGGGACACCCGACATTTTGACTGTCCTTGCCGTGCCGCCTTGCGCCTGCTCACCGGTGTCCAATGGTGTCACTGTATCCCCTGGCCGTCTCGGCCGAGCCGGTATTTATAAATCATTTGATTGATACAATTCAATAGCTGTCTTATAATCGCGGCCGTGCGGCAGGCGAGTCCCGTGAAACCGAATCGACCGATATCCAGCAGAATCAGGCCTACCAGTGACCGCGGAGAGGCCACGCGCCAACGCCTCCTCGAGGTGGCCATCCGGGTCTTCGCCGTGCGCGGCTTCGACGGCGCCCGTACCCGCGATATCGCCGAGGCGGCGAAGACGAACCCGATCTCGATTGCGTACTATTTTGGGAACAAACAGGGACTTTACCATGCTGCGGCACGGCATGTGGCCGCCCGCTGGGCGGCCCATGAGAAGCCCCTGGTCCAGCAGGCTCGGACATCAATGGCTCGTCCCGGAATCACGCACCGCCAATTGGTTGAGATCCTCTGCACTTTGTTGTGCGACTTTGTCCGGCTTATCTTGGGCAACTTCCTACCCGACAGCTACGGAAAGTTCGTCAGCCAGGCGGCATCTGGACCAGCTCGAGAGTTTTCTGTCATAAACCGAGGTCTCGCGCCGCTGCGGATCACGTTGGCCGAAGCCATCGCCGGGCTTACCGGAGAATCCGCAACTTCCTCGGCCACCCAAGTGCGGGCCCTGTCCATTATCGGGTCCTGCATTTGCTTCCGCCGCGATCGGCTTGCTGTACTGCACGCGCTGAAATGGAAGCAGATCGGCGCGAAGGAGCTCAAGGTGATCGAACAGGGCATTCAGGCGAATGTTCAGGCCATGTTCTCCCGATGCGGCACGGATTGAGTTCGTCCCCATTTGGCCGCCTTCTACATTACTCCCCTTGCCGCTTCGAATCCCGCCCCACCCTTGACCGATAGCAGTTTCGCAATCTTGGTGGCGAATCCTCGGTGGTCATTCTCCTGCTCAATTGCAGCAAGAATCGGAAAAGGGTAAATTACCTTTGCACGGCACCGGGCCGGAGCTCCGCTCAACCGGGCTTTCGTTGCGGCGGCGAAAGGGGACGAGTGTGGCAGCAACAGAAGTTGTTCCGGAAGATGTGGTCCGCGCGATCCGGGGGATTTATCGTGAGTTTATGGACAGCGTGGCGGCCAAGGACGCGGAACGTTTGGCCGTGCTTTACGCGGATGACGCTCGCATTCTGATGCCCGGGCGCACAGCTATCACTGGCAAGTCCGAGATTCTGGCCTTCTGGAAGGCATCTCTCGATGGGCCAGTGGAGCAGATAGTTCTTGATAGCACGCATATCGAAGTGTCGGGTGACCTAGCGTATGATTTCGGCACGAGTAGAATCGTGCTCAAACCGCCTGGTGAAGCGCCGCATGAGGAAAAGGGGAAGTACGTCACTGTCTACCGTCGGCAGCAGGCTGGCGACTGGAAGATGGTCGTCGATTCGTATAGCTCCAACGGCTGAATCCCAATCCGATGTGCAGACATAATCCCTTGAACCCGCTCGCGGGAAATCCGTCGCGCGTCGCCAGCTAGCGGCGCATCACGTGATCCTTCCGGTCAGTTAAGGGCGCACCGGAAACTATCCACTGATTCCGGCTCGCTCGAGACTTTGAGGTTCCGCCTGGGAAACGCCCCTCCCAGAAAATGGGCCAGCCACCCTTCCGTCCTTTCCACAACTCTTCTCGAAGTACGGGATGTGGAGAGCTCGCGGCGGCGTGCAGACCAGCAAGACAAAGGAATCCGTGGTGGAGTTCGCGAAGGAGCTGAAATTCATCGCGGGCGAGAAACCGGTTTCAGAGAAGGAGCTTACCGACGCCAAGCACGAACGCGTGCGCGGCTACGCGCAGCAGTTCGAATCGATGCGCCGCGTCGCTGGACAGATCACCGACCTCTGGGCCGTAGGCCTGCCCAGGTCGGAACTGCAGCAGGAGCCTGATGAGCTGCAAAAAGCTGCTCTCACGTCTGTCAACGCCGCGGCCCGCGCCTCGCTTCTTCGACCGACAAAAGCGCTGCCCTGAGATTCCCACTGTACTGATTAACTTCGCCACGGGAACTGCCGCCTTTGCGCGCTCCAGAACCAGTCCGATCTGCTCCACCGAGAACTGCTCTCGCTTCACGGCGAAACCTCCCCTTCGACTCCCAGCCTCTGCCGGAAACTGACTCTCCAAGTGAATGAAAAACCCGAGGCGGCTCAATCCCGCCGAATATCTGTTCTGGATGTAGAATGCAGGGTGTTTAGGAAGCCAAAACGGAAGTCATGGTTTCCGTGCCAAACGGCTTTGACATCGGGTTCGCGGTACCTGCCCGTCCGCGGCCGGAACAGACTTGCGAGAGGAGTAGCTATGA
>JAIQGH010000043.1 GCA_020072655.1 Terriglobia bacterium | reverse complement strand
ATGGCGCCCGGGTTGGAGGCGTCCGTGCTGGCCCTCCGTTTCCCGGTGGCCGAGGTAGCTAACCTGCGGCAGATGATGGAGACGCAGCAGCCCTGCCTGATTGACGATGTCCAGGCGTTTGACTGGGTGAGCATGCCCGCAACAAGCTGGATCCGCTCCCACCTCAGCGCTCCGATTCAGGTCAAAGGCAGCGTGGTGGGTTTCCTTAGCCTCGCCAGTGCCACTCCGCACTTTTTCACGCGCGACCACGCCGACCGCCTGCAAGCATTCGCCGACCAGGCCGCACTCGCCATTCAGAATGCGCGCCTGTATGCCGAAGCGCGGCAATACGCACAAGAACTGGAACAAGCGAACCGGCAGGCCCAAGAAGCTCGCATTGCCGCCGAAGCGGCTAACCGCGCCAAGAGTGTCTTTCTGGCGAACATGNGACATGGCAAAGATCGAATCAGGCCGCCTCACCTTGCAGGAGCATACCTTTGACCTGCACCGCATGCTCGACGGTCTGATCGAGATGTTCCGGTTGCGTGCAATTGAAAAGGGCCTGACGTTGATCGTGGACCGCGCCCCGGATGTGCCCCGTTACGTCCGCGCCGACGAAAGCAAGCTGCGCCAGGTGTTGATCAACCTGTTGGGCAACGCAGTCAAGTTCACGCATGAAGGCGGCATTGGGCTGCGCGTCTACCCTCTCTCCATCTTTCCCTCGGTCGCCGCTAACGGGAGCGAAGCGAAGGAAGGGCGACTTGCATTTGAAGTGCAAGATACCGGCCCCGGCATTGCGCCAGAAGAGCTGGAGGCCGTGTTTGAGCCTTTCGTGCAAGCGACCAGTGGATACAAGTCTCAGGAAGGGACCGGCCTGGGGTTGGCGATGGTTTATGGCATCGTGAAGCAAAGTGGAGGCTACATCTGGGTTTACAGCGAGGTGGGCCAGGGCACGACCATCAAGATTCACTTGCCGTGCGTCGAGGAAGTGCCGTCAACCCTTGAAGTCCCGCGACGCGCCGCGGAGCGGCGGGGAACCGAAACGATTCTGCTTGTTGAGGATGAGGCTGCTGTTCGATCGCTGGTCCACGGAGTTCTCGAACAGGGCGGTTACAGAGTCTTGGTGGCGCGCAACGGCGAAGATGCGTTGATCGTCTCGGAGCAGCACAAAGGGCCTATCCATCTGCTCGTGACCGACGTCATCATGCCGGAGATGGGTGGGCCGGAATTGGCCGAGCACCTCCGGCCTTTTCACCGCGCCATGAAAGTGCTCTACATTTCCGGCTACACGGATGACGCCATCGTTCATCACGGTGTCTTAGGCTCGACGGCGACCTTCCTTCAGAAACCCTTCACGCCCGACCTCCTCGCTCAAAAAGTGCGCGAGATCCTGGATTCCGCTTAGCCCCGAGGCACCATCGCCGAGGTCACTTCTTGCGCAGGAAGCAGACGGCGCCCTCGATTTGCCCACTGCGCCCGTGATAGGGCGACAGGCTCACCTCCAGGAGAACCACTTCGCCATTCGGCAGGCGATATTCGACGTTTTCAGCGTGCAGGCTTGCGCCGCTTTCCAGAGAGGCCTTCAGGTGGTGGGTCAGGGCCGCCTCGGTCCCCAGGATTTCCGGATAGCGCCGTCTCGACCAGGTGTCGATGGCGAGCAGCTCGCGCGCGGTAGGGTTGGCGAGGGTCACGAACCCTTCGCGGCTGACCACGAATAACCCGACGGCCAGCTCGCGGACAACGGCTTCGAGCCGGCGCGTGCTGGAGTCGGCACGCTGCTCGGCCTCGCGGAGGAGTGCCTCCATCTCCCGCTCCCTCGCTTTCATTCGCGTGATGACGCCTTGCAGGGACGCGAGCGCAAAGCCGGTGGCGTCCTGGGCCCGCGGCGGCATGGGGCCGAGGCTTTCCGGCTGGCGCTGTTGCTGGAAGGCCTTGTGGAGGATGTACACGATGAAGACGGTTAGCCCGATGATGACCAGGGCCCCACCCAGATGCAGTGTGAGTTGGATGGGATTGAGCCGATGCAACAGACTAACCCCCCAGGCCCGACCAGCGGAGGTAGGCCGCGAGGAGCGCCTGCCCACCCAGGCTCGCGTAGATGGCCGCGATTCCCAAGAACGTCCCGAACGGCCAGGGGTGATGGCGATAACGAGAGCTTAGCAGCTCGAGCGGCACGGCCACCACTGTTCCGAGGAGCGAACCGAGAAGAATCGTCCAGCGCCGCCGCAAAAGACAGAGGCACGAAGCCAATCCCGGCAGCCCCCAGACGGGCAAGAATCCAATCCAACGGCCGCGGATCAACCGGAGTCATGAGGCTGAGCAAGAATCCCAGACCTGTGCCGAGAATCGTGACCGGGTGTGGAATGCGGCGGTGGATGAGGTCGGTGAAGACCAGCACGATGAGCAACATTTCGAGGACGGCACACTTGACGAATTCAGGACTCAGTTGGTAGCGGGCAAAGGCTGCAACCAGCAAGGCGGCGGTCAGGATTTCCACTGCCGGATAGATCAACGAAATGGGCGCGCGGCAATCGCGGCATTGCCCGCGGAGCACGAGAAAGCTGAGGACAGGAATATTGTCGTACCAACGGATCGGGTGGTGGCACTTGGGACAGTGCGAGCGCGGTGTGATGATCGATTCGCCGAGCGGCAGCCGGGCGATGCAGACATTGAGAAAACTCCCGAAAGCCAGCCCGAAGAGGGCGACCGTCCCGTAGAGGTAAGGCAGCGGAGTTTGCACGATTGTTCCGGGAGTCCTTCGGGAGCAGGTAGCGCAGAGTTGTTTTGTAACTCCGCGGCTCTGAGCCAGGTGAAAAATCCGTGGCCTGGATGGACTGCGTCCGGGCCGCGCCAACTGCTTCCGTGCGCGCAGGGATTATATCACTTGGGAATAGCCCGAATCTGAGGCCCCGCCCTGGAACCGCCGGGATTCAGACCATATCGAATCTGATCTGGGCTTGTTTGTAAGGGTTCTATGCTAGCATTCCGAGCGCATCTTGGCTCCCGGTAGCGCCGGGCTTTAGCCTGGCATGCCCCGATGAATCGGGGTGCTACGGCGGCAAGCCAGGAGCGCGGCATGCCCCGATGAATCGGGGCACTACAATGGCCACGATCGCGCTTGACGCCACGCTGACGGTTGAGCCCAACCCTATGGGCAGCGCTGTCTACTCGCGCCGGCTGATCGAGTGCCTCGCCAGTCTCGCGACGCCCCACCATTTTCTCCTCTGCTATCGCCTTTCGCGGCTTCGGCAGTACCGCAGATTCTTGCGGCCGCGCCGCGCGCCGGAGCCCTCTCGTCCGACCTTTTCCTTGCGAATATTTCAGGAGCCCTTCACCTTCTGGCTGCGTTATGAGGCAGAGGTATTTCACAGCCTTGGCCAACGCCCTCCGGCGTTCCGCTTCCCGAAAGAAATCGTCACGATTCACGACGTCATTCCCCTCACGGGGCGCGATTACTCCACGCCGGAGTACCAGCGGAAATTCTCGGGTTTGCTCTTGCAGGCCGTCGCGCGCGCCGTGCGGGTCGTTACGCCCACGCAACATTCGGCCGAACAACTCATACAACACACGGGCGCTCGGCGTGACCAGGTTCGCGTCATTCCGTTGGGAGTGGATTTGCCGGAGACTCAGATGTCGCCTGAGCGGCGCCGGGAGGAACGAGAACGGTTTGTGGGAAAGGGATGTGAGATGCTGCTGAGCGTCGGCGCGATTGACAACCGCAAGAATACATTGAATATCCTTCGCGCGCTCGAAAGGATGCCCGCGCACTACCATCTGGTGATCGCGGGGAAGGATGGTTATGGTAGTCAGGCCGTCCACGATTTCATCCGCAGGGAGCAACTGACTTCGCGAGTGAGCGTTCTCGGCTATGTGCCAGGCGATCGCCTGGCGTCGCTCTACGAAGCGTCGAGCGCGCTGGTGTTTGTTTCATTTGAGGAAGGGTTCGGCCTGCCCCTGCTGGAGGCGATGGCTCATGGCGTGCCCGTCGTCGCCTCGCAAGCCTCCTGCCTGCCCGAGGTTTGCGGAAACGCTGCGCTGTTCGCCGATCCGCATGACCACGCGGAGATTGCAGAGAGAATCATGCAGATCGTTGAGGACGGACGGCTTCGAGAAAAGATGATCCAGCAAGGATGGGTACGGGCCAGGGAGTTTCCCTGGTGTCGGACCGCAGAGGAAACCTGTCGTGTCTACGACGAGGTATTGGCATTGTAGCGGCCGTTTGTGACGGCCGGGTAGGGGCTCCCGCGGGAGCGCGCAGCGCTCCCCTACTATGAATACACTCCACGTCGATCTCGGAAAACAGTGGCGCGGGGGCCAAAGCCAGGCTTTGCTCCTGATCCAGGGATTGCTCGCCCGGGGACACTCGGCTGAGCTCCTGACGAGGCGTGAGTCCCCGCTCGCTCAGCGCGCCCATAGGCTCGGCATCAA
Organism: Terriglobia bacterium; assembly: GCA_020072655.1. Classification (GTDB taxonomy): domain Bacteria; phylum Acidobacteriota; class Terriglobia; order UBA7540; family UBA7540; genus JAIQGB01. Next base: position 20,316 of record JAIQGH010000043.1, on the reverse strand, counting down.
GGTCCACTCCGTGCCGGGGCCAGCCGCGCGGCTTCGGGCGGCGCTCCGGTTGCGCAAGCTGCTTGCGGAAGGGAAGTTCGATATCCTTCACCTGCACGACGCGCACGCCGTGACGCCAGCCTGGTTGGCGCGAGCTGAACGGTTCACATCGGTGGTTGCGTCCCGTCGGGTCGCCTATCCCTTACAGACCGAGCTCTTTGCCCTGGCCCGGTATCAAACCGCCCACCGGATTCTAGCGGTTTCGGAATTCGTGGCGAAGAGTGTAGTTGCCTCCGGAATGCCGCGCGAACGGGTGCAGGTGGTCTATGACGGTGTGGAGCTAAAGCCTCTGCCCGCCCCGGAAATCCGCCGGTCCGCGCGCGACCGCTGGGGCATCACGGACGATGAGATGCTCCTCGGCTGCGTTGGCTACCTGCTCCCGGAAAAAGGTCAGGAGTTTCTGATTCGCGCGTTGCCGGCCGTGCGGGCGCGGTTTCCGCGCTGTCGGCTGCTGCTGGCGGGCATTGGCCCTCAACGCGGACGCTTCGAGCGCCTTGTCCGCGAGATGGGCATCGAGTCCGCAGTGATCTTCACGGGGTTTGTGGAGGATGTCGCGCAAGTATACTCGGCGCTCGACGTTTTTGTCTTTCCTTCTCTGGCTGAGCCGCTGGGGAGTTCACTGCTGGCCGCAATGGCATTTGCGCTTCCCATCGTCGCAGTAGCCCGCGGCGCTGTGCCGGAGGTCATCGAGGATGGAGCGACGGGACTTCTGGTTCCCGATCCGGACCCACAGCAAATTGCCGCCGCCATTCTGCGCCTGCTCGTAGATACCAAGTGGGCCGCGCGGCTCGGCGTGGCGGCGCGCGCGGCGGTCCAAGATCGCTTTAGCGCCGACCACATGGTGGAGCAAACTCTCCAGGTTTACCAACAAGTCCGCTGTCGCGCCGGTCGGAGCCTGCCCTGACGAAGGAAGGGATCGGCGGGTAGGAGGAGCCCTCCAGGCTCCCGCGGGAGGGCGAAGCCCTCCCCTACTACCGATGTCAAGATTGTGGGCCGCGGATTACATCTTTCGTCGTATGCGGCGAGAGAGCTGTTTTGCGCAGGTGATAATACTTCGAGTACTTCCGCCTGACATAACGCGCGGCCATCCAGGCGATCAGAAAGCCCTGCGGTCCGTCCAGAACCCCGAGCCGAAAGAAATACGTGGAGAAGAACGTCCAGGACGGGCCAAGACCCCGACGCAGCCAGCCGGCGTGCTCTCCGCGCGCCAGCATCTCCTGCGCGGCGAGGTCGGTGTAGAACTCAATCCGTTCCCGATGCTGGCGAAGCGAGTCGCACGTGTAATGTAGGATTTCTCCTGGCAGCGTTTCCACCGGACCTCGCGTCACGACCGACTCGTGCACGAAGTCGCCGGCCCAGCGGCCGCGCCGCCGGTCGAACAAGCGGAGCTTAAAGTCCGGATACCAGCCGGAATGCAGGATCCACCGGCCAAGATAGAAGGCGCGGCGAGCGAAGCGATAACCGGCGGCGCGCGGCTCCGACCGCTTCCAATTCGCGACCGCGGCCTGAGCGTCGGTGTTCAATTCCTCGTCCGCATCGAGGCTTAGAATCCAGTCGTGGCGCGCCTTTTCGGCAGCATAGTTCTTCTGAGTGCTGAACCCGTCCCAGGACCGGACGATCACCCGCGCGCCCAACTCCGCCGCGATTTTCCGTGTGTCGTCGCTCGACTCCGCGTCCACCACAACAATCTCATCCGCGCAGGAGAGTGAGCGGATGGCGCGCGCGATTGAGGCAGCCTCGTTGCGTGCAATGATCGTGGCGGAAATCGGCGGCATGGCAAGCGACGCTAGTCGTTGAGGATCGAGCTGAACTGGCCGGCTTTGACGAGGCCGGCGATGCGCGCGATGTCGCGATGGAGCGGGCGATCGGCCTTGACAAACGGCGAGGCGCGCCGCACGAGCCCGCGTGCGCGCTCCGCCAGCCGCCCGCTGCGCAACGGAAAAAGAAAGTCCAGCGCCTGGCAAGCAGCAAGAAGCTCGATCGCCAGAATGTTGCGGACGTTGGCAAGAATCGGCCGCACCTTCAGGGCCGCGGCCATCCCCATGCTGACGTAATCCTCTTTGTTGCCGGAGGTGGGGATGGAATCCACCGACGCCGGATGCGCGAGGATCTTGTTCTCAGAAGCGAGAGCCGCGGCTGCCACCTGAGCCAACATGAAGCCGGATTCCACGCCATGCCCGCGCGTGAGAAACGCCGGAAGCTCGGACGTGAGGGGATTCACCAGGCGGTCGATGCGCCGCTCCGAAATCCCGCCGAGCTGCGTGAGCGCGATGGCCATCAAATCCAGCGCCGTCGCCAGCGGCTGGCCATGGAAATTGCCGCCGGAGATTACCTCGCCATCCTCGGCGAAGACCAGCGGATTGTCCGTGGCGCTGTTCATCTCGATCTCGAAGACCCGGGCGATGAACGCCAGCGCGTCCCGTACCGCCCCGTGCACCTGAGGCATGCAGCGGACGCTATAGGCATCCTGCACCCGGCCGCAGCCGCGGTGAGACGCATTGATCGTGCTGCCCCGGTTGAGGCGGGCGAGATGGCGCGCGGTGACGAGAGCGCCTGGATGTGGCCGGGCACGGTGAAAGCGCGGGTCGCAGGGGACCACCGAGCCGCGCAGCGCATCGAGCGAGAGCGCCCCGGCGACGTCGGCCGTGTCCACCAGGATCTCTGCCTCACCGAGGGCTAGCAAGCCGAGCGCAAGCATCGCCTGCGTGCCGTTCACGAGCGCCAAGCCTTCTTTCGCCTCGAGTTCCAGCGGCTTTCGCCCGATGCTTCGGAGCACCCGGGCGGCGGGCATTCTCCTTGCCCGGTATTCCACCTCGCCTTCGCCAATCAAAGCCAGCGCCACGTGCGCGAGTGGAGCCAGATCTCCGCTCGCTCCCACTGAGCCGCGAGATGGGACGATGGGATGAATGCCGTGGTCCAGAAACTCCACAAGCAGCTCGACGATGTTCGGGCGCACGCCCGAGAGGCCCTTCGCCAGGGCGTTGGCGCGCAGGAGAAGCAAGCCGCGGGTTTCGGCCCGGTCAAGCGGCTCGCCCACGCCGCAGGCATGACTGCGAATCAGATTCAGTTGAAGCTGTTTTGCCTGAGCGGACTCGATGCGCTCCGTGGAGAGCGCGCCGAATCCGGTCGTCACGCCGTAGACGACCTCACGCCGTGCAATCAGGCTTTCGACCAGCGCTCGCGAGCGGAGCATGGCGCGGCGCGCGCGCGGATGAAGGCGGACACGCAGGTTCTCGAAGACCACGCGGTAGAAATCCTCGCGTGTCAGATGGTCGCCGCGCAGCCCCAGGGTAGCGGGCATAGGATTCGTTTCGTGGCCGCCGGGAGGCGCGGCTCAAGGCTCGGGCGCGCGTTCGCCGGCCGAAGCCACCAGCAAGTCCCGATATTTCTCCGGCAGGGCGCGCGGGCGTCCGTCGAGATCGGTGATGACATGCACCGTTTCGCCTTCGGCCAGCAGCATGTCGTCGGCCTTGCGGTAGACCTCGTAGACAAAGGTCAGCACGCGCCGGCGCACCTCGCCGAGAGCCGTCCTCACCTCGATCTCGTCATCATAGCGCGCCGGAGCCTTGTACCGGCAGCGCGCCTCGGCCACGATGATGCAGAGGCCGTCTTCTTCTTCCATGTCGCGATAGGCGAAGCCGTGCTGCCGGCAGAATTCCGTGCGCCCGATTTCGAACCATACGAAATAGTTGGCGTAGTAGACCACGTTCATCTGGTCGGTCTCGGCATAGCGGGCACGAAACACGGTGCTAGTCCAGTCTCTCTGAGTTTGTGAATTCATCATCAGGGCGCCCGCCCCGGTGAATTCCATCGGGACGCCGCAGGACAGTCTATAGCAAAAGGCGGATTCCGCAAACCTCGCAAATGACCGGGTGCCCATCCAACTAATCAAGGGCTCCGCACTTGATATCCGACGACGTGGCACGGGCAGCCTGCCCCGACGTGTCGGGGTCTCGCCCGTGTTGCGTCACGGCCAAGATGGCCGTGCCACAACGCGAACAAAATTCTACACGGTGCCCTCGCGCTTGGTGACCGGCTCGGCGGGGACAAAGTAGACGTCGGTGGGATCAAATCTGGAATTGCGGCGGAACTGCGCGCGGATTTTCATGCCCACGCGCAGCTCTTCCTGCGTGACGCCGATCATGCGCGCCAGCAGGAGGGTATTGATTCCTGGAAATTCGACGAGGACGAGGTTGAACGGCGTCTCCTTGAGGAACGCCTCTGAGCCGAAATAGCAGGTGGTCCATGTATGGACCTTGCCTTCCAGAGGCAGCTCGATCCATTTGGTTTTCTTCCCGCATTCCATGCAGTAGGCGCGCGGGGTGGCGTACTTGTAGCGACAGCCCGTACATTCGCTGCCCATCAGTCGGCCTTGCGAAAGGCCGATGAAGAACGGCGAATCTTCGGCGTAACTGTGGATATAGTCGATCTCGTAATGGTTCTTGATAATGAGGGGGTCGGTCGAGAAGACGACCGTGCCCTGGTCGGTCTCGGGCAGGCGGAGCTTGTTCCATTGGGGCTTGTGGCCGAGTTGAGATGACGGGGCCTTGCGCGTCCGCTTGGCTGTTTCCTTCTTCTCTGCCATCGAAGCCTCCTGCTTCCAGAGGGGAGCCCCCATGCACCTCATCGGGGTGCTCCCGCGGGCGGGCAGAGCCCGCCCCTACAGCAAACGTTCGCCGTCGTCATCGACGGGATTGGAAAACACCGTCCTGAGAGCACTCGCGAATGCGTCGAAAACCGGATCGACCATGCGCCGCCAAACCGGGTCGCTGACGAGCTGGAATTCGTCCTTCGGCGCGGTCCCAGTTGCGATTTGACCCAGGAAGCCCTCGCCGGTCTGCCAGCAGTAGCTCACCTGCGCCTTGCCCACTTGACCGCGGTGAAATTCCAGCCGGCCGTGGTTGATGACCACCGTCCACTTGAGGTCCCAGTCCTCGATGACCCATAGCGTGGTTAGCTCAGCTTCGCGCAAATGCTGCCGAATCGCTCGCTCTCGCCCTACCAGCACGAAGGCGCGTTGAATAGCGCGCCGCGCTCCGCGCTTGGAAAGCGCAGAGAAGGCGATTCCATTCTTCTGGGCTTGCTTGTCACTCGTCACTGGTCACTCGTCACTAGCTTGTGCTCTCCATGATGCTCACGGTCACATACGTTCCCGTTCCGGCGTGCGAATGGATCAGGCCACGCATGGGCCGTGACTTTTTCTTCGGCTTCACTTGAATCTTCGCGTCGCCGTTGTTGTGCTTGGCGACCGTGCCCTGCAATTGCCAGAAGGCGAAAACCGCCTGCATGAGCCCCGTCGCCCCGACGGGATGGCCGCAGGCGATCAGGCCGCCGGAAGGGTTGACGGGAATTTTCCCGCCCAGCGCCGGCGCCCCCGACTCAATAAACTTGCCACCCTCGCCGTAGCGGCAGAGGCCCAGGTCTTCGTAGGTTTGGATCTCCGAGGACGTGTAAGCGTCGTGCAGCTCGATGAAATCCAGGTCCTCGAGGGGATTCTCGATTCCGGCATGCTCGTAGGCGAGCCGCGTAGCGTTGCGCCCAGCCCGGAAGGAATGCACGCCTGGATATTTCAAGTTTTTGTACCAGCTCGGGTCTTCGTGCTTGAGCAGGAGGACTTCACCGTGCGGGCGGTCGGCCATGCGCATGGCGTCCGTGCCCGTGCCGATGCCAATGACCCTCACCGGATTGGGGCAGACCTTCTCCGCAACCTTTTCGGAAGCCAGGATGCAGCAGGCCGCGCCGTCCGACATCGTGCAGATGTCGAGCATGGTGAGCGGGTAGGCGACCAGGGGCGAATTGCGCACGTCCTCGATGGTGAGATCGAGATGCTTCTGTGCCCAGATATTGTGCAGCGCGTTTTTGTGATTCTTGACCGAGACCATCGCGAGCTGTTCGACCGTCGTGCCGAACTCATACATGTGCCGAACGACCATCATGGCATAATATCCTGAATAGAAGCCTCCGACTGGATAATCGAAGTTCGTGTCGGAGGCGAGGGCGATGAACTCGTTGCCCTTCCAGGTGTTAACGTGCGACATGGTCTCGAAACCGAAGGCGAGGCAGCAATCCATCCGGCCGGAGGCCACCGCTTCCCACGCCGCCTGAAAGCAGAGTCCGCCGGTCGCACCGCCGCCCTCAATGCGCTTGCTGGGCTTGGGGCAGAGGCCGAGGAAATCCTGCACCATCGTCGCGGCTTTGAGCTGGCGCGTGAAGTGGTCGGAGAAATACGAGCCGACGCTGCCGTCAATCATCGCGCGGCGCAGCATGGGAACGTCGCGCAGCGCGTAGTCAAAAGACTCTTTCACCATGAGACGAAAGCTCTGGCGGGGGTTCGCCTTGGAGAATTTCGTGATGCCGCCGGAAATCATGTAGACGGGTCGCATGATGCCTCCCCCACTCTGAGACCGAAGCACGGGCCCCTAGGCACTTGCGTATTCTCGCACGTCGACGTGAACGCCAGCCTTGGCGATGGTTTCGGCGTTCCTAAGCAGTTCCTCAGCAACCTTCTCGTCCACATATTCCTCGCCGCAGTTTGGGCAGACACGCGCGGGAACACCTTTGACGACGAGAGTGGTTGTCCCGCGTTCCAGCGTCAGCGTGGCCTTTCCTTCCTGCGTATCGGCCTGCCTACAGATGATGCACCTCATGGTTTCCTCCGTCTGAAATCAGGAGTCCAAAGATCAGGGGCTGGCTCGTAGACCGTGACAACGATGGTTTCTTCCTCCGGCGAATTGTCCGCGGCCACGACGTGCAACGGCCGACCCCTCGACCATCCCAACACGAGGCGAGTTGGGTAGGGAAGGTCGGCCAAATAATCCTCGATGCTTTCGCCCGCCGCCAGGACATGGCGCACATCGTCAATGCTGATTCCGCGCTCAAACATGCGCCCGAGGGCGTGGACGCGGAAAACCAATTTCTTCGTCGCCATGATGAGTCAAGAACAGTATGCCCCAGTTCTACGTCGAAGCGTGCGGCGCGCCGCAGCCTCGATCAGATCTGCTGACGACGCGAGCTCATCCACCAGTCCCAGCGTCAGTGCCTGCGTGGCCGGGATTCGCTCGCCGGTGAGAAATATCTGCAGGGCCTGTGCCTTGCCGATCAGTCGCGGCAGGCGCTGCGTGCCCGCCCACCCTGTGATCAGGCCGAGCGATGCGCCGGGGTGGCCGAAGGATGCATCGAAGGTGGCGACGCGCGCGTGACAGGCGAGCGCCAGGTCGAGTCCGCCCCCCAGACAGAAACCGCGGATCGCAGCGACCACGGGCAGGCGGAAATCCGCGATTTCCTGAAACAGAGTCTGGCCGGCGAGCGCGAATTCTCGCGCAGCATTGCCTTCGAGCCCGGCGACCTCCTCGATGTCGGCGCCCGCGGCAAAGGACTCCTCGTTCGCCGCGATGATGGCGCCATTGAACGCACTTTCGCGGCCGACCGTTTCGAGCAGGTCGCGCAATTCGTCGAGCACGGCCCGGGTCAGCCGCGGGTACCCGCTGGCCGGCGGGAAGGTCAGTACGGCGGTTGAGTTGTGCGCGCTGAGTTCCACCGTTGAAGACCCCAGCAGGAACATTGAAGGCTTAAGTGTGAACTATGAAGTGCCGCAGCACTTCGGCCGCATCATCCTTTACACTTCAGACTTTTCTTGTTTCACGCCCGTTATTGCCTGTGCCTTTTCACATGCGCGCGAATGTAATCCACGATTTCCTGCGTGGACGCGCCGGGTTGAAAGACCTCGCTCACCCCAGCCTTCTTGAGCCCGGGGATGTCTTCGTCGGGAATGATCCCGCCCACGAGGAGCAGCATGTCGTCGAGCCCCTGCGCGTGCATCAGCTCAGCGATGCGCGGCACGATGGTGTTATGCGCGCCGGAGAGAATCGAGATGCCGATGGCATCCACGTCTTCCTGGAGCGCGGCGGTGACGATCGCCTCCGGCGTCTGGCGGAGGCCGGTGTAGATGACCTCCATGCCGCCGTCGCGCAGCGCGCGGGCGATGATCTTGGCCCCGCGGTCGTGACCGTCGAGGCCGGGCTTGGCAACGATCACTCGGATGCGACGTTCCCTCATAAATAATTATGAATTGTGGATTCTGAATTATGAATTGAACACCTTAACAACCGAGATACAGTCTTGCGTGTGGGATCCCTCGAACGCGACGCCAGTTGGTAATCAGTCATAATTCAGAATTCCTATTTCATCGAAACGCCGGCTCTTCGTACGTCCCAAACGCCTTGCGCAGCACATCGCACATCTCACCGACGGTTGCATAAGCGCGCACGCCCTGGAGAATGAACGGCATCAGATTCTGATCAGAGCTGGCAGCGCGGGCAAGCGCCTCCAGGGTCGATAGGACTCGAGCGTTGTCCCGGCGCCTTCGCAGCGCGGCGAGCTTCTGCCGCTGGGGCCGCGCCACATCCTCGTCGATCACCAAAATCTCGATGGGGTGTTTGGCTTCCGAGACGTAGTCGTTGACGCCCACGATGATTTTCTCTTTCCTCTCGATGGCGCGCTGGTAGGCGTAGGCCGCGTCGTGAATCTCCTTCTGTGGGTACCCGCGCTCGATCGCCGCGACCATGCCGCCCAGGGCGTCGATCTTGTCGAAGTAGTCGTAGCAGGCGCGCTCGGTCTGGAGCGTCAGCTTCTCGACGAAGTAAGAGCCCGCAAGCGGGTCAACCGTATTGACGACACCGCTCTCGTGCGCCAGCACCTGCTGCGTGCGCAGCGCGAGCGTGACGGCCTGCTCCGTGGGCAGCGCCCAGGCTTCGTCCAGCGAATTCGTGTGCAGCGACTGCGTGCCGCCCAGGACGGCCGCCAGCGCCTGAATCGTCGTGCGGACGACGTTGTTATAGGGCTGCTGCGCGGTGAGCGAGCACCCCGCCGTCTGGGCGTGAAATCGGCAGAGCCATGAGCGGGGATTTTGCGGGCCGAAACGCTCCCGCATCACGCGCGCCCAGATTCTGCGCGCCGCGCGGTACTTGGCGATTTCCTCGAAGAGGTCGTTGTGGGCGTTGAAGAAGAAGCTGAGGCGGGGCGCAAAGTCGTCCACGTCCATCCCCGCGCGCACGACCCACTCCGCGTACTCGATGCCGTCGCGCAGCGTGAAGGCCAGCTCCTGGACGGCGGTCGAGCCGGCCTCACGGATGTGGTAGCCGCTGATGGAAATGGGATTCCAGCGCGGCACCTCGCGCGCGCCGAAGGTGAGCGTATCCACCACCAGGCGCATCGAGGGGCGGGGAGGGAAGATATATTCTTTCTGAGCAATATATTCCTTTAGGATATCATTCTGAGTTGTGCCGGAGATTTTCTTCCAATCGGCGCCGTTCTTCTCCGCCACCACGAGATACATCGCCCAGATGATGGCCGCGGGCGAATTGATGGTCATCGAGGTGGTAACTTGCTCGAGCGGCAGGCCGGCGAGCAACGTCTCCATATCCGCGAGCGAAGAGACCGCCACGCCGCACTTGCCGACTTCGCCCTCGGCGAGCAGATGGTCGCTGTCGTAGCCCATCAGGGTCGGCAAGTCGAAGGCGATGGAAAGCCCCGTCTGGCCCTGTTCGAGGAGATAATGGAGCCGCTGGTTGGTGTCCTCGGGCGTGGCGAAACCGGCGAACTGGCGCATCGTCCACGTCCGGCCGCGGTACATGGTCCGGTGGATGCCGCGCGTGAAGGGATACGCGCCGGGGTCGCCCAGGTCGCGGGCGTAATCGAAGCCGGCAAGGTCGGCCGGAGTGTACAGGCGCTCGATCGGGACTCCGGAAAGCGACGTAAAGCTCGACTGGCGTTCGGGAGACTTCTCGAGCGATGGCCGGAGCGTCGCGCGTTCCCAGCGTAGCTCGGCCTCCGACGGCTCGCGCTCGAGGGGTTTTGGCTGGTCAGTTACGCGATCGCCGCCCGCCCTGTTTCCCTTATGCATCGTGTGAGCAACAGCCCCAACTGCATGGTAGTGCACGGAGAACGTCAAAGTCAAACTTGGCGCGTCGAGCCGGGCTTCGGTTCGACTTCGCTCACCGCCCCGAGCCCGTCGAGGGGCAGCCCGGCATTTACCCCGATGCATCGGAGCGCAACATCCGACGTAGGGTATTCGTCCGCCCGGCCCTCTGATGACCTCCGCGCGTTTCCTCGCGCGCCGAGCACTCCCGGTGTTAATATCTATCGTTGCTACACAGCATTTTAGCGCGGGCGCGCAATTTACTGTTCAGGTATAGACAAACAGGAGGGGCAAATGTTACCTCGTCGAAAATTCGTAGGCGCGGCGGCGACGGCGGCCGCCTCGGTCGCGCTGAAGCCTTGGAGTTGGGCGCGGGCGAGCGAGGACGCGGCCATCGCCCGCTATCCCGACGCGAACGTGCAGTCGGTTGACCCGCGTTTTGACCGATACAAGCAGGGCACCGCGGCCATCGAACGCCTGTACACGGGCTGCCGCTGGGCGGAAGGCCCCGTGTGGTTTGGTGACGGGCAGTACCTGCTTTGGAGCGACATTCCCAACAATCGCATCCTGCGTTGGACGGAGGAGACGGGCAAGGTCAGCGCCTTTCGCCAGCCGTCCAATTGCACGAACGGGAACACGCGCGACAAACAAGGGCGCTTGATTTCTTGCGAGCAGGATTCCCGGCGCGTGACCCGCACCGAGCTCGACGGTACTATTACCGTGCTGATTGACCGCTTCCAGGGCAAGCATCTCAACGCGCCGAACGACGTCATCGTGCATTCCAGCGGCAGTATCTGGTTCACCGACCCGGGCTACGGCATCATGAGCAACTACGAGGGCCACGTGGCGGAGTTCGAGCTGCCCACGAACGTCTATCGCCTCGACCCGGCGACCGGCGAGGCGACGGTCGTCACGGCCGAGCTCATCAAACCCAACGGCCTCGCGTTCTCGCCCGACGAGAAGAAGCTTTACATCGTCGATACCGGGCCGCCGGCAGGAAAGCCGCACCCCATCTACGTCTATGACGTCGTGGACGGCAAGCGGCTGGCGAACGGCCGCCTCTTCTACGATATGGGCGTGGGGAGCTCCGACGGCATCCGCTGCGATGTGGACGGCAACGTGTGGTCCGCAGCCGGGTGGGGCGGCCCGGGATACGACGGTGTGCAGGTCATCGCTCCCGACGGCAAGCTGATCGGCAAGATTCTCCTGCCCGAGACCTGTGCCAACCTCTGCTTCGGCGGCGTCAAGCGCAACCGGCTGTTCATGGCCGCCAGCCAGTCGCTCTATTCGTTGTACGTCAATACGCAGGGCGCCCAGACGCCCTAGGGGCGGTGACGCAGCGCCAGCCTTCAGGCCGGCAGCCCGCCGCGCCAGGGAAGCGCTGCGCTACGGCGCTTCCCCAGGGCGGGAAGCGCGTTCCCGGGCCGGGGGGAGCCGTTGGGGCCAGCCGCGCATAATGTTGTTGGGAGCCACCACCAAGGCCCGCGCCACCTTCGCTACCGACGACCCCCTGTACAGTCGCCGGAGCGCGGCCAGCTTGAACTCCTTGGTGAACTGCCGTCGGGACAAGCCCATGACTCAATCCTCCAGTTAATGGCATTTTCGTACCACTCGCTGAATTTTCAGCTTTAAATGGCTGTCTCACAGACGGCGGCAGGTCCGAGAACAGAAGATGATTGAGCGTCGCCGGCGGTATACTCGGTCGCACGCGGCGTGGAGGTGACGCATGAAACTCCGGAGAGCTCGGCTACTACTGACGGCAACCGGCGTCGCAGTCGCTTGCGTGCTGCTCGTGTGGTGGTTCTGGCCGCGCATCCTGGACGAGATGATTCGCTGGAAAGTGCGGAGCTTAGTAAACCGCTACCAGACCGCCATCCTGCGCGACGACAAGTTGCATGTGGTTTTTTGCGGAACGGGGACTCCGCCGCTCGGCGAGGACCCTGCCATGTCGTCTGTGGCCATAATTGCCGCTGGCACGTTTGTAGTCTTCGACACCGGGCCAGGTTCGACGCACAAAGCGGACCGGCTGGGTCTCCCCCTGGGCGAGTTGAGTGCAGTATTCCTCACCCATGTGCACGCGGACCACATTGCGGACCTCGGTGAGCTGGCAGAGGAAAGCTGGCGGGATGGAAGAGTGTCGCCGCTCACGGTCTACGGTCCCTCCGGAACCGCTCGGGTGGTGGCAGGATTCCGAGAGGTCTACGCGCTCGATGTGCAGTTTCGCCTCGAGCATCGAGGGGAAGTCGATCTGCCCGCCAGGAATGCCCTCCCGGTCGCTCACGAAATAGAAATCCCCGAACCGGACGCGGCCGTCCAGGTGTTCGAGAGCCCGCAAGGCTTGCGCATTTCGGCCTTTCTCGTCGATCACGCGCCCGTCAAACCCGCCTTCGGTTACCGGATCGAATACCGAGGCCGCGTGGTGGTCATCAGCGGCGATACGCGTGCCTGCCCGAACCTGGTTCGTCACGCGAGCAATGCCGATTTGCTCATCCATGAGGCAGTCATCACAGAGGCCGTTGACCGGATTGTCGCCGATTACCAGGAAGAGTTTGCCGCCGCCAACGAGCCGGGTGACAGGAATCTTGCTCGCAATCTCACGGCCACACGCGATTTCCACACCTCGATCAGCGAAGCAGCAGAAGAGGCAGCCGCCGCGAACGTGCACACCCTGGTCCTCACGCACCTGAAGCCCTCTCCCGGGTCACCCCTTGTTGAACCGCTGTTGCGATCCTGGATATTGCGTCCGGTACGCGAGCACTTCAGGGGAGAGGTCGTCATCGCCCGGGACGGGATGCGATTCAGTCTGGAACCGCGGCGATAACGGAAGACCGGGTCTACGATTCAAGCGGGGGCCACACCCGGTGCTTTCCCCAGGCGTGGGCCTTTGTTGGGATGCAGACGCCGCGTTGGTTGAAGACACAAACCGCTCGTTGATTTGACATGCGAATTAACCAGAGCTACGAATGTGCAATCCGGCGTAGAGACGTTCCGATGGAACGTCTCGCGCAAGACGGCCCGCCGGGCCGTCTCTACTAGGGATTCGCGGGCGGCGGGGTGGAGCGCGTGCCGGGAATATTCGGTGTGCGCTCGACGTGTCCGGAGACGGCGTCGCTCAATTCCACATTGTACTTCCGCAGGATGGTGGCCGTCTGCTGCTGCAACAGGGTGATGGCTTTGGCGTAGGTTGAGCGAGCCTTGACTTCATTGCCCTCGGCCGTTGCCAGGTCGCGCTGCGCCTGGATGACCAGGAAGACGGTTGACTCGCCCAATTGATATTTCTTCTGTTCGGCGTCGAGCGTCTGCTGAGCCAGCACGACAGCCTTGTGAGCGGCCTCGATTTGCGCCTTGGCCTGGATCACGCCAATCTCCGCGCTCCGGACCTGCTGGGCAATGTTGTTCTTAAACTGCTGCAACTGCGTCTCGAGTTGGCGGCGCTCGAGAAGCGCGCGCGCGGCGTCGGCCTGAGCGGAGCGGTTGCGAATCGGGATCTGAAGCTGGACCCCAAAGGAATAGTCGGGGTATTGCCCCTGCCAGGTTTGGGTCAGAGCTTGCGAGACGCCGGCGGTTGTTGATCCCAGCGGCGCGACAAACCCGTCGTTGGGCACCAGGCAGTTTCCGCCATATCGCGTGTCGCCCGGGGGGCAGACGAGCTGATTGCCCGACAAGCCACTGGCGATGTACGTGGCAAAAAGGTTGAAAGTGGGGAGCAGGGAGTTGCGCCGGGCCTTGATCGTCTCGTTCTGGTCGCGGAACTTCAGCTCGGTCTGCTCGATCTCCGGCCGGTTGGCGGCGGCGAGTTTCAAAGCTTCATCAAGCGGCGGAACGTCGTCCGGTCGGGGCTCCGGCAGGCTGTCCTGCGCAACGACTTGGGCGGCGGCGAGATCCGGCCCCACCTGCTTGGAGAGCGCGGTCTTGATCAATTCCTGCTGCTGTTGCAGGCTGGTCTGGGCGACGATCAGGTCTTGCTGACGCGCCGCAACTTCCGACTCCGCGCGAACCACTTCGATGGGCGCCAGGGTTCCGATCTCGACTTGCCGTTTGTTGTCGGAAAGCAGCTTCTGGGCGTAGGCCAGCGCCTGCTCCGCCACTCGGACATTTTCCCTCATAGTCAAAAAATCCCAGTAGTCGTTCAGGACTGCCGAAACGGTCGCGATCACTTGCTGCCGGAAAACCGAGTCGGCAACCTTCAGGTCGTTTTTGGCAATGCGGATTTGAGTAGAGTTCGCTCGCCGTCCGAAGCCATTCAGGAGCGGTTGGGTGAAACCCACCGCCAGGAAGGTGTTGACTTGGGGGTTGTAGACCGGGGTCAAGGAAGTGGTGCTCCCACGCGCGCCTCCCGTGACCACCTGGAAGCTAGTTCCCGTTTGAAAGGCCTGCTGATAACCCGTGACGTAGCTCGTGCCTTGGGAGGTGACGAAGGGCACTCCCGTGACGGCCGTAGTGCCCAGCGGCGAGGTGTTCTGGTCCCAGCCCAATTGAAAGAAAACGGCAGGGTCGAAAGTCCCTCCACCTAGCTGCGTGGCACTTGCCGCCCCGGAAACTCCACCGGCTTGCCCTTGGCTTCGGCCGGCGGCCGCCGTGACGCCGCCGCCAAGGGCCCCGGCAAACAGCGCGGCCGATTGGAACGATCCGGCGAATCCCCGCGCCGCGCCCCCACCCTGGGTACGCAGAACGTCCGTCTGCGCATAGCTCATGGTGTAGCGCGAGACGGCGATATCCAGGTTGTTCTCCAGCGCCAGCGCCAGGGCGTCCGTGACCGTAAGATATAACTTGCCGTCCTGCAGGAGCGCGTGGAGCCGATCCGAGTTGCTCATCCTTGTCTCGGGCACAAAAGGCGTGGTGTACGGTCCCCAGACCGACGGGAACCACCGGGTGTTGCCATATTGCATAATGGCAGGCGGGGAGGATTTTGCCTCCTGGGCAACGAGCCCCTGCGAAAACATCAGCAGTCCCAAGCTGAGAGCGCCAAGCAGCCAGCAATGATGTTTAAGGCTCATCGAGTGTCCTTCTCCCTGGGTGTTTTCGATTCCCAATCAAGCTTCATTACTATATCTACGAAAGCCTAGGACGGGGAGTTTCAGAGAAAGGAAAACAAGCGGCTCTCCGCCCACCGGGGCGTCAGGTAGTCCAAAGACGACATCAAGGCTCGGCTGCCCGGCAGCGGGCAAAGCGTCAACCGCTCGTCCGAGCGCCTGACCCCGCAACGAATCCCACAGCTAACGCACAGCCGAGCAGTCTAGCATTGTGGCAGTACCCTGACAACGCGGACCCCGGAGGTCGCTGGTCTCCAGCATCTCGGCGGCGGTCTACCCATTTTCGACGCGCATACTGCCACGAGGTTAGCAGCAAACCTCCAGGCCAGCCCTGAAAGGCTGCCTCGGGGGCAGGCCAGAGGTCGAGGTCATGGTTCCCGGTTCGGCTGTCGGAGGGCCTGCCGCAGAGGCAAAAAGTGTGGAAAAATGCCCCATCGGATTTCAGGTGCCCGGAGGCAGAAAACCGGCGCGTCCATGACATTGTGTCCCTTGGCTTGACATCCAGGCGTGTCACGTATTAACTCCCAATGGCTAGGACTTCGAACCATCGCCCATGCGTAACATCCGGCTGGTGATAGCCTACGACGGGACCGATTTTCAGGGTTGGCAGCGGCAGCCCCGCCTCCCTACGATCCAAGAATGCCTGGAAACGGCCGTAGAGCGCCTCACGGGTGAGACGCTGCATGTTTGGGGCTCGGGCCGCACGGATGCCGGAGTGCATGCCTTAAATCAGGTTGCGAACTTCAAAACCAGCAGTCCGATTCCTTGTGAGAACCTCGTCAAGGCTCTCAATAACCTGCTCCCGCCGACGGTGCGCGTTAAGCAGGCGCAAGAGGTTAGCGCGAGCTTCCACGCCCGCTATGACGTACGCGCCAAAACTTACCGGTACCGCATCCTACAAGCGCCGGTTTGTTCGCCTTTCCTCTGGCGGTTCGTTTGGCACTACCCGTTTCCGCTCGACGTTGACCGCATGGAGGAAGCGGCGCGGGTTTTCCTTGGCGAGCACGATTTCACTTCCTTTGCGGCGGCAGGCTGCGAAGCCGGAGAGAAGCCGCGGAGCAAGGGCGACGCTGGCGGAGACGTGCAGGAAGAACTCGGAATTCAGAATTCAGAATCCAGAATCCAGCGCCTGAACGCGGACAAGGCAAAATCACTGCAGCCCCGAGGCCGTGGCGGCTCAGCAGACCGAGCGGGCGGCAGGGAAATGGTGCGGAATATTGTCGTCTCGCGACTGGTTCGGTGTCTGCGGGCATCCATGTTGATCTATGAGGTGACCGGCAACGGATTCCTGCACCACATGGTGCGCAACATGGTGGGGACGCTGATGGAGGTCGGCAGAGGCAAACTTGCCCCGCGGGATGTCGAACGAATCCTTGCCGCACGCGACCGAACCCTGGCCGGCCCCACCGCACCGGCGCAGGGCTTGTGCCTGGTGAAGGTTGACTACTGACGCGCGGCGACCGTCCCGGGAACCAGACCTGCGCCATGATTGACAAGTTTCAAAGCCGTATGCCAGAATCGATAACTTAGCGCGAGATCCGAGTGCTTTCCAGTCAGGCACCATCGTAAATGGCTGATGAACCCAAGGCTCCGCCCGCGGGGGGATCAAGTGAACCTCCTGCCCAACCGGCTCCCCCGGCGGGGGGCCCAGGCGCGACGCCGCCCAAGACCGCACCTCCCAAGCCTTCTGCCGCTGCTGCCAAGCCCGCTCCACCCGCGGCCAAGCCGGTCCTCAAGCCCGAGCCGTGGTCGAGTCCGCTGCTTGACGAGATGCAGAAGCGGTTTCCGGGCGCCATCCTCGATCCTGTAATCTTCCGCCATCAGCCTTCGGTAACGGTAGCCAAGGAGAGCCTGCTTCAGCTTTGCGAGTTTCTGAGGAGTGACGAGGGCGGAGAGTATACCCTGCTCACCGATCACACGGCGGTCGACTACCCCAAGCGCGACAAGCGTTTTGACCTTGTGTATCACCTGTATTCATTCAAGCGGAACGACCGCCTGCGCCTGAAAGTGCTGGCCGCCGATGGTGAGAAGGTTCCCTCCGTCGTGAGTGTTTGGCCGACCGCCAACTGGCTGGAGCGCGAAGTGTACGACATGTTCGGAGTGCAATATGAAGGACATCCCGACCTGAAGCGCATCCTGTTGCCCGACGGGTGGATCGGCCATCCGCTCCGCAAGGACGACGACATCCTCAAGCAGGACGACGCCTGGGTGCAGGCCAACGTGGGGATCAAAAGCGGACAGTGAAGGGAAGACGACTGCCACGAGTCGAGAGTTAAGAATTCCGATAACAAGAGCGCTCAGCGAGAGCCACGTTGGACTGGCTGAACGCTGACGGCTGAAAACTGATAGCTGCTCATGCCTGAAGCCACATACCTCGACGCCAACGAGCTGGTCATCAATATGGGCCCCCAGCATCCCGCTACCCACGGCGTGCTGCGGATCAAGCTGCGCCTGGACGGCGAGAAGGTGCTGGGCTCGGAGGCGGTCATCGGTTATCTGCACCGCGGCGTGGAAAAGATCGCGGAAAACCGGACTTACACGCAGTTCGCGCCCTACACCGACCGCATGGATTATGTCGCCGCGGTGACGAATGGCATGGCCTACGTCGAGGCGGTCGAGAAGCTCATGGGCGTCGAAGTGCCGCCCCGCGCGCAGTACACGCGCATGATCCTGGCGGAGTTGCAGCGCATTGCCAGCCACCTGCTCTGGCTGGGGACCCACGCCCTCGACCTGGGCGCCATGACGCCGGTCTTCTACACCTTCCGCGAGCGCGAGGAAATCCTCAAGATTTTTGAGAATTATTGCGGCGCGCGGCTCACCACGCATGCCTTCCGCATCGGCGGCCTGCAGTACGATCTTTACGATGGGTTCGAGAGGGAAGTCGCGAATTTCTGCGACTACTTCACGCCCAAAATCGATGAGTACGAGGCACTGCTCACCAAGAACCGGATCTGGATCAATCGCACGCGCAATGTGGGTGTCCTCACCCCCGAGGACGCCGTGGCGCTCGGCGTCACGGGCCCCGTGCTACGCGGCTCAGGGGTGAAGTGGGACGTGCGCAAGGCGCAGCCGTACGAGGCTTATGACAAAGTGGAATTCGAGGTCCCGATCGGCGAGAAGGGCGACACCTACGATCGCTACCTGGTGCGCGTCCAGGAGATGCGCCAGTCGGTGCGCATCGTGCGGCAGTCAGTGGAACGCATCGCGCCGGGACCCATCATGGGCAAAGTCGGAAAGGTCATCAAGCCGCCGGTGGGCGAAGTCTACCATTCCATCGAAGCCCCGAAAGGCGAATTGGGCCCGCCGTCGTTCGTGAATTTGCAGGCCTTGGATACGATGGTTCGCGGCCACCTCGTCGCCGACGTCGTGGCGGTCGTGGGAACGCTCGACATCGTGCTGGGGGAAGTGGACCGATAAAAGCAGTGCAAAGTGACGAGTGCCAAGTGACGAGCAAGAAGGGAAACCGTTGATGGTCATCAGTCGCGAGTTACAACCGAAGGGTGGAGACCTTCAAACTGCTGACTGCCAACTGCCGACCGCCAGCCGCCCTTGCTTGTCACTCGTCACTCGTCACCCGTCGCTTTTCGATTAGCCATGGCAGAACACGCGTTACAGTTCTTGCAGGCCAACCCGCTGACCTATGCGGTCGTCAAGATCCTGATTGTCTTCGCCGTCCTCTCGGGTCTGGTTGCCTATCTGGTTTACATGGAGCGCAAGGTGCTGGCCTTCATGCAGGCGCGGCTGGGGCCGATGCGGGTGGGGCCGTGGGGGCTGCTGCAGCCCGTCGCCGACGGCATCAAACTGTTGCTCAAAGAAGACATCATCCCGGAAGGCGCCGACCGCTGGGTTTTCCTCATCGCTCCGGCCATCAGCGTGGCGGCGGCGTTCACGTGTTTCGCCGTAGTTCCATTTGCGGGGAACTTCTTCGTCACGGATGTGAATATCGGCCTGCTGTTCATTCTGGCCGTTTCGTCCTTGGGCATTTACGGAATCATTCTGGGTGGCTGGGCATCGAACAGCCATTATCCTCTCCTCGGCGCGCTGCGCTCGTCGGCGCAACTGGTCAGCTATGAGGTGGCGGCAGGCATGGCCATTGTTGGCGTGCTGCTGGTTTCCAATTCACTGAGCATGGTCGAGATCGTCAAGCGCCAGCAGGAAATGGGCCTGTGGAATGTGCTCGTCCAGCCTGTGGCCTGCATCATTTATGTGATTGCCGCCGTCGCCGAGACCAACCGTAATCCCTTCGACTTGCCCGAAGCCGAGTCGGAATTGACTGCGGGATTCCACACCGAATATAGCGGCTTTCGGTTCGCGCTCTACTTCCTGGCCGAATACACCAATATGGTGCTGGTCTCCTGCATCGCGGTGACGTTGTTTTTCGGCGGCTGGCTGCGGCCTTTCCAGAGCGTGCGGGCGCTCGACTTCCTGAATTACATGCCTCCCGTCGGATTATTGGGTGGCGCGGTGTTCGTCTTCTTGCTGGGGCGGCACAACCGCGTGCCGATGGAGAGAGTCTTTTTCATCGGCCTGGCGGTCGTGCTGGTTCTGTTGGCGGGCTTGGTGGCCATTCCCGTTGTTCTGAACGCCGTCCAGGGGATCTTCTGGTTCACCGTCAAAGTCCTGGCATTTCTTTACGCGTTCATCTGGTATCGCGCCACGTTTCCACGCTACCGATATGACCAGTTGATGAACGTCGGCTGGCGAGTGATGATTCCCCTCGCGCTCGCGAATCTGATCGTCACCGCGGTGTTGCGCTATTTCTTGAGCTCGCACGGAAGCGCGTCCCCGGCGGCGCGGTTGATAGGGTTCTGAGATGACAATGACGGATCTGCTGCGGCGGATTTTTCTGGTGGACCTGCTGCGGGGGCTGCGGCTGACGTTTTCGTATCAACGGCCGAGCGCCACCTACACAGAGCAGTATCCGCTCGTGCGCCCGCCGGTGGCGGAGCGTTACCGGGGCGCGCCGCGGCTCAACAACCATCCCGAGACGGGTGAGACGCTCTGCATCGCCTGCAACCTCTGCTCGCTGGCCTGCCCAGAGAATTTGATCGTAGTCGCCTGGGACCGCACGGAAGATCGCAAGAAGAAGCTGACGACGTTCACCTACGATCTGTCGCGGTGCATGTTCTGCGGGCTGTGCGAGGACGCCTGCCCGGTGGACGCGCTGGAATTGACGCAGGATTTCGAGATCGCGCATTACAGCCGCGAAGGAATGATCTGGGACCGCCCGATGCTGGAACAAGGGCCTCAGCCGACCCGCTATACGCGGTAGCGCCGCCCTTCAGAGCGGCAGGTGGAGTGCCGGGACTCAGGATTCAGAAGGCAGAG
>JAIQGH010000042.1 GCA_020072655.1 Terriglobia bacterium | reverse complement strand
AACCGTTCAGTGGCTCAGGGTCGCAGATCATTGCGGGTGAGCAGTGGGGAAGAGTCGTGTATGCGATGGATATCTCGCCCGTCTTTGTGGATGTGGCCGTCAAGAGATGGGAGAACTTTTCGAGCAACAAAGCTGCAAAGGTAATGTAAATTGATTTATCGCGGCGCCATATCGGCGCTCTGTTGTGTCGCCTGTCTGGTCGGGAATCGGCGATGCCGCCGGTGACGGCCGCCGATACTTGTGGACTAACTATCGTGTCGCGGCTATCATAAAACCTGATACAAGCATTTCCTCTCGATCGGAGACGCGGGCTGATGGACGCTCCGAAGTTGCATCGCAGATTCCTGCCGAGTGAAATCCATCGCAATGCCGAGAAGCTTGGACCCAATGGTGATACAAGGATAGTGAGTGGAAACGGGTATCCTCATAGGCTACTTCGCACAACGAGCTGAGGCTCGCAGGGCCTTCAGGGAGCTCCAGCGGAGGGGTTTCCGCCGCGCCGCGCTTGTGAGCAAGACCGCGGGTGGAAATATCCATACACAGGACCCCTTCCTGTGGCGCCGGGCTGTCGGAACCGCCATGGCTTTCATTCTGTTCGGAGCGCTCGCCGGAGCTGTCTCCATGAGCCTTCATTGGCCGGGGCCGATTCCGGGCGGAGTCGATACCGTCGATCATGCGGACGGTAATGGTAGATCCCGCCGGGATCGTCACCTGGACGGGCTGGCGAACAGGTGGCGCGGGCGCAGGTTCCGCGGCAGCCATTGGGGCTGGCTGCGCGGGCGGGGCTGCAGCCGGGGCAGATGGAGTCTCAGGTTCACTAGCCTGAGCAGCCTCATTCGTGGACGAAGATGCTCGCTCCCGGTGCCGCGCCGGCTTCGCTCGCTCGACGCGTGCCGGTTCGGGAGGAGGGGTTGCCTGGGGCTGAGCCGCGGTCATCGGCTCAACGGGCGCCGCTGCCGCCGGCCCCACGGTCAACTGGTTCAGAACGTGCTTCACGCCCTTCCCTTCACCGGCAATCCGTTCCGCGGCCGCTTTCTCGAGGTCGGTATTGACGGTGCCGGTCAGCGTGACCACCCCGCCCTGGGAGGATACGTGAATATCGCGTGTCTTTAGCACGGAATCGGCAAACAGTTTCCCCTGGATTTCAGAGGTAATGGCCTGATCGTCTGGCTTCTGCAGCGTTTGCAGATAGCTGCAACCGCCCAGCAACAACATGCCGCTCAGCACAGCAATCGTAAGCGGGATTCGGCGTCTGAGCATACTGGCCTCCCTCGGTGAGTCTTGATACATGAGTCTCTTCTCTTTCCTTTGATACACACCTGACGGCGAATGGATGCACGTCGCCTTCCAGAAGTTTAAACCGAAACGGGATGCGGCGGAAGCTCTGGATTCAATTGCAGTTGCCACGGCTGTCGATTTTCCGGTGCCGCGCCCCAGGCGTGTTAAAATGACACGCTGGGCCGGGTCCCCCAAGGGTGCCAGGAATGAAGGCTGTCGAGATGCCCCGCTGCTGGATGCTGCGTACCTAGGCCGTTGTGGTGCACATTTCCTTGAGCGTCGTGATCCCGGTTTACAACGAGGCGGAGAATATCGATCCGCTCATCGAACGCCTGCAGTCCGCCCTGGCCGCGTGGCGTGAGGACTTGGAAGTCATCTTCATCGATGACGGCAGCACCGACTCGACTCTCGAAGTCCTCAAGGGGGCGCAGCGGCGCGAAGCTCGCATTCGCATTGCCCATTTCCGCTGCAACCTGGGCCAGAGTGCGGCAATCGCCGCGGGATTTCGGCTGGCGCAGGGCGACGCCATCGTTACGCTCGACGGCGATCTGCAAAACGACCCGGCGGATATTCCCCGTCTCGTCGAGATGCTCAAGGATTGGGATTGCGTGTGCGGGGTTCGGGTGCATCGCCGCGACAGCCGGTGGAAACGGATCTCTTCGCGCATCGGCAACGGCTTTCGGAACTGGGCGACGGGCGACAACATTGTGGATACAGGATGCACGCTGAAGGCTTTTCGCCGCTCGTCGCTCGAGCGCCTCGAGCTGTACAAGGGGATGCACCGCTTTCTGCCCACCTTGCTCAAGATGCGCGGCCGCCGGGTTACCCAGGTCCCCGTCAGCCACCATCCCCGCCTGCACGGCGAGACCAAGTACGGGACGTGGGGGCGGATGGTGAAGGGGTTGGCTGACGTCTGGGCAGTGCGCTGGATGAAGAAAAACATCATCAACTTCCAGGATGACCTCGAAGTGATCGAGCCCGCGGATGCCGCTCCCTCTGGAGAGACCGTCGGGCAGCGGGCGATGGTCTAGACCTTATACGGTTCCTTCTGGTTGCTTTTGGACATCAATTCCCAACCGAGTCCCTCTCCTCCAGCTCAGCCGGCTTTCCCCGCGCGGCCCTTACTGATCTTGTTGCTGGTAGCGGGGCTCGTTTGTTTCGCTGGCCTCGGGCGGTTGCCTTTGCTCGAGCCCGACGAGGGCCGCAACGCGGAGGTGGCGCGTGAGATGCTCACTTCCGGCGACCTGATCACGCCCCACTTCGATTCTCTGGTTTACCTCGACAAGCCTGCCGCCTATTTCTGGTTGGTTGCCGGGTCGTTTCGTCTGTTGGGCGTGAACGAAGGGGCGGCGCGGATGCCCTCCGCACTCCTGGCGCTGGGGACGATGCTGCTCGCCTGGTTTGCGGCGCGCCGCATGTTTGGCAACTCGGCAGGCGTGCGGGCGGGAATTGTTTTCGCCACAACGCCCCTTGCCATCGCTTTCTCGCGCCTGGTGATCTTCGACATGCTGTTGGCCTTCCTGGTCACTGCGGCTTTGCTGTGTTTCTGGCTTTTCCGTGATAGCTCGTTCAAGTCTATTTGGCTCCAAGTGACGATGTTCGCCGCGATGGGCGTGGCGACCATCACCAAGGGCCCGGTGGGATTCCTTCTCCCCTTGCTCACGATCCTGGCCTTTGCGACCGTGCGCGGCGAGGTGAAGGAACTGAAGCGCCTGCGGTGGGGTCTGGGTGTCGCGGTTTTCTTGGCGACGACGCTGCCCTGGTTTGCCGCCGTCTCGGTGCGCAACCCTGCTTTCCCACGCTACGCGCTCTGGGAGGAAAGCCTGCAAAGATTCGCGACGAGCAGTGCGCGCCGGGGCGGCAACATCTTCTACTACGTCCCAGTTTTCCTGCTGGGCTTTTTCCCCTGGAGCTTTTTCGTCATGGCAGCGGGATGGGCGAGGCGAAGATCTTGGCGACTCCTCCGCGAAGAGAAGTCGGCCGCCGTCGTCTTTGCACTGGCCTGGGTTGCTGTCATTTTCATTTTCTTTTCGATCTCGCAATCCAAGCTCCCAGGCTATTTCCTTCCCGCGGTGGTCCCGCTCAGCCTGCTCACCGCTAACGCTTGGGAGGGAGTTGGTGTCGAAGACTCCCAAGCGCGACCCCGCTGGCTGCAAGGCGGATTTGTCGCCTTGGTAGTCTTGGGTGTGGTGGTCGCGGCGCTCCCGCAGGCCTTCCGGGCTCCATCGGTTGATATCGCCTTGACCAGGAAAGTCCCTGGCGCGGTCGTGGCACTGATGAAGCCCGCGCTGTTCTATTCCGGCCTCATCCTCGTGGCTTTGGGCTTAGTGGGCCGGCGCGTGACGGCGCGGAGTCGCGGAAGGACGCTGGCCCTGGTGCCGTTTGTCATGCTGGCGATAGTCGTACCGCTGCTGCTGATTCGCTGGATCGCCCCCCTCCGCAGTTACTACGCAAGCGCCTCGAGCCGCCTCTTAGCGCAGACTCTGTTGCGGAGCCCCGAAAGAGACTTGCCCATCTACGCTTATTATTCGTTTCGTACGAGTCTGGTTTTCTATTTGCGCCGTCCAGTGGGGCTGGTGACAACTGACGGAATTGAGCTGACGAGCCATTTCGTCGCCCGGCACTTGCCGGAATTGCGCCGCAGCTCGGCGGCCGCTTTGACAGGCCCGGGGCAGCCCGAACCGCTCCTCATTGACGCGGCGGATTTGCGGAATCGGTCTCTCCATGCGTCGCGGCCCGTGCTGGTGTTGGTTCCAAATCAGAATGTCACGAGCCTTTCGCAGACCGTGGTTCGGATGGAGCCTCTGTGGAGCGATTGGGAATTCTCGATCTGGAAAATCCCCGCGGCGGAGAAGTAGCGTCCCGATTCATCGCGGCATGCGGGGCCAAAGCCCGGCCCTACTAGACCCGGCCCGCCAAACCCTGTAACCTGTCAGCTTTCATTATGTGTGGAATCTGCGGAGTAATGAACCTGGCGCTCGAGCCGCTCGCGCATCGCGAGCGTATCGATGCCATGTCGGCCCGCATCGTGCATCGCGGGCCTGACAGTGATGGGAAGTTTGAGCTTCCGCATCTGGCGCTTGCCATCCGCCGCTTGAGCATCATCGATCTTGTGACCGGCAACCAGCCGCTCTTCAACGAGACGGGGGACGTTGCCCTCGTCTTCAACGGCGAGATCTACAACTTTCAGGAAATCCGCGACAGGCTGATCAAGCGGGGGCATTGCTTCCGGACACGCTCCGACGGTGAAGTCATCGCGCATCTCTATGAAGACGAGGGCACGGATTTCGTGCGCGAGTTGAACGGCATGTTCGCCATCGCGCTGTGGGATGGCCGGGCGCGGCGCCTAATTCTGGCTCGCGACCGCGCGGGCGAGAAGCCCCTCTACTACTGGCGCGGGAATCGGACGCTGGTCTTCGGCTCGGAAATCAAAGCCCTCTTCGAGTATCCCGGTCTCAGCCGTGAGATCGATCGTGAGGCGCTCGCGCAATACTTTTTCTACGGCTACATTCCCACACCGCGCAGCATTTATGCGGAAATCAAGAAGCTCCCCGCCGCGCACCGCATGGTGGTGGAAAACGGGGAACTTCGCATCGAGCCCTACTGGCGCTTGCAGGACCATCTCCGCGGGCGGGGCAAGCCGCCGGTCACCGCTCGGCAGGAGGTGGAGATTGTCGAAGACCTGAGGGGCAAGCTCCGCGAAGCGGCCATTTCACGGCTCGTGAGCGACGTTCCGCTAGGCGTCTTTCTGAGCGGCGGCGTAGATTCCTCGACGCTGGTGGCCACCATGAGCGAGTTGACGCCGGGCAACGTCAACA
Organism: Terriglobia bacterium; assembly: GCA_020072655.1. Lineage (GTDB taxonomy): Bacteria > Acidobacteriota > Terriglobia > UBA7540 > UBA7540 > JAIQGB01. The sequence goes on along the minus strand of JAIQGH010000042.1, from coordinate 26,975 downwards.
CCTTCTCGGTGGCTTTCCCGGAGAAGACCTTCAACGAGGAGCCTTACGCCAACCTGGTCGCGCGTCATTTCCGGACGCAGCACCACGTACTGAACGCAGACGAAACAGCCTTGCGCGAGGCCCTGGACATCCTCGCCGACCATCTCGACGAGCCCGTCGCCGATCCTGCCGTGATTCCGACGTATCTCCTTTCCCGTTTCGCGCGCTCGCGCATCAAGGTTGCCCTCAGCGGCGAGGGGAGCGATGAGCTTTTCGGCGGCTATCCGACCTACATGGGGGCACTCCTCGCCCAGTACTACCTGCGGCTGCCACGTTTGGTACGCCGCCAATTCTTCGACCGATTGAAGCGCTTCCTGCCCGTTTCTTCGACCGCGGTGCCGAAGGGGCTGTTCCTCAGGCGCTTCCTCACCCACGCGGAGCGCGATCCGGCCGAGCGACACCACATCTGGTTCGGCATGTTCTCTCCTACCGAGCTCGACCAACTCTTCGCGCCAGAATGGCAAGGGCCGCGTCCGCCCTCGAGTGTGATCTTCAATCCGCTCTCACGTGTGCTGGAAGGCGCGCAATTCGACGACAGCGTCGCCGAGATGCTTTATCTCGATTTCCGGATGTACCTCGAGGACAATCTGCTGGTGAAGATCGACCGCGCCAGCATGGCCTGCTCGCTGGAGTTACGGACGCCTTTCCTGGATCAGCGGCTCATCGAGTTCGCCGCCGGACTGCCGTCTGAGTTGCGCGTGCGCCGCTTCACGCTGAAGTACATCCTCAAGAAAGCCGTGGAGAAGTGGCTGCCGCACGAAATCGTCTACCGCCAGAAGCGCGGGTTTTCGGTCCCAATCGCAAGCTGGATGAAACGTGGCCTGAGGCCCCTCCTCGATGAGACGCTCCGGGAGGAGAAACTGAAGCGGGACGGGCTATTCGAGGCCGCCTTCGTGCGTCGCCTGCTCGACGAGCACTGGACTGGCCACGCCGACCACCGGAAAACCCTCTGGACGCTGCTTTGCTTCCAGCTCTGGTACGACCGGTGGGGGAAAGGAGAGAACTAGGATCAAGGATTCAGGATCAAGGATCAAGCACACACCAAGTAGCGCGGAGGTAGGCGCGGTTTGCCTTCCTCCGCGGCTCTGGGAGGTAGCGGGTAGCGCAGAGGTGGGCGCAGTTGGCCCTCCTCTGCGGCACAGCAGGTAGCGCAGAGGTGGGCGCAGTTGGCCCTCCTCTGCGGCACTTGTTCTGAATAGAAAATCGGCCAGTGACTTCTGCGCACGCGGGCGTAAAGAAAAGCCGCAGAGGGACGCAAAGTACGCGTGCCTCTGCGCTACCCGCTGCAACTCTGGGTCGCATACCCCGACGCGTCAGGGTGCGCGACTCCACGAACGCTCAGAACCCGGCTGACGATTGCATTGAGAAGTGGTTGGGGGTATGTTCCCACTCCATCGTGAATTCCAAATGGAAATCCGGAATTGAAATGAGAGAAAAGACTTCTATCCTGGTCGTCGGTTTGATTGCGCTCCACTTCCTGGCCGCGCCGGCATACAGCCAAGCGGAAGCGAAGAGCCAGATCCTGATCACCAACGCCCGGGTGTTTGACGGCAAGTCCGACACGCTTGCCGACGGCATGAACGTCCTGGTCGAGGGCAACAAGATCGCGAAGATCTCGAAGGCCCAGATCGCCACCTCCCCCGGCGCGACCGTGATCGACGCCAAAGGCCGGGTGATGACACCCGGCTTTATCGATGCCCACATCCATCTGATGGCCCAGATGCCTTTCGCCCAATTGCGGGCTTCCGACGATCTCTGGATCGCCTATGTTGGCGCGCAGCAGGCCAAGACGGAACTCCTCGAAGGGTTCACGACCGTGCGCGATGTGGCCGGCAACACTTTTTCGCTGAAAAAGGCCATCGACCGCGGGTTGGTGATGGGGCCGCGCATCTACCCTTCGGGCCCGATGATTTCGCAAACCTCCGGTCACGCCGACCAACGCTTTCTGACTGAGCCGCCGACGCTGCTCGGTGGGCACGTTCCATTCATGGAACGGCAATTGATGGGAATCACCGTCGATGGCGAAACCCAAGTACTCACCGCGGTGCGCCAGGTTCTTCGTCACGGCGCGAGCCAAATCAAGATCGCCAGCGGCGGCGGCACGGGGAGCGAGTACGATCCCTTGGACGTAACTGAGTTCACGCTGGAGGAGACGCGCGCCGCGGTCCAGGCCGCCTCCGACTGGGGCACGTACGTCTGCACCCATGTCTACAACACCAAAGGGATCCGCCGGGCCATCGAGGCCGGAGTGAAGTCCATCGAGCATGGCAACCTGCTCGATGAGCCCACCCTGCAGCTCATGAAAGACAAGGGCATCTGGCTCAGCCCCCAGGTTCTGACTTTCACGGGCTATCCGCTCGGCTATACCGACGAACAGAAGGCCAAACACGATCAGGCCCTGGCCGGCGTCGACAACATGTTCACGATGGCCAAGAAGATCGGCTTCACCAAGATTGTTTTCGGCACGGACGTGATCACCAATCCGGAGGTCTTCGCAAGAAACACCCGAGAGTTTGAACTGCGCGCGAAGTGGTTCACGCCCGCCGAAATCCTCAGGCAGGCGACCTCCCAAGCGGCCGAGCTACTCGCCTTGTCCGGCCCGCGCAATCCCTATCCCGGTAAGCTGGGCGTGAGTGAAGAAGGCGCGTACGCCGATCTGCTGTTGATCAACGGCAATCCGTTGGCGGACATATCCATCTTGACAAAACCGGAGGAGAATCTAGCGCTGATTATGAAGGACGGGAAGATTTACAGAAACACCGTGAAATGACGAAATCACATCACCTCCAGGGGGCCGCACACGCTCGTGACGGCGTCCCCGTCGGGGCGCGACTTCGGCCGCCAAGGCTTCCTTTGATCGGCGCTTGCAGGCTCATCTCGTCAGGCCCCCTTGAACAAGGTCCAAATCCACCCGAGGAAGGTTTGGTTTAGGGTTGGATAGGGGAAGAACGGAAGTAGCGACGCGGTTGGCGTCATCTGTTGGCCCGTGAAGATCCTCGTTGAAATATCAAATTCCAGATATCAGATGAAGCCAAAGCACAAAGGGCGCAATCCCCCGGCGCAATTTCCTCCCCCGCCGGGCCGCGAGGCTTTTACTCCCAAAGAGTGGGCGGTCATCGAGCGGTATCGCACGCCGCACCAGGTACAGCAGTTCCTGCGCGCGCTCCCTTACAACTGGGAGAAGCAGGGTGAAACGCTGCGAACCTTTCGCGGTGTCGTGCGACACTGGCAGGCGCATTGTCTGGAGGGGGCACTGACGGCGGCGACCATCCTGGAGCAGCACGGTTATCCGCCGTTGTTGCTTGACCTCGAATCGCAGGACCTGCTCGACCACGTTCTCTTCCTCTTCCGGCACCGCGGACGCTACGGCACCGTCGCCCGGTCGCGCGATGCCGGCCTGCACGGACGCAAGCCCGTTTTCCGCACGCTGCGTCAATTGGTGATGAGCTACGTCGACCCTTATGTGGATGGCTCGGGCCGCATCAAGGGTTATGGCGTCTTCGATCTGCGTTCGCTCCGGCGCTGCGATTGGCGGCTCTCACGACGGAGTGTACGGGCGGTCGAGCGCGCCCTCATCAAGATGCCCCACCAGAAGCTGACGACCTCCGACCAGCGGTATCAAGCGATTCTCCGGCAATTCAAAGCCTTCAAGAAGAAATACCCCGACCGCCCGGTGACGTTTTACTCGAGTCGGCACCAATGGTTGTGAAGGGCAGGAGCCCACTGCGCCCGCCATCAGTGCGCAGAGGAATCCAGCAGTTCCTTCAGGTATTGCTGCCAAACTGCGGCATGCGTGTGGGTGCCGTGGCCGAAGGTCTGGTTGCTGATGGGCAGCAGGACGAAGCGGCCGTTCTTCACTTTCTTGATTTCCCGCTCCGCAATGCCCAGCTCTGGCGGGTTGATGAAATCGTCCGCTAAGTTGACGTACATAAGCGGCGCCTTAATCCTGTCCAAGTGCGGCTCCGGATTGTAGTTGCGGGAAGCGTTGAAGTAATAGAGCATGTCGTTGGCATCCAGGGAGCCCAGGCGGCGGCTGATGAAGTCGTCGAGGTATTTCTCGGCAGCCTCGCGTGTCGGGTAGTCCTTCTGCATCTGGAGTGGCGCGCTGCCCGCGATCAAGGACAAATCCAGCGCCGTGCGAAGGCCCTGGAGCGGCTCCTCGGTGTATTCACCGCCCTTCCACGCCGGATCGTTGCGAATCGCCTCCAGAATCATTTTGCGCCACATGCGGTTGCGCCCGGCGATTTCGACCGGCAGGCAGGCGAGCGGCATGAGCGCGTCCATAAAGTCGGGATACGTTTCTCCCCAGACAAAGGAATGCATGCAGCCCATCGACGTGCCCATCACCAGCCGAAGATGATTGACGCCCAAGCCTTCCGTCACCAACCGATACTGCGCGGCCACCATGTCGTCGTAGTCGTATTGAGGGAAGCGCATGCGCAGGCCAGGACGTCGGCAAATATCGGGGAAAGGAACTGGTGGCCGGTGCCGCCGGTGCCGTGCAGGATGAGCACGGCGTTCGTGACGCGCCCCTCGGCGTTGCGCGCGGGCTTGCCGAGCGTCGTGTAGTGCAGCCGCAACTCAGGAAGCGCCTCGCCCGACTTGAAATGAAAATCCCGCGCGACGAAGTTCCCTTCCTCCGGCGCGGGACGTTGCGCGAGCACGGGGCACGTCGCGAATACGACCGCGGTGACCGCGAAGAAGAACCTGCCTGCAAGGTGACGGTCCATCGTTGCCCTCCTGGTTGAAGCGCCCCGATGCACGTCATCGCGGCGCCCGCCCGCGGGTTGGCGGGGGCAAGAAGCGCCCACAAGCCGCATTATGCCACCGATGCGGCACGGTCGGGTTCGCCCCGATGCACGTCATCGGGGCGCCAGCCCAGGAGCCGCGCGGCTGCCAAAAAGGGGCTGCGCAGTATGATTGACTCAGGACGACAATCTGACTTATCCTGTGAGCGCGGGTATAATCTAAAACTGAATCGCGATTGACCTGGGCGCCGAACGTCATGCGGATTTCACGAGCCACTGGATGACTTCACAGACCTCATGCGGAAGAACCACCGAACGGGGGGCCACCCCCAGCGCCCGCTCTTTGACGCTCCGAGCTTCGTCGCCATATCCGCCTTAAGGCTTGCGGGAGGACTTCCGCCATGAGATCTCCCCTCGGTCGGTCGGAGTTTCTTCTCACTGTCGCACTGCTCACCTGGGCTGGCTGGCCGCCAGGCGTCCCTCTCGGCGGGCCGGGCAGCGCCTTGGGCGCGGCTTCGCCTTTCCCTTCCGAAAGTGCCAGCGCGCTGCACTCTTCGAGCGATGCCCCGGTGGCCTCCTCATCCGCCCTCACCATCCCCGGCCCTTTGCGCTCCTTCCTGCGCATGGCCGCTATCAGCCAGAAGATCTCTCCCGAGGAAATCGTCCCCCTTCTCGCCCAGCATGTGGCCATGCATGGCTTTACCGGGACCGGCAGCCACCGGGCGCCGACGGAGTATCTGATCCTGTTGCAGGCCTACGTTCGACAGGCCAAAGAATTGCGAACGCTGGCCGGCGCGGAAGGTGTCATCCATATTGCCAGTTGTGGGGAGGCGCAACCGCTGCTCGCGGCCATCGGCTACCGGCTCGCGCAACCCTGCGGCCCTGGCGCCTCCCTGGAGGGCGCCGATCCCAGGCGAGCATTCCTGACGCTCGATTCCGGATTCCCTCTGACCGACCTGGAACAAACCCTGCGCAGCGGCAAGCCCTTCGCCTACCCGTTCCCCAGCTCCCAGGTGCCGGCCCTATTCAGCCCGAGCGAATGGACGGCGAAAGCCAGAAATAAGAGTGAGGACCTGCTGGAAGTGATACTGCACGATCCCAACTTGGCCCGATTGTATTGGGCTCTGGCTCAACTCGATGAGCCTACGCGAACGGCGTTGTGGCGATCCCCAGGGTTGGGAGGCCTCCTTCCGGTCGCCCCGGTCCTCGATTTTTACGGCAGCCAAATCGCGATCCGCTCGGGGCGTGTCGTCGTGCCCGGGGGAGCTGGCGCCGAATCGGTCTGGAAAGACCTTGTGGGGGCCAGCCCCGATTCGCCCGGAGAATTCGTAGCCCGGCTGCTCGCGAAGGACGCGGGCTGGCTGGCAGCTTATTTTGATGCCCTGTCACGGGTCAACTCGACCCAGCAAGCGTATTTTACGGAGCCGCGCCGCCTGCGTCGCAACTATGAAGCGCTGCGAGGAAGAAGCCCCGATCCTGGCGCCACGCGGCCCGTCTTCCGCCCGGACCCAGGGCTGTTGCTCTTGGTCACCCGACTCTCTTTCGACCCCACGGGCCAGCCGCACCTCCCCGGCAATCTTCAAGTGTGGAAACAATTCCTCGGCAAGAAGGGTAACTCCAAGCTGATCACGGAATGGGCCAGGCGTGCTCGCCACTGGGAAAGCCCCGACCAGGTGGTGGAAGGCCTGTTCGGTCTGTCCCGGGTGACGACGGTGAAGGGGCCACTGGATGTTTTTCTGACCTTGAGCGAATTGGACCGGGAGCGTCCTCCGGAGCAGCGCTTAAGCCCCCAAACCGTCCGCCTCTTGGCAGAGAAATATCCGCAGTTCCACAGCCAGTACCCGATTTTCGCCGAATTTCGCACCTTGAACAGCGACTCGATCACGCGCTTCCTGAACGTGGCGGAGGACGTCAACCGCGTCTCAGACCCCCAGGTGCGCGCGGACGCCTTGGGTCTTCTGCAAGCCAACCTCGGGCTTTGGCAAATCCTGGCCCGCCAGGGTCAGATCCCCCTGGCCGATTGGAACCCCTCCTGGCAGCGGGTGATTTACCCTTTTGCTAACGTCCATTCCTCGGCCCAGCTCTTCGACGTTGCCCGCAGCTCGCTCGGAGAAGTCCTTCGCGCCGCCACCGGCAGGCTGCAACTTTCCCAGGACGAAATCATTGCCTTGCTGGCAGGCCCGAAGCAGGTCACTCCCGTCGGCCAGCAGGTGGAACTTGAGCTAGCCAACAAGACGCGCTCGGTCCTTAGCGCGCAACGTCTTGTGCCTCTCGACACGTTGTTGGCACTGGGGGACGGCCTGAATCAGGTCGCGCAAGGGAAAACCACGACGGCGGCCCTACTCGCCCTGGCGGGAGATTTCCAGGAGTTCGAGATGCCCAAGCCGCTCTTCACGACCGGCGAAAGAGTCGAATGGGCCTACGGGCTTTATAACAAGCCCCACACGCAAGCGGAAACGCAAACGAACTTGGCCGGAATCCTCAAGTCGTCGAGCTCTCCCGGCGAATTCGCCGCGGCTCGCGGCCAGCTCGTTCCCTTTCTCAGGGACACCCTGGTGGGACTGAATTATGCCTATTATGCGCCGCCGGGCGCTCATATGATCTACCACAACGCACTCTTCGTGCGTTCTCATGATTTCGGCGGAGAGATCACCACCGGAGGGGACCATGCTTGGGAAAGTCCCCGACTGTACGGTCGTGGCTCCGCCGCCGGTGGGGGCGCGCATCTGGTCGGCTCCCTGGCCGACTTGCCGTACGTCCTGGCGCAAGTCGAGCAGAATTTCATCGTCCCCCAAAACGTCCAAGCCCTGATCTGGGAGGACTTGGTCCCGTCCCTGCTGACCAGCGCGATCTTGCCGCGCTGGTGGCAGGTGACTCGGAATGAACTCCATGCCGTTACGCTTCACCAGCGGTATGGGGAGGAGCTTCTGGCCGCCGCCGGGCAAAACGCAGAATTGCGCGAGCGGGCGATCAACATCCTTTCCGATCGCATGCTCCCTGAAAGGTCCGAGCAAGTGGAGGAGGCGCTTCGCGGCGGGCGGCCAGAGGCGGCGCTTTCGCTCGTGACACCGGCAGAGACTTTCTATCTGGCGGCCGAGTTTCGCAGAAGATTCCCCCGGGAGGGCCATCCCTGGGGGAAAGCGGGGCAGGAACTGGACTCACTCGCGCAGCAGCATCCCCAGGAAGTGCGCTGGGAGCGATTGTCGGAGGATTTTGGTGTGCCGCATCCCGCGCTCGCGGACACTTACAACCGCGAACTGCTGACGGTGAAGCCCTTTCCAACTTTCATGGGTTACTCCAGCCGCCTGCTGGCGGAGTCCTGGGATTCCAACAATTTGTACTGGGCGCGCCTGGCCGATGAGAGCGGCTTCCCGCCCGAGATGCTGAACGTCCTGGTCCCGCAACTCACGCATCGGATGGTCGAGAAGATCTCCGCCACGCACTTGGCAGATTGGCTCGCGCTGCTCCGCGCGTTGCGGGAGACCGGGGACGATTTTCGCCGGGGCAAGGTTGCTTCCTTGCCCAGTCAGAGCACCGCTCCCTCACGTTGAGATAGAACGTCGAGTAGAGCGAACTTTGTGCGGCCTGCTTCACGTGAAGGGGCCCGATCGCGGGATGGTTGACTTATGAGAAAACGACGCTTTCTAGCCCCTCTGCTTCTGATGGCTGTGCTCTCCGCTGGCGCAACTTGCCTGACCGCCCAGCAGCCCTCACCCGACATCACCACCTTTCACGTCACGGTGGACATGGTGCAACTGGATGTCGCGGTCACCGACAACAAGCAAAACTACGTCGCCGGCCTCGGTCCGTGGGACTTCGCCATTTACGAGGACGGGATTCTGCAGAAGGTTGCCGGCTTCGGTGAAGAAAACGAGGCCCCCAGAAAACTGGAGGACTTCAAACCGGGAGAAAGCAAGCCAACTCTGGTGGCCTCTCTCAATGCCAAAAACGCCCGGCGCGGAGACGAGGGTTCTTCGGCAGAACTCGCTCCGGGCGTAGCACCGGCTCAGACCCCCGCCCCGACGCCCGGCACCACCGTGTTTATCCTTTTCGACACTAGCAACTACATGTACCGGGGTTTTGTTTTTGCCCAGGATGCGATCGCGCAATTCATCAAGTCCCTGGATCATCCCGACCGGGTGGCATTCTACTCTTACAGCCGCGACTTCGCCCGGGCTTGCCTGCCCACCTCCGACCGCTCGACGATCTTGCGCAAGATTCGCACCACCGTAGCTGGAGACGACGCCGCGCTCTATAATTCTCTGCTTTTGACCCTCAAAGACGCGACCGCGTTTTCGGGGCGAAGAGCGGTGGTGGTTTTCTCCAACGGCCCCGACAACTCCAGCATGGTCGCCCCCGAAGACGTTCGTGAACTGGCCCAAGCGGAAGGCATCCCCATTTACATGATCAGCACCCAGGAGGCCAGACTGGACCCCCTTTCCACGGCGGTCTTCGAGCGCATGAGCGCCACGACGGGCGGGAGAGCCTATTTCGCTCGCCGTTGGCGGGACCAACAGCGAGCCTTCGCCTCGATCCGGGATGACCTCGCTCACCTTTACACGCTTAGTTACTACCCGCAGCCGAATCCCAATCACGGCTGGCGCAGTATCACGGTGAAGCTGGTCGGCGAGAAGTTGAAGAACTATCGCGTGCGGACACGGAGCGGCTACCGCCCCCTTCCCAAACCGGTCGGAGTCACGACCAGCATGACTCCCACGCTAGAAGGCACACCGCCTTCGCCTTAGCCGGCTCGTCATGGGCAATGCTATACTGGTCAGCGTTGTCGCGGAGAACGCTCCGCTGACGATGGCACGCTCGGAGCTTGACGGCGCGGAGAGGTGTCCGAGTGGCTGAAGGAGCACGCTTGGAAAGCGTGTTCACGAGAAATCGTGACGTGGGTTCGAATCCCACCCTCTCCGCCAACCCATCGCGGTCAATTTCAGCGAATCGCCCTCAGGCGGGAAGGCTCCAACCCTTGGCGCCGAGGTTGTCGGCGGCGAGGACGCGCGGCTGCGACTGAATGTTGTGCTGGGCGAGGATGGAGCGGATCGCTTCGCCGATCTCCTCGGCGGCCCCACGGACCAAGGCCAGGATGCTCGGCCCGGAGCCGCTCAGGCAGATGCCCAGCAATTCGGGATGGCAGTAGGCGAGTACTTCCGCAAGGCCTGGGACCAATGCCGCGCGATGCGGCTGGTGCCAGCGGTCGTCGAAGAAACTTCGACAAATGTCGGCCTTCCCGGAAAACAAATGCGCCGCCAGGGCGACGGCACGTTGGAGATTGTGGATGGCGTCGGCGCGCGAGTAATGCGCGGGCAGGACGCCGCGCGCCGCTTCCGTGGGCACAGCATAGTCAGGAATCACCAGCACCAGCTTGAGCCAGTCCGGAACGGGGCAAGAATAGGCCAGCACGCGCTCTTCCTGCTGGAGCGCGACGGTGAACCCCCCGTGCCACGCGGCGGCGACGTTGTCTGGATGGCCTTCGAGTTGGGTGGCGAGGGAGATTAACTCCTCGTCGAAAAGCGTCGTATCCGCCAGCCAGTGGCAGGCGGCCAGCGATCCGACAATGGCCGCCGCGCTCGAACCCAGACCCACGCCGATCGGGATCTGGTTGTCAATTTCCAGGTCGAAGCCGCGCGTTTTCCCCCATTGGTGCAAAGTGTCCTGGATGGTATGCGCAACCAGGTTGTTGCAGTCTTCCGCGACTCGCTCCGGGTTCACTCCCCGATAGCGCACGGCCACGACACCATCGCTGCGGGGCGTCAGATGGATGTCCAAGTGAAGGCTTAACGCGAGAGCCGCACAATCGAAGAGACATCCGAGGTTGGCGCTCGTTGCCGGAACCCGTATGGAGATTCGCTGACTCATGGCTGCATCCCGCATCGAACGGAATGCGCCATCATAATCGACTCAGGACAGCAACGACAATGGTGGAGAACAAGAAAAAGGGAGCTGGGATTGGGGCAAGACCGCCCAGGGCGCCGAGCCAAAGCCACGTGAGGCTCGGGATTTGGCTGAACGGGATTGCGGCGAGAGCCACCCCTCAACGCATCACTTTCATTGATTCGCAGCGGATCCAGCCTCTTCGACCACGAAAATCGCTTCGTCAGCCAACAGGTTGGGGAGAAACCTGACCACCGAGCATTGGCCGGACGCTGAGGTCCGAAGCGGGACCTCCCGCAACACCCGGAGGCCAGCCTTCCCGCAAAAATCGCGAAAGTCCACGAGCGTGGTCAGGTGAATGTTGAGGGTCTCATACCATTCATAGGGAAGCCTGTCCGTTTTCGGCATCTGGCCCTGAGAAAACAGTTGCCAGCGCACCGACCAGTGGGCGAAATTGGGAAAGCTAATAATGCACTTCTTCCCCACACGCGCCATCTCGCGGATCAGGATCATGGGCCGATGCAAGACCTGGATGGTGTTGGTCGAGATGACGTAGTCAACGGACTTGTCCGGGTAGTCGGCCAATCCTTCGTCCAAATCGCCATGATGGACGTTGAGCAAGCCCTTGGCGACGCACGCCTGAATGCACGCCTCGGACAGCTCAATTCCCTCCGCTCGGACCTTTTTCAAGACCTTGAGCGCCAGGAGAAGGTCGCCTTCCCCGCAGCCCAGGTCCATGACCCGGGTGCCTTCCTCAATGAGCCCAATGATGACTTCGTGCTCCGCCGTCAGGCGGACGACGGTTGCGCTGTCATTCAAGCGAACTTCTTTGGCGAGCCCTCCCATTTGCTAGGGTGCCTCGTTTCGTCCGTGGCTGAGGAAATTGGTGATGAGGGAACTGAGCTGGTCGGATTCCAGGAGAAAAGCGTCGTGCCCGTGGTCGGTCTGAATCTCTGTGTAGATTACGTAGGCGTGAACACGCCGCAGTGCGCTGACGATTTCCTTCGACTGATAGGACGGGAACAACCAGTCTGAGGAGAAGGAGATAACCAGGAATTTCGCCTGCACCCCGGCAAACGCTTGGCTAAGGCTCCCGTACGATTGGGCCAGGTCGAAGTAATCCATAGCCTTCGAAATGTACAGATACGAGTTCGCATCGAATCGCTTGACAAAGTGGTCGCCCTTGTAACGAAGGTAGCTCTCTACCTGGAAATCCGTCAAGAAATTGTACCCGTACGCCGCCTTGTCTTGCAGTTTGCGGCCGAACTTCTGGTGCATCGAACGATCCGAAAGGTAGGTGATGTGCCCGATCATCCTGGCAATCGCCAGACCTCGGCGGGGGACGGCTTTCCCATAGTAATCCCCCTCCCTCCAGTTCGGGTCGGCCTGAATAGCCTGTCGTCCGACCTCATTAAAAGCAATGGCTTGGGCGGAGAGCTTGCTAGCCGTCGCGATAGGGATAGCCAGGCGGACTCTCTCCGGATAACTGACCGCCCACTGCAACACTTGCATCCCGCCCGTCGAGCCGCCGACCACCGAGAGCAGTTGGTCAATTCCTAAGTGGTCGATGAGGACCTTCTGCGTGCTAACCCAGTCGCGGACCGTCACCATCGGAAAGGAAAGTCCGTAGGGCCGCCCCGTCTGTGGGTTGACGGAACTGGGCCCGGTCGAGCCCTGGCATCCCCCCACGACGTTCGAGCAAATGACAAAATACTTGCGCGTGTCGAAGGCCTTGCCCGGCCCGATCATCATATCCCACCATCCGGGACTCTTGTCCGCCGGATGATGATAGCCCGCGGCATGGGCATCCCCGGAAAGCGCATGGACAATCAGGATGGCGTTGTCCTTTGCCGGATTTAACTCTCCATAAGTCTCGTATGCCAGCGTAATCGGGCCGAGAGGCCGCCCGCACTCAAGAATGAACTCGTCGGGCGGCTCGGCAAAAGTGAAGTGCTTCGTCTCAACGATCCCGACCGATCCCGCCTCCGCAATGGTACTTTGCATTGGTTCCTCTGCTGGTTGCCGCCTGTCCTCCGCTCCCTCCGAGCGAACCCGGCGCGGCGAAGGCCACGCGAGTCTTGGTCATTTCCCCGAGGCCTGGAGCGCCTGGTCGATATCGGCCATGATGTCTTCCACAGTCTCCAGACCAATCGAGAGCCGGATGAAGTCTTCGGTCACACCTGTCTCAAGCTGTTCCGCCGCGCTCAACTGCTGGTGCGTCGTACTGGCCGGATGGATCACCAGGGATTTCGCGTCGCCAATATTCGCCAAGTGGGAGAACAGCTTCACGGCGTTAATGAACTTAATGCCGGCTTTCAGCCCTCCCTTGATGCCGAAACCCACAATAGCCCCGAAGCCGTGCTGCAAGTATTTCTTCGCCAGCGCATGCGTGGGATGGCTGGGGAGCCCCGGATAATTCACCCAGGTTACGGCCGGATGATTCTCCAGGAACTGCGCGACTTTCAGCGCGTTATCGCAGTGCCGCTGCATGCGCAGCGAAAGGGTCTCCACACCCTGCAGGATTTGAAAGGCGTTGAAAGGGCTCAAAGCCGGGCCGACATCCCGCAACAACTGCACCCTTGTCTTGAGAATATAGGCAAGATTCCCGAAGGTCTCCACAAACTTCATATGGTGATAGCTGGGATCGGGCTCGACGAGTTCCGGGAACTTGCCATTCGCCCAGTCGAACTTCCCGGAATCGACAATGATGCCGCCGATCGAGGTTCCATGCCCTCCCAGAAACTTGGTGAGCGAGTGGACGACGATATCCGCGCCCCACTCGAACGGGCGGCAGAGGTAAGGCGTCGCCACGGTGTTGTCAATCATCAGGGGGACGCCGGCTTCGTGGGCAACCCTTGCCACCGCCTCAATGTCTAGCATGTCGTTCTTGGGATTACCCAGGGTCTCCGCGTAAATGAGACGGGTCTTCGGGGTAATGGCCTTCCTGAAATTCTCCGGGTCGGAGGGCTCGACGAAGATCGCCTCGATACCCAGCTTGGGCAACGTGTGGTGGAAAAGATTGTACGTTCCTCCGTAGAGGCTCGCGGAGGAAACGATCTGCTCGCCGGCGCGCGCAATATTCAGAATGGCCAACGTCTCGGCGGCTTGCCCGGAAGCCGTGGCCAGCGCTCCCACCCCACCTTCGAGAGCTGCCACCCGTTCTTCCAGCACTCCCGAAGTCGGATTCATAATACGCGTGTAGATGTTGCCGAATTCTTTTAATGCAAAAAGGTTAGCGGCGTGGGTCGTGTCTTTGAAAACGTACGAGGTTGTCTGGTAGATAGGAACAGCCCGCGCCCCGGTCGCCGGATCGGGTTGCTGCCCGCCATGTAGCGCCAAAGTGTCAAATCCAAGTTTCTTTTCCAACGAATCCTCCTTGGTAACATTCCCACTTTGATATTTGAGATATCCCTCTCACGATCGGTATCGCAAGGAGCACAAATACAGATTCGCGCTTAGGCCCTCCCGGCCGTGGCCAGATTCAGGAAGCGCTCTTCAAAGTCCACCAGCCTGGGCCGGATGGCGTTATTTTCCCCGAAGCAGCCTTTCACGGCACCGACGGTCTTAAGGCCGTTGCCGGTAATAAACAGCACGATCGATTCCTCAGGGTTGAGCTTCCCCTCCCGGATCAGCTTCCGTGCCACGGCGACCGTGACGCCGCCCGCCGTCTCGCTGAAGACGCCTTCGGTCTCAGCCAGCAGTTTGATTCCATCGACGATTTCCTCGTCGCTTGCGTCTTCGCCTGCGCCGCCACTTCCAAGGATGGCCTTCACAGCACTGGGGCCGTCTGCGGGATTGCCGATGGCGAGCGAGCGCGCGATGGTGTTGGGTTTTTGCGGCTGGATTTCGCTTGTCCGTTTCTTCACTGCCGTCGTGATTGGGCAGCAACCGGCGGCCTGAGCACCGAAAAATTTCGTGGGCACAGATTCGACCCAGCCCAGCTTCTTCAGCTCTTCAAATGCCTTCGCCGTTTTGGTAATGAGCGAGCCGCCGCCCATGGGCACTACGACGTTCTGCGGCAGGCGCCAGCCAAGCTGCTCAGCGACTTCGAAGCCCACGGTCTTCGAACCCTCAGAGTAATACGCCCGCAGGTTGACGTTGACGACGCCCCAGGGGTATTTCTGCGCGACCTCGGAGCAAAGCCGGTTGCCCTGGTCGTAGGGGCCGGCAACGCGCACGAGCGTGGCGCCGAAGACCTGTGTGCCGACGATCTTCTCAGGTTCAAGATCGGCAGGCACGAAAATGAAGGCTTTGAAACCGCCCGCCGCCGCCTGCGCAGCGACAGCATTGGCAAGATTGCCGGTCGAGGAACAGCCGACCGTCTCGAAACCAAACTCGCGCGCCTTGGAGAGCGCAACGGCCACGACGCGGTCCTTGAAGGAGAGCGTGGGACAGTTGACAGCGTCATTCTTGACGTAAACATTCCGCGCGCCCAGAGCCCTCGCCAGACGTGGCGCGGGGAGTAGCGGCGTGAAACCTGTCCGGCGGCCGACCCAGGGCTCGCCCTCGAGGGGCAGCAATTCGCGGTAACGCCACATATCGGGCGGCCGGGACTCGAGGTCCCGGCGCCGCAGATCCGACCACAGACGGCCATAGTCGTATATCACCTCGAGCGGCGCCCAACATTCTTCGCAGGCCGCGATCGGGTCGGCGGCGTAAGTGCGGCCGCATTCGCGGCATTGCAGGTGGAGCAGGTAAGTCACAGCCTTGCCCTCCTTCCGTCACGCACCAGAGTTTGACCGAGGACGCCCGAGTCTTTGCGGGGAATCAGAAAATTGCAGCCGAAACTAAAAAAGCCTCTTCCGGTTGGGAAGAGGCTTTCAAATCCTGCTTGCCCCTCTCATCTTCCCCTATACCGGGCGGGAGTTGGCACCAGCACCGCCCTTACCTTCGGCGGCCGGTTGTCGTGGCGTCTTTGGGCCCGTCCCTCAGCCACTCTGGATGAGATTCAGGGTCACTGAATCACGTATTCAATTGTCGTCAACTAGATTAGTCGGAAGAACGTGTCCTGTCAATGGCCTTTTCAAAACTTCGCGCCCGCCGCCCCGTGTGGGGGGAGGACGTCAGGCACATCTGGCTATGGAAAGATGCTCTTGACGTGCACGAGAATTACTGGCCTCCCGAAGACGCACCCGACGTGCGTGGGAGAGGCCGCACCACGGCCAGCGGGGTGCGCGCAAAAGCCGCGCAGTTGGCAGAGGGGTCGAGCACGTTGGTCTGGAGCGTGTAGCGCCCCGGCGGGAATTTCTCCAGCGGGATTTGTACGAAGTAAACGGCCTTCCCGCTCGAAGATTTTTCGGGCTTGCCAACGAACGGCCCGGCTTCTGCGAATCTCCGGCCGCCGCGGAAGAAAACCACGGCCACGGCAGGAGGTGAACCGCTGTCGCTCGCCGGTGTTCCATCCTGAGCGCTCGGCGCCTCTTTCTTCCCGGCATAAGATTCGAGGTAGATGGAAAGGGTCTGATCGCCTCGGAAGACTCGCGTGACGCTAGGGAGTACGGCGCGATTGCCGAAAATCAGCCCGTTCGTCCCGGCCTCTTTCCCGCGGCGACCAGCGCCGCTGCCGAGATTGTCGGGGCTCTTGACTTCGTTGGAAAGGACGACCGAGCTTAGCGACAGCCCGGCGTCAGATATCTGGGGAAGAATCAACGGGCCCTCGAAGGTGCCCATCTTGCCACTCTGATTCTCGCGCACCACGGCCTTCAGGCGATATTGGCCCGGGGGCAGTTGGATCTTGCCTTCGTAGAGTATGTTGCCGGCCAGGAGCATCTCGTAAGCTTCGCCGGCCACCTTCACGGGCAGCGTGTCGCGCAACGCTCCGACCGCCCTGTTCTGGTCGTCGGTGACGCGCCAGGCGAAATCGAAAGCCGTCTCGTGTTTTTCGGATTTGCCCTGGAACGGAACCACCGAGCCCGGAATCTTCGCCGCCAGAACCACGTCGTACTTCCGGTCGTTGCGGCGAAAGTAGGACGCCTCCACCACAAAGGGAAGGTCGACAAACGGCAAGTCAAGGTTCATGGCCTGCTCGAGCTGAAGTTCCTTATCCTCCGCCGTGAACTGGCGAAAGTTCTTGGGCGCAAAGTACCCCGACCGGGCTTCCACTTTCACGCCGGGCCGATCAACCTCCACGCGAATACGGCGGAAGCGTCCGTCGGACCGCAGGTTCGAGGGGGTATAGCCCAGGAGGTAGTAGCTCGAGTTTTCCTTTTGCACCTCGGCAAAGGCAGGCGAGAAATCGTTTAAGTCATAGAAGGTCTTCCCGCCCGTGTCGGCAGCGAGCGAAGCGAGTGTCTCCCGGCTGCCTTGAAGCGCAGAAACCTGAGAGAAAATCGCCTGACCGGAATAAATTGCCGTCCCGGAGGGGGACGCGGTCGAAGCGTCGCCACCCGGCGGCAGCGCCGCCAAGCCTCGCGAGTCCACCGTGTAGAGCGAAAGGTTAGCCTGATTCGCGGCATCGGTGGCGGCACGCAACTGGGCTTGGTTCTCGATTCCAGTACGCTCCACACCGCTCGAGAAATGTATCAGCGATTTTCGGCCGGGGATAGCGCGCAGCATGCGAGCGAGCGATTCAATCGCCGCCAGCTTCTCATCGGTGTTGAAGATGTTGAACTCCGTTTCGTCGGGAGTGAACGCAGCGGAGACGTCCTGAGCCACGATCTCCTGGCCGGAAGCATTCGTGCCGCCCGCCTCGCCCTCGGTTCCGGCTTCGGCCAGGTTCGAGGATTCCTCGCCGATGCGGATTGATTTCAGGGCTTTTTCCAGGGCGTCGCGGTCATTCGTAAAGTCCTGCAAGACCCGCAGGCTGGACGTATAGCTGACGACAGCCACCAGGTCCGCCGGGCTCAAGCGCTCGCGGACAAAGTCGTCTGCGGCCTTCGAGGCGCGAATCAAGTCTTCGGGCGCCAGCGAGGTGAGGTCGAAAAAGAGGACGGTCAGGCGGCGGTCGCGGACGACCTCGGCAGGTGTCACGTTCGGAGGGAGCTTGCTAAGATCGATGACCGCCGGCGGCCCGTTTTCGGTGCCCGCCTGTGCCAGCCGCTCAATATCCTCGAGGCTGAAGGAAGTGATCGTCTGCGCGACGCCATCCTCCCAAAGGCGAAAGTCCGATTGCTGCAAGTCGGTGACCAGTTTGCCGCCTTTGTCGACGACGCGGACATCCACCAGAACGACATTCGTCTGGCTGGTGATGATATAGGACGACGCGGTCTGCGGCAGAGTCGCCCGGGCAGGCGCGGCAGGCCGTTGTGCCCAACTCAGAACAGGACCTAAGCTGGCGAGTCCCAGGGCGGCCAGCGCAAGGCCCAGGCAGCCAACGAGCCCCAACTTTTCCCTCGAGCTCCGACCAACGATCATTTCAGAACCTCACTCGCATTGAGACCGTGAGCGCGCGCATGGCCTTGACGCTGGTGATGCGCCCAAAGTCCTGAGCGTTGACCACGGTTGCCAGGCCGCTGAAATTCGGCGTGTTGAAGAGGTTGTCTGCCTCCACACGGAACTCGGCTCGCACGCCCCGTTCCTGCGAGAGGGTGATAAACCGTGAAAGGGACATGTTGAAATTCACGGTCCCTGGACCGGGAATCGTGTTCCGCGCGGCGTCTCCGAATTCCCCCGGGGGAGGAAGCGCGAAGGCCGCAGTATTGAAATACTCGAGCGTCGTCCTCTGGGATCTCGGCAGGCTGACCGGAAGGCCGGTTACGTCGGCGCGCTCGGAGTAGCTGGGACCGGTGCCGCTGTTGTTACTCTGGTTGCCGAGCACCCGCGCCGTAAAGGCCGTGCCGGACTGGAACGTGGTGACGCCGCTGAGCTGCCAATTGCCCAGAATCGCCGCCGCTGGTCCGCCGTGGCTGAGCCAGCGTCGCCGGTCGCCGAAAGGGAATTCGTAAGTGTGATTGATGATCAGCCGGTGGCGGACATCAAAGGCCGAAAGCCCGCGTTCCGCTTGGAGGTCGTAACTGTTCTGCGCCACGGTGCGCCCGGCTCCTCCCACACTCGCGGCATCGTCGATCGACTTCGAGAAGGTGTACTGGCCGCTCATCGAGAATCCAGCATGGAATTGCCGGCGCAGGCTGACCTGCAAACCGTGATAGATCGACGCGGCGCCGGATGTTTCGTAGTCGAAGAAGAGTGCGCCGGGAATCGACAACCGCTGCTGCGAGGTCAGCGGGGAGCCCGGAGCTGCCTGGTTGGGCGCAAGCAGGAGATCGAGTTTGGTCCCCTTGATCCCCACGTAGCCGACGGAAAGGATCACGTTGGGGGCGATCTCATTTTCGACGCTGAAGTTCCAGGTTTGGGCGTAGGGTGTGCGAAAGTTGCTGTCCACGGCGTAAGTGTTGCTTGCCACAGTCGGCGCGACGGTGGGAAAACCATCCTGCAGCGTCAGGACCTGCGTGGGGCTGGTCAACAGCGTCGAGGCTTGGGCGAAGGGCGGCTGGTTGGCCAAGTTGGGCACCAAGCGGGAGTAGATGCTGCCATCGTAGAAAATAGAGTACCCGGCGCGCAGAACCCAATGGCGCTCGAGCCAGGGCCGGAAAGCCAAGCCGATCCGAGGGGCAAAGGTGTCGGCATCGCTGTGGATGAGAGAGTTCGGCAAGTTCGGAGCCGTATAGGAAGTGACCACCGAGGCCGAGGAGAATCCTGGCCCCAGCGCCAAGTCCGACAGGTGCCCGTATTTCTCAGAGAAGGGGAGAAAGTATTCGTAGCGCAGCCCGTACTGCATCGTGAAACGCGATGTAACCCGCCAGTCATCCTGGAAGAAGGCTGTCGTCACCCAGGACCGGAAATAATTGCTGCTCGTGCCAAAACGCACCGAAGTGGACTGCGGCAGGCCTAGAAGGAAATCGGCGAAATCAAATCCGGTACTCGGGACGGGAAATCCGTTCACAAAGTCGCTGGTGGTAAAACCCGTAAATGTAAACGTCCCCCGCGCGTCGGGATCGGTCAGCGTATTCAATTGCACTCTGCGAAGTTCGGCCCCAAGCCGGATCGTGTGTTTGCCGCGATTGATCATCAGAATATCGCTCAGGCGGACAGTCTGGTTCCGCGTAAGCGAGGGGAGGACGTCGTTCAAAGCGGTGAAGTTCGTGAACTGCATCACGGGGATGCCCCAGTCAAAGGGATTGCTGGAGATCCCCTGGATGCCCAGGTTGCCGGCGATGTTTTGCGTGAACGCGAAGGGATTCAGCGTGGAGGTCCGTTGTCGGTTGAAATTGACCAGCAGCACGTTGATTCTGCCGGGGCCGAAGGTATGCGTTTCGCTCAGGGCCAGGTTCTGGCTGCGGATGGAGGTGCGGGTGGTCAATTCCGGAAAGCTGCTGACCGACTGCCTGCGCGCCGAATTGAAGAAGTAAAAGGCATTCAGACTGTCCGTCTTGGATATTTGATGGCCGATTCTTCCCATCACGCGGTCGGTCGAAGAGGGCAGCGATTCCTGGAGATGAAAGTTCTGCACGGCGCCCGGCAGGTTGGGCAAGGGAATGAATTGCAGCAGCCCAAGCGCCGCGGGGTTCAGTTGGTCGGTCGGAATGACGTTGCCCGAAAACGGCGTGCGCGGGTTGGATGCGGGGTTATAGATGGTCGGCACGGTTCCAGCCAGTGGGCCCGAGGAAATCGTTGCCTGGGAAAAGTCACCGCCGCGCTCGGCGAACGTCGGCACCGTCGCAAAGCTGTCGAAGGGGCTCTTTCCCCGTTGCAGGCTGTAATTGAAGAAGAAACTCGTCTTCGTGCCGCCGTTGTAGATTTTTGGGATGACCAGCGGGCCGCCCAGCCCGACGCCAAAACTCTCCTGGTAAGAGGCAATCTGCGGCGACTCGGCGATGTTCAAGGGATAAGGTCGCGCGTCGAAAGCGGAATTCGTGTAGCGATCAAAGATGTTGCCGCGGATGCGGTTGACCTGCGAGCGCCGCCCCGCCCATCCGCCCGGTCCGGGTCCCCCGCCGAAGATCATTACCGGGCCCATCCCGCCAGGCCCGGGTCCGCCACCGAGCCCAGGGCCGCCGCCAGGGCCGCCGGGCCCCCCGCCCCCGCCACCGAATCCTGGAACCTCCTGCCCTCCGCCGCCCATAGTCCGGTATTGCTGGATTCGCTCGCGCCAGCGCCCTTCTTGATCACCCGGAGTGGGGGCATTGACGCCGTTTCCTCCGGCGAGAAGGAAGGAATTCGCCGCGCTGGCCGAGGCATCAGCTCCTTCCGGAGGGGCTTCCTCTTGGAAGCCATTACCGTTCCCGTTCCCGTTGCCGTTTCCCCCGGCTTCAGATAGGCGCACTGTGCCTTCTCCTCCGCCAAGCGCAGGGCCCTGGCCACCGCCCTCCCGCTCCGCCATTCCGCCGTCCCCCTGCGGCAATCCCGCTGGTAGGGGCCCCCCGGCATTCCTCGGGCCGCTGCTGCGGGCAACTTGCGGACCGCTCTCCTCGCCGTATGCAAAGACCAGCGCGGCGTTGACCTTGAGGGTCTTCCCCGCGTCCACCGGAATGGGCTCGCGAACGTCGGTGCGGAATCCCAGCAATGAAACTTCCAGCTTGTATGTGCCGGGATGAAGGCCACTGAACGTATAGTTGCCCGACTCGTCGGTCCACGTCTCCTTGCGCTCGCCGGATTGCGGGTCGATCAATTGCACGGTTGCGCCCGGCACGGAAACCCCGCCGGGACCGCGCACGTGACCCGTAATCACGCCACCGTCGCCCGTCTGTGCCCAGATTGAGGTGGCAAGCCCGCCAAGCAGGACGACGAGCCAAACGAAGCGTTTAGCAAACATGTGAGATAACCGCCGCCTCCCGACCGTGAACTCCCGAGTGTTCGATTTTCTCCCTGACCTTGTGTTTGACGGGAAAGCCTTGACCCAGGTTACACCGTAACCTTGCATCCCGGCTCGTCGTCTGATTGCGGAGGAGGAGACTATGGCGAAATGGATGGTGACCGTGTTCTTGCTTTTTCCCCTGCTGGGGTTCAGTCAAGCGCCCCCGGCGCAGGGGCCGGGGCCGAGCGGGGGTCGCGGATTCCAAGGAGAACCAGGTGGCCCGCGCATCATGGGAACCGTGGCGTCGGTGGGCGTTGACCGCATCACGGTGAAAACTGGGGATGGAAAAGAACAAACAATCCTGCTCGGCGCTGAGACGCGCTATCGAGAGGCTCAACGGGAGATTCAGCTCGAAGACCTCAAGCCGGGCGACCACGTCTTCGTGATGGGGCGCGCCGGTGCCAATAACGAAATCACCGCGCTGGCGGTGCGCCGTGTGACCGAAGATCAGATGCAGCGCTTTGGGGGTGGCGGAGATAGAGCTTTTGGCGAAATCATCGCCATCGGCAAGAATCAGTTGACGCTGCGCAATCGCCGGCAGGGCGAGCGGGTGGTGAAGATCAACGAGCAGACCACTTTCATGAAGCAGGGCCAGCCCGCAACCCTCGCTGATCTGAAAGTGGGTGACCGCGTGATGGCCGTCGGCAAAGAGGTCAACGGCGAATTCACGGCCACGCGAATCATGTCCGGCATGATGGGCGAAGGACGCTGGGGCGGGCGTGGCCAGCGCCCGGAAGGCAACACGGGCCCGGGACCACAATAGGCTTTACCCGCTCGTGTTCCAGACGCACGCGAGTCCGGGCGGCTTCCTCCGGTGAGGGCGCCCTTATCACTTTCACGCCCCACTCGCCGGAGCCGCCCCGGACTCCTTTGTTTTGAGGCGGCACAGAGTATTCCGCGCGGAAGAATCCAGACGAGGGAGCCCCCCACTCGGGACCTTTTATCTGTTACACTTCAGACTTCATCCTTCATTGGCCGAACTCCATCGCCCAGATGGCCTGCGGGCGCATGTAGAGTTCGGCGCGGAAGTTGCCGGCGTGGTCCCACGCTTCCGGCGTGCGGAACCAGTAGCCCTTCTTCACATACACGACGTTGTGGACACCCCAAACGGTCTTGTAGGCCTCGTCGAGCATGCCTTCAGATTTCAGAAACGACGCCAGCGCGAGCGTCGTCCCTGCCCAGACTTCTTCCGTCTGCTCGTTATCCTTGATGAGCGTGCCGTCGGCGTTGATGCCGTTCACAGCGCCCATCTCGCCCTTCTCGAATCCCAGGACGTTCAGCTTGAAAACCGTCGCCAGCGCCTTCCGAGTCATCTTGTGCGGCACGATTTCGCCCAAGCCGCAGAGGTTGGCGTACCATTGCCCGACGAGTTGGTCGGCCATGACGTTCGACTTGTACGGACTCTCCGTGTCGTAATTGAAGTACTCGCCGTTCCAGAGTTCTTTGACGAAGTTCGGCTGCGCCTTGTCGTACCAGGTCTGATATTCCTTCCCCGCCTCGGGGTCACCGACCTTCGCGGCCATCCTCACCGCCGCCTTGAGAGAAGCCAGCCATAGGCTGCCGCAATAGGCGCTCGTGCCGCGCATGCGCCAGGTGTCGTAGGTCTGATCGGGGATGCCTTCGTTCTGCGGCAGGCCATCGCCTTTGGTGTCGAACTTCTTGAGATAGTCGAGCGACGACTTCACCGCCGGCCACGTGGCGCGGAGGAACTCCAGGTCCTTGCCGCCGGTCAGGGCGAAATCGCGGTACACCTGGAGCACAAACTTGCTGTTCAGGTCCTTCCACACCGTCACATTCTGATAGCCATACTGGTTCACGCGCCGGAGGGGGTCTTCAATGGGCGCGCCAAGGTCGTGCGGCAGCGCTCCGGCGGCCTTGCGCAGCGCGATGCTCTTGTCCCAGCCGATCTGGTGATACTGCTGGTAGTCGAGCGGCACGGTGTCCGCGAACTGGCGCATCTCCTCTTTTTCCAGGTCCGGCCAGAACTTCAGCAGCGCCCACGAAGCGTAGAAGCGCACGTCGAGCGTCGAGTAGAACGGGTAATCGAAGCACTCGAGGTAGCTGAAATGGTGATGCGGGCCCGTCGCGGGTTTGCCGACTTCGCCGTTCTCCCAGAACGTGCCACCATCCGCGAGGTAGTAAAGCTCGTTAAAGAGCATGCCGCGATACCACAGGGGCTTCGCCGCGTCGGCGACGATGGGCCGCTGCCACTCGTCGATAGCTTTGCTCCACTGCCGCCAGTTCTGGAGGCCCGTGCGCGCGATTCGCCACGCCGCGCTGCCGCTCGTTCCGAAGAAGGCCGTGTAGCGCTTGTACCAGCGCCGCCCGGCGCCGAACTGCACGATGGGGAAATCCCAGGCGAGCACCATGGGGACATCTTTTGCGGCTCCCGCGGCGAGCGTGAAGGTTACGGCGATCGCCCCGCCCACAGGATTGACGCCCGAGCTCAGCCAGTTGTGCGGGAGGTCATGCAGCGTGCCGTCCTGTGCGAACGTGTTCCAGACGCTCGCGCCGTCGCTTGTGACGTCGAAGGTCGTCTGGTAGCTAATCTTCACATCCGGGTCTTCAAGGGCCGCGATGGCGAACTGGCCGTCCGCGTCCGTTTCCGCCGGGCCGCTGCGCACGCGGTCGAACACAAGGCCCCTCATCATGCCGCCCGGCGCGAGCTTTTCCCATTGCGGCTTGTTGTATGTGCCCGACCCAAGTCCGAGATTGAGGTATCCATTGAATTCCGAGAACCAGCCCACCATGTTCGTCCACGAAAAGAGAACCGAGACTTTTGCGGGCTTGTCAGAAGTGTTTTTGGCGTGCCAGACGAAAACGCCCACCGGGTAGCTGGTCTCCTTGTAGTTGTTCGGCAGGACGGGTGAAAACTGCTCGCAGGTGAGATGCACAGGGAAAGCGGGGGACTCGTAGTCGAACCACGCCTTCGGGAACAGCGCGTAGTATTTCCCCGCGCCCGTCGGGTAGCTCCAGTTCCAGGCCGAGAGCGCCACCGCGCCTTCGGGCTTTCCCGCCCGCAGCACGACCGCCTGCGGAGGGCCGCCCTCGGACTGCTCGAAGGCCGCGAAGACGTTGGAGGCGATCGACTGGTATTTGTGCACGCCGGTCTTCAGGTGCCAGCGCGCGAAATCGCCGCGATACGTGCGGCCGATGCTGCCGCTGCCGAACCCGCCCAGCGGCACACCCTGCCAATAGCCTTCATCAATATTTCCTCGTACCTTTGTGACCCCGGGATTGTCGAGCGACTCGCCGATGCCCCGGCTCCAGGCCGCCTCGGGAATTTGTTGGGCCGATATGGACGGGACCACAAAGGCTACGAAAATGATCGCCTGAACAAAGTGCCAGCTAGACTCATAAGGCCGATGATCTCTCATGGAACACCTCCAAGGGGCTGAGCAGCGGGACAATATATTCTCGGGTCGCATGCAGGTCAGTATATCCTTTCCGAGGCGCAGGCGCGCCGTACGAACCCAATTCGCCAGGAGTCACACGGCATGGAATATCACGAGATCCTGAACAAGATGAAGTCCTACTACAACCCGCGCAACATTGCGGGTATGGCGCGCTTCGGCATTAACGTGAAGAAAGCCTACGGCGTCCCTGCGCCCGCGCTGCGGCGGATTGCGCGCGTCCATCGCAAGGATCACGCGCTGGCCGAGCGGCTGTGGGCCTCGGGAATTCACGACGCGAAAGGCTTGGCGGGCCTCATCGACGACCCTGCGCGGGTCACGGAAGAGCAGATGGAACGCTGGGCGCGGGACTTCGACTCCTGGGCCGTCGTGGACGGCACCTGCAATAATCTCTTCCGCCTGGTCCACGACAAGGGGGCGCGGGACAGCACGTTCCTGCGCTACCTGCCCCTCATCAAGCGCGGCGCGACAGACGAGAGAAATTTCGTGAAAAAGGCCGTGAATTGGGCGCTAAGGCAGATGGGCAAGCGCAATCTGAAGCTGCGCGCCGCCGCGATCAAGGCTGGCAAGGAAATTCAAAGGCTGGATTCCAAAGCCGCACGCTGGATCGCCGCCGACGCGCTCCGCGAGCTAGCCAGCGAGAAGACGGTGGCGATGATCCGCACGCGGAGCGCAAAGTAGCGCCGGGCTTTAGCCCGGCACGTATGTTATCCAACGGTGTCGCCCTCAAGGCCGGCGCTGCCAACGTGCCGGCGCCTCGGGATGCCGGCCTGAAGACCGGCTCTACTCCACAATTAGCAGCGCGTGGGGGGGCAGCCTCAGCGTCACGCCGTCTGAACCCAGGAGGGCGCCCGGCGTCGCAAAGACTTTCTTCTGCCGGCTTATCATTCCCCCCATTCCGGTCAGACGACAACTCACGGTCAGTTCCGTGAAATTCATCACGGCCACGCGGCCCTTGAGCGGGAACACCGCCACGCGCGGCGGCGCGTCGAGCGAGGTGGGCGCAAAGTCCGCCACCGCGTTGCGCAAGCCCTCGAGCGCCTCGCGCAGCGCGGGCGTCGGCTGCGCGATGCGGTCCTGGGCGTCAACATAACAGAGGCGCGGCAGCGCGTCCGAAAAGACAATCAATTTCCCGCCGTCCAGTTCGGCCGTCTGGAGGTACTTTCCTTTGGGCAGTTCAAGCGGCTCTTTGGCCGGCAGACGCGGGTCGCCGCTGAGGCGATGCGCCAGCCCTTCGCTCACGAACGCCGTCCCGCCTGCCTTGAGGAAACTCACAAGCTCGGTGACAATCTCCGTGTCCTCGAGCGCATGGTTGGTAAAGAGCGCGACGCGCGAGTTTTGGGGAAACTTCGCCGCGGGCACGAGGGGCACAGCCAACATCCCGATGTCGTCAAAGATGTACGGCTCGTTGCCGGGCTCACTGGATGGCGGCTTGTAAGCGGGAATGCCGCTCCAGCCTTCAACGAACTTCGTGAGCGATTCAAGCTGCGCCCGCCGCGACGCGAAGGCCTCGGCTTGAGCGTGATATTCCGGTGAAATCAGCGCGCCATAGTGAAACAGCAAAACCTCGGGCGCGCCGGCCAGCACGCTGAGGTAAGCCTGGTCGAGATAGAACGTCGGGTCGGTGCCGTAAGGATCGAACCAGCCGCCGCCGTTTTTCTCGCCGCCGATTTCGCTCAGCCAGCGGTAAATGAAGAAGCCTGCGTATTGCTGCGTGTGCTCCCATTTATCGGAACTGGGATCGCGCAGCTCCATTCCCACCCAGATCCGGTCATAGAGCGCCGTCTCCTGATGCACGGCGTAGCCGCGCTCCTGGAATGTGTCGTACCACTGGGGATACTTGATGATGATTTTGACGTTGGGATTGACGGCCTTGGCCGGCTTCAAGACCCGCTCGCGGCTGACTTTCACCATCAGGTCGCAGTGATACTGGGGCCAGCTTTTGTCGCCCCGGGCCTTCTGACACTCCTCGCACCGGCAATCGGTGAACCAGAAATCGTCGATCATGATCTCGTCGAACATCGACGCGGCGTATTCGAAGATCTCCTGGGTGTGTTTCTGCGTCGGCTCATCGGTGTAGCAGGCGATGTCCGTCCAGCCGGT
>JAIQGH010000041.1 GCA_020072655.1 Terriglobia bacterium | reverse complement strand
TCCCCGCCTCCCCTTCCTTCAAAACCGCAATAATCTGCTCCTCCGTGAATCGGCTCTTCTTCATCGTGAGTTCTCCTCTCGGTTTTTTATACCCGAGAACTCACATTTCCACTGGACCAGTTTTCGGGGGGCACGTCACCGCGTCTAGCCAAAGAAAAGTGCCGAGCAGGCTGTCTATATGTACCCACACCCCTGAGTTTAGCACTTCACTCTTGAAGGCCGAGCCCGAAATCGACCCCTCAACCATCGCCAGTTTGCGGAGATGAAATCATGCAGACCGCGTGTAGCCTTTAATCGCAACAAACCCTGTGGGAGCGTCGGACTCGCAGTTCGCACAGGTGGATCACCTGAGCGGCCGATCGACGTGCTGATGAGCATTGTTCTCAGCCAACTGTTCAACAAAACTCGTAGAGGTTTTTCGCGTAAGGTATACTATGCTTCGGCTTTGGCCGAGTGACTATTCCTGAGCTAAAGTATCGCCTGCGACTGTCCCCCGATGCTTATGACTCTTTCTGTAGTCATGCCCGTTTACAACGAACGCGCAACACTGCGCCGAGCGGTGGAAAGAGTCCTCGCCGTCCCGCTCGAGATCGAACTCCTCTCCGTCGACGATGGATCCACGGATGGCTCGCGTGAGATTCTTTGTGAATTGCAGAAAGAGCATACTGAAATGCGAGTATTCCTACAACCACGTAACATGGGAAAAGGTGCTGCGTTGCGGAGAGGTATTCAGGAAGCTGGCGGCGACTTTGTTGTGATCCAGGATGCAGACTTGGAGTACGACCCTTCAGAGTACCCAATCCTTTTAGAGGCCCTTATTGAAAACAAAGCTGATGTGGTTTATGGTTCCCGCTTCCTTGGTGGACGGCCGCACCTTGTTTCGCCCTTCTGGCACTCGGTCGTCAACTGGGTACTGACGTTGGTTTCCAACGCCCTGACCAATCTTAATCTCACTGACATGGAAACCTGTTACAAGGTGTTCCGGCGGGACGTCATCCAGTCCATCCGATTAGAGGAGGACCGGTTCGGTTTTGAGCCGGAGGTTACTGTCAAGATTGCAAAGAGACACCTGCGCGTCTACGAGGTCGGGATTAGCTACTCAGGACGCACCTATGAAGGGGGTAAGAAGATCGGCTGGAAGGACGGAGTGCGGGCGCTGTGGTGTCTGACGAAGTACGCCCTGAAGGAACCTACAGCGGCCCGAAGCACATCCATTGATAAATTGACACCAGCCCCGACGAAGGCCGGCGGAAACAACCGCGCTACTCCCTCCAGTTCCCAGTGAATCTGTTGATCAGATTAACGAACGGGTCGTTATTTCTTATGTTCCAACAGCGAATTGTGCGCTTTCAGCAAGGCTGCGTGGGGTGTCGGCAGGCGCCTTTCTGAACGGAGTTTCACTCGCTTTCAGCCCTTGGGCGGACGGCGCTGCAGGGGCGCAGGCCGCTGGTTGACGTCATCGACTGAGAATGCCTCGGGATCGAAATCGCCGCCCCCCCATTCCAACATTTGCTCATGCTGGTCGTGGGCCGGATCACGGATGGCTTCCAGGAGATTGTAGAAACCCGGGGTACCCCCGCAGTCTTCGGGCGGACCTTGGAGTTTGCCGCTCACACAGATCCGATAGGGAACCCCCGGTTCGGGCGGCAGCACTTTTTCAACGACGATCGCATGTTCCTAACTGTCGCCAAAGTCGTAGGTATACACAGCCTTCGCACCGACCTTGCCCAGAACCTTGAGTGGTCGCACCATGCGTTCGTTGCCGACGGCGGGTAGATCCATGAGCCGGTCGTTGGGATCGGGCCGCCCGGGTCGTCTCTGGCCAATGCGGAAGTCGTATAGGTGCGAGTCGTCCCATCCCATCGCCGCTTGCAGCACGGCGTGCAATTGCTCCAAGGTCAAATCCGCAGGTACCAGGAGTCGGCGCCAGATGCGCGGACAAGTGCCAAGCAGAGTGACCCTGATTTGACAGATTTCCTGTGGAGTGGCGATCTTAGTTGGCATTTTCAAACTCTCTTCGCTGCCAGAAGGCGGCGCACCGACGTGCGACCGATCTGCAGCCGACGGGCGATCTCGGCCTTGCTGACGCCGGCACGGTGTGGTTGCCGGACTTGTTCGGCCTGGAGCGCGGCCGTTCGTGGTCGTCCCAGACGCTTCCCGTTCTGTCGAGCGTGGGCCAGTCAGGCGCGGACTCGTTCCCGCAGGATCTCATGCTCGAACTCAGCGAAGACGGCCAGCAGACCCGCCATGGCCCGCCCAGTCGGTGTCGTCAGGCCCAGAGCTTCGGTCAGCGACACGAAATCGACACCCAGGTCGGCCAGTTCTTTCAAAGTCACGACCAGGTCGGCCAGCGAGCGGCCCCACCGATCCAGCCGCCAGACTAGCACGACATCGATTTGGTGTCGGCGTGCCACCTCCAGCAGCCATGGAAAGAAAAAACCTGCCGACCCCTGGTAAGCCATCAGGAACAGGAGGAATACGCCATGAGGCAGGGTATCACCGAGAGGGTCGAGGACCAAGCCAGTGTATGGCGAGAGGGCTTGGCAGAAGCGATTCGGGAACAGGTGCGAGAAGTGGTCGAGGAAATTCTCCACGAAGAAGTGGAAGCGGCCTTGGGAGCACGGCGCAGCCAGCGCGCCCTAGGGCGTTGCGGCTACCGGCATGAGAGGAAGAGCCGAAGGCTGACGCTGAGGGGCGGCACCGTGAGGCTGGCGGTGCCCAGGGCTCGCTTGGTGAATCCTCAGGGAGAAGAACGGGAGTGGCGCAGTCAGCTGTTGCCGCGCTCCCGGCGCAGTTCGCCGGAGGTCGAGCAAGCGGCCCTGGGCGTCTACCCCTCCGGAGGCAACACGAGGCGGATTCGCGGGGCGTTGAAGCCGTTGCTGAGGGGGGGCGCCGTCGTTGAAAAGCGCGGTGTCGCGGCTGGTGAATCGGCGGGAAGAAAGTTACGAGCGCTGACGGCAGCGGGGCTGGGCTGCGGAGCGCATCGTCTATCTTTACTTGCATGCCATTTATCCCAAGGTGCGGAGTGCGGGCAAGGGGGTCTCGCTGCCGGTGCTGGTGGCCCTGGGCGTGAAGGATACAGGGGAGAAGGGCTTACTGGCCTTAGCCACTGGTGGGGCGGAGACGGCCGCGGCCTGGCAGATGATGCTGGAAGACGTGGCGACGCGGCACCTGGGGTGCCCGCTGCTGATCACGAGTGATGGCAACGCGGGGCTGAAGAACGCCAGGGAGCGGATCTGGCCGGGCGTCGCCCATCAGCGCTGTACTGTGCACAAGCTCCGGAACCTGTTCGCCAAAGCCACCGAGCATGCCCAGGAAGCAGTTCATGAAGACTATTGCCGGATCATCAATGCTCCCAATCGAGCGGCGGCAGAAAGGGTCCGCGACAGCTGCCTGACGAAGTGGAGGAAGCCGTGCCCGTCGGTGGCCGCCAGTCTGGAAGAGGCCGGGAAGGAGTTGCTGACCTTTTACCGCTTCCCGGCCAATCAGCATAAGTCGTTGCGGACCACGAATGCGATCGAACGGCTGCAGGAGGAGTTCCGGCGACGCGTCAGGACGCAGGCTTCCGTGCCCTCCGAGAAGGCGGCGTTGCTGCTGTTCTTTGGTTTGTTCGCCAGCGGGCAGGTGAGGATGCGTCGGCTCGAACGGTGGTTCGATCTGGCGGAGGCTGCAGCCGTGGCGGCTTAGAAAAAATCCTGGCTTCAGAGGAGAAAATGCGCTACTTACTTTTCAACAGAAATCGGCACACCACCCGATCGGGTTGAGGGTCGCAGCAATCGGCTGCGGGCCGCACGGCAAGAGTTCGGTAATTATGGGTTCATGCCCTATTAAATTGGAGGCGAGCCTGTACGACTCTTAACAAACAACCGCTGTCACTACCAAACGGCCCCTCTCGGCTAGTCAAGCCTGGCCACCTTTGGCGACGCAGGCGGGCTCGACGCATAGAGTCCCAGTCTCTCCCGGAAATACGGGATCACTCTCCGGATTCCTTCCTCCAGGTTGACTGTGGGCCGCCAGCCCAGAACTCCTGTAGCCTTGGAAATATCCGGCCGGCGTCGAGTCGGATCGTCCGTGGGCAGTGGCTCGAAGACAATGTTACTCTGGCTTCCGGAGTATTCGATGACCTTTTGCGCCAGCTCTAGTATGGAAACCTCCTCGGGGTTCCCAAGGTTGACGGGTCCAGTCTCATCGGATGTCAACAAACGGTAGAGTCCTTCCACAAGGTCGCTCACATAGCAGCAGCTCCGCGTTTGGCTGCCGTCACCGTAAACCGTAAGCGGTTTGCCCTGCAGTGCCTGAGTCAGGAAATTAGGCAAGGCACGACCGTCGTCGATGCGCATACGCTCGCCATAGGTGTTAAAGATTCGGGCGATCCGAACTCTGAGGCCGTGCTTGCGGTGATACGCTATCGTTATGGCCTCCGCGAACCGCTTGGCCTCGTCATAAACGCTGCGCGGTCCGATTGGATTGACGTGTCCCCAGTAGGTCTCGGGTTGTGGATTCACCTGGGGGTCTCCGTAAACCTCGGATGTCGAGCTGAACAGAAGCACACTGTTGTGGGCCTTGGCCAACCCAAGAGCATAGTATGTCCCCAACGACCCAACCTTCAGCGTGTGAATAGGGTGTCGATAATAATCCTTGGGGCTCGCCGGTGAAGCCATGTGCAAGACATAGTCCAGTCTGGGGGTTTCTCGATGACGACTGTGACCCTGATCCCTCGCGGACTTCAGGAGCATTGGCAGGTCAATGGGATTGGTAACGTCATGCTGGATGAAGGCGAATCGAGGATGATCAAGAAGATGTCGGATATTATCCATTTGCCCGGTCAACAGGTTGTCCACGCAAATTACTTCGTGGCCAGCAGCAATGAGACGGTCGCAGAGATGCGAGCCTAGGAAGCCGGCCCCACCCGTTATCAAAGTCCTTGGCATGTTGCTTGGTTAAGAGTCCGTGATAACAGCCCTAGAAGCACTCACCTTGTAGCTTCCTTTTTCCCTCGGTTCTCGGTCGAGGCCGCCGTGGGATGTTCGACGCTGCCCCGGCCCACGCTGTGATATTCAAGTCCAGCCGCACGCACGCGGTGCGGATCAAAAAGATTTCTTCCGTCAACCAAAACTGGGACCTCCATGAGGCCACGCACCCGGGTGAAGTCCACTCGTCGGAACTCGTCCCATTCCGTCAGGAGCAGTAGGGCGTGGGCCCCGCGTGCCGCCTCATAAGCAGATGAGCAGTAAGCAAGCCGACCAGCCTCCTCTGGGAAAATACGTTGTGCGTTAGGCACCGCCTTGGGATCATACAAACGCAGAGAAGCACCCTCTTTCATCAGAGCGTCAACGATCCTCAAACTCGGGGCTTCGCGAATGTCGTCAGTATCAGGCTTGAACGCCAGACCCCAGACGCCAATCGTCTTTCCCTTTAGCACCCAGAGAGCATCACGAACCTTCTTAACGAAAAGTCTGGTGCGCTGCAGGTTGACGCGTTCGACCTCCTTAAGGATCCCGCAATCTACCCCATGCTCTTCAGCCAGGTGGAGGAACGCCCTGAGATCCTTAGGGAAGCAATAACCTCCAAAACCGATTCCGGCGTGGAGGAACTCCCCTCCAATTCGGGGGTCCAGGCCCAAAATGTGAGCGACCTCTTCGATGTCCGCCCCCACTGCCTCGCAAACGTCGGCAACCATGTTGATGAATGAAATCTTTGTGGAGAGGAAAGCGTTGGCAGCGTGCTTGACCAGCTCAGCGGTGCTGGTGTTGGTCACGGCGATAGGGCACTTCAGAGGTCCATAGATGCTTTTCAAGATCTTTCTTGCCTTCTCGGACTCCACCCCGATCACAATACGATCCGGATGAAAGAAATTCTCAAGGGCTTTACCTTCCTGCAGGAATTCCGGGTTAGAGGCCACGTCGAACTCAATGCCGCTTTCCGGGGCTTGAGTTCCAGGGTGCTTAGGACCGCCTTGCCTAGCCCTCCGTTGCGTCTGCTCTTCGACGCGAGCGTAACGGGCGACAGTCTTCTCGATCCACTGCCCGGTGATGGCCGGGACCGTACTTTTTGAAACAATCAACTTGTAGCCGTTAAGGTTATGGGCAATCGTACGAGCAACTTTCTCGACTTGGCTGAGGTCGGCAGCCCCATCCTCCTTTTGGGGTGTGCCTACACAAATGAAAACCACTGTGGCAGAGCGGATAGCACTCGCGACGTCGTCGGCGAGCCTGAATGCTCCGCTTTCCAAGTGCTTGGTCAACAAGGTTTGGAGGCCCGCCTCGTAGAAGGTCGTCTTCCCGGAGTTCAGCAGAGCCACTTTTTCCGCGTCGTCGTCGGCGCCAACTACCTCCCAGCCCAGCTCAGCGAACCCGAGTGCTGTGGGGAGCCCCACATGCCCTAGGCCCAGGACGGCAATCACTGTTTTTGCCCGGCCTCTGCCGTTATTTGTAGGAGTATCAGTCTCCACGGCCCTGCCATTTAAAAGCAATTTCGCGCTTCAACTTTATCTTCGCGCAGAACTACATGCAAGCCTTTCTCTTGACCTAATGGAATGGACCCATCCCGGTTTCTGCAGCGATGGAATCCAAGGTAAGCTCCATCGCTCAGAAGGGTGGGACATTCATGACAGTGAGGACAATCGGTCTGGACATTGCCAAGCAGGTTTTTCAGGTACAGGGAGTGGATGAGCAAGAGAAACTGGTTGTGCGCCGCAGGCTTCGTCGGGAGCAAGTTGTGCCGTTCTTCGCGAATTTGCCTCCGTGTTTAGTCGGCCTGGAAGCTTGTGGGGGAGCGCACTACTGGGTAAGACGGCTCAGGGGGTTCGGCCACACGGTTCGACTCATGGCGCCCCAGTTCGTCAAGCCGTATGTGAAATCCAACAAGAACGACCGCAATGATGCCGAGGCCATCTGCGAAGCGGTCAGCCGACCGCAGATGCGCTTTGTACCCGCGAAGTCGGTCGAGCAGCAAGACATCCAGGCGCTGCATCGGTTACGGAGCCGATGGGTGAGTTTGCGGACTCAACTTGCCAACCAGGTGCGGGGGCTGTTGATGGAATACGGGATCGTGCTGCCGCTGCATGTCGGTCAGGTTCGGCGAGGCTTGCCGGAGATCCTTGAAGATGGGAACAACGAGTTGACGGCTTTCAGTCGTCGCCTGTTTGCGTCTCTCTACGCCGAACCCGTGGAGCTGGATGGCAAGATTGAAACCATCGAGGAACAGGTGAAGGCAGTTTACCAGGCCAGCGAGCCCTGCCAACGGGTTGCGGCGGTTGAAGGGATCGGCCCGGTCACCGCCACAGCGCTGGTCGCCGCCATGAGCGATGGGAAGACCTTTAGAAATGGCAGACAGTTCGCCGCCTGGCTCGGCTTGGTGCCCAGGCAGCGCTCCAGCGGCAGCAAACTGCGACTGTTCGGTATCAGTAAGCGGGGCGACCCCTATTTGCGCACTCTGCTGATTCACGGAGCACGTTCGGTGGTCTATCGGGCCGGACGGAAGACCGACCGTCGCAGTCGGTGGATTGCGGACAAGCAGCGGCGACTGGGTACCACCAAGGCGCGTGTGGCGCTAGCGAACAAGAATGCTCGGATCGTGTGGTCGTTGATCGCCCACCAGGAAGGTTACCGGCGTGCTGTGTAGCCGGAGTTGATTCCTACGGAGATGCTTGAGCCCCCGATGATGGCGCCGATGGCTGAGACCAGCTTCTTCAGAACCTGCGGGGGGGGCAGGGCCGCACAAGGCCGTTGACCTGATTAGGAGAAGAAGCGCACATTCCATCAGGGCCCGAGGAGCATCCCACTCCTCAGTTCGCAGAGGCCGGATATATGCATGCGTCTCTTGTCCCACAGCGCCCGACGCAGAAGGCTCTTGCATCCGGGATGGGTCCATATATGCCGCCAATTGTTGTACCACTTTCTAAGTCAGTCCGTAACTATCTCGAAACTCGCCTTATGATTGGCACAGAAAACAATGGCAAGTCACTTGGGCCCAATGATTTGACAGAAAGAACGGCTCTCGTTAAACTTGATGAACCCACAAAAGGAACCTTTAATCATGGACAAATTTGTCGTGTATACCGTTTTAACTGGGTCAGAATCCAGCTTGAACAATCCCTTTCAAGAAAAATCTGAGGATTTTGAACGGATATGTCTTACGGATGACATTTCCATAGAGCCAAACGGCTGGAAGTTAGTAGAGCTAGATACTCATTTGCTTGATCCTGGTCGCGCCTCCAGGCGTCCCAAGCTCCTTCCGCACATTTATTTTCCGGAATTCGAGTGGTCTTTGTACGTTGATAACACTGTGAGATTCAAGACAAGTCCGCTGGAAATTTTGCAGACATATGTCGGCAGAGAATTGAACTATTGGTGTTTCAAGCATCCATGGCGCGATTGTGTCTACGATGAGGCAGAGGAGGTAATTCGGCTTGGTTATGATGATGAACGTCGTGTAAGAGAACAGATGGATTACTATCGAGCCCTCGGATATCCCAAAAAGGCAGGCTTGTGCGCGAACACAGTGCTTCTCAGAAAACACAATGACCCCAGGATCATTCAACTTGGAGACATCTGGTTTGACCATGTTCTTCGCTTTTCAAAGCGCGACCAGCTTTCCTGTAATTTTGTTGCTCGCCATTTGAATTTCGAGTTCGGTTATTTTAGCGGCGAACTGATAGATAATCAATTTATCGTCTGGCCTGGGTATTCTGGCCAATCTCGACTGCCTCAAGACTTTGATGAGTATGTGTATGGTTGGCTGAATCCGGAGGTGCATAATGAAGTGCAGAAATCTGGACTGTCCCTGCGAAAACACTTCATGGCAGTCGGTGTAAGCCAGAGGCTGCCATATAAAAAGAAGCTGTGGAGGCTTGATCAGCTTGCAAATAAATATAAGTCCGATAAGGGTACTCTATACTACAACGCACATGGTTATGCTGCCTTATACGAACGATATTTTGATCCGATCAAGGACCACTCCATAAGGCTTCTGGAAATAGGGCTGCTTCGTCATGATATTCAAGCCAGAAATCCCGGCGGCCCTTATGATGATACGCCCAGCCTTTTTATGTGGCGGGAATACTTTCCGAACGCGGAAATCGTAGGCTTTGATATAGCAGATTTCACAAAAGCGCCCGTGCTTCCAGGGTGCAAAATTGTTCGCGGGGATATGGGTAATCCTGACCACTTATTATCTGTCATGCGGGATGCGTCTGGTACTTTTGATATTATCATTGACGACGGAAGTCATGCGTCTCATCACCAGCAGCTTGCCCTTGGGATTTTATTCCCGTATTTGAAAGAGGGTGGCTATTACGTTATCGAGGATCTCAACTATCAACCCCCCCAACTTGAAGAGCGGCAGGCAATAAAAACAAAACAAATCCTGCACGCTCTTTGTTGCGGCATTACTCTTCATACTAAGTTTATCTCCAGGGAACAATTGACCCACCTTGCCGAGAACAGCGAGATCGAGTTTTATGACAGCTTTGATAGAAATTTCGGCGACCCCACCTCCGACGCGATTGTTTTTATTAGGAAATCGCGGAAAAACCCGGCAGATCTATCGAGGTCAAATAACCTGACGGAAACGGCTAGCGGATGCATAATGCGATCTGTGCTTCTTGAAAAAGAGCAAATTACGCGGATGTTAACTGAGAAAGAGAAGCTGGTGCAGGCACTCTCAGCTCGAGCCTCCGAGAGAGATCGGAAGATACAGGCCCTGACAGCGCAGATTTCGAAGATTTGTGAATCCAGATCATGGAGATGGACTGGGCCGCTTCGGAAAGTATTTGGCGTTGGTCGGCGTTTTAGACGAAAATGGTTGGATAGTTGTGGCAAGTAGTGCGGACCCCCGCTTTTGTCCGCGGATCGTACTCTCGCGACCAGGATCGAACGCGCCAGGGACGGCACGTCACGCGGGAACTCGCTCCAGGTTGCGACCTTTTATGAGATTCCATCCGACCCCGAATTGCATGGGAGCCTGCCCGGTTCTCGTTGCTTCGAACTCAGCACGGTCAGCCGCTCTCCGAGGGCAGCCGTTACGGCTCGCGAAGAATATCCGTTGTTCGCGTACGGATCATGGACATTGACTGGGATG
The DNA here is from genome assembly GCA_020072655.1 of Terriglobia bacterium. Lineage (GTDB taxonomy): Bacteria > Acidobacteriota > Terriglobia > UBA7540 > UBA7540 > JAIQGB01. Next base: position 20,347 of record JAIQGH010000041.1, on the reverse strand, counting down.
TCCGTGAGTGGCTTTCCTATCTGCTCAATGTTCCGCCGATGGGCTGAGGGATCTCCCGGCTTCCAACAAGACAGCTGCTGCGGCATGCATTGGAGGTGACGAGGACACACGCTCTACCGACAGTTCTGTAGTTCGCGCGAAGGCCCCCTGCAATTGAATACCTCAAACTCAACCTTCTTGACAAAGAAACCAAGCACTCGCCAATCGCGGCCAACTGGCCCAGCGTTCTCAACCTTGAACATTAGACCATTCTCCCGGCCTGGCCGGAAGCTATTTCCATCCACCACGAATTCGGATATATGCTGACCCGCACTGATAATTCCAATATGCCTTCCATTTAGGGATATCTCCACGGGACGCCCTGGAAGGCCCTCTCCGATGATCCGGACACGCACGGGCAGACCCTTCTCAGCCTCGGGCGCCAGCAAGAAATGAATCGTCGAGCTCTTCGATGACCACATACCCTCCTCTTCCCGATAGAAGTCCTTATTTAGGCTAGAAACGCCATCACCTTCAATCTGAAATGGCGGTTTGAACCACGGATAGGGACTCAACAGGAGAACAAACTGCTCGTCATGTTCCAGAGTGCGGCACGGAGCCTCACACCTTCTGGGGGCGGGTGCCAAGATAAGGTTCTGTAAGCCTATCATGTGGTCATCACAGACGTTCTCATGACCAAACAAGCTCCAATAATCGTCAGTGATGCAAAACGGATGCCCCTCACGCTTCATGTGGCTTGCCACGCCAATTATCTCGAGCCAATCCTCAGTGGGAAATGTGACGTGGACCAGTCCCATATCCGGAGGCAAGCTTGCAATCAGGCGATCCGTTCTCTCCCAACCCGTCTCGGCATTCCGAAAGTAGGGCTTGGCAATGAGCATCAGAGACGGAAGGGCACATGACAGGGCAATTATGCTCATCCATTTCAGAGTTGGCGCAACGCCATTGAGGATGAGACAACCCATGCCCAATAGGATTAACAATTGGACTGAGTAGAAAAAGTGTCCATTGAAATTGTAGAGTGGCCCCGATATTTGTCGGCTCCAGAAGAAAAAAAGCAGCCCAATGATGACAACCTCTGCCATCAAATACTTGAGGAACGCGGGTACTGGCCTGCGCCGGGAGATCAAGTTCCCCGTCGTTAAACCCGCGAGGAAACAGCAAAAGCACCAGTACACCACCACATACGGGTTCGAGCCCCCTCTTGAAATCAATTGTGCTGAGGCACTCTGCAGCACAACATCTGGATTGGGCAAAAAGGTAAAAAAGCTAATTTCGTACTTGAGCGATTGTCCCCACCCCTTTTGCATCCCATGATATCCGGACATGTGAACAAGAATGTTGTGAATGTTATTCGGATTATTCAACATTACATCCAGTAGAATTGGGGTTGCGAAGACGAGAACTAATACGATACTAATCAAGAATAATGTTCGGTTAACTCGGATGAAGTGTCTCAGTCCCATTTGTCTTCCCTGTGAAAGCAGGACCGCAGATAAGGCGAGAGCAGCCAACGGGCAGACAAACAGAGGCTGGGCTATATGGCCGTGCAATAACATGAGCCCCGTGAAGGTCAGGATTGGCAGCTGCTTGATGTTTCCGGACGCCACCGAAGGACATGCCGTCGCAAATAGCACGAAGCAAAACAGCGGTACATAGGGCATCCATACGGCTACGATCGCCGAACCCGCTACAGTGTGGTTTACGACATAGACAAAATAGATTGATAAAGCGACCCCTGCCGGAAGAAACAACCGTGACCGGCACTGCTTAGCAAAGATGGCTATGGTGATGAATAGAAATATGGAGTTTAGGATTAGAATGGTTACAAGTTGAGCATTCATCACTGCCGGCACGACCTGCAGCCAGTCGTGAAGCACCGCTTCGCCTGAGGCGAGGACATAAAAGAAGGCTGGACCAGGATGATGGAAACCCCAGCGGGAATAGTTCCCAAGTAGCTCATGGAAATGTTTTGCACGCTCAATCTGGATTGTATTCGCTGCGAAGTCGTAATACTCGTTGATCGGCACGGTAAAGAGTTCATGATTTATCTTTAGAAGGATTAAGATGAACGCTAGTGCTGCAACGGAGATAGATATTAGGTATTTAGCATGATCGCTTGCCAGGAAGGACCATGGTATGAAGTCTCTTCTATGATGTAGTCTCGTGCGCTCTTCGTTAGTGGAAGGAGTCGTTGCCGTTTGTTTCGGAACCATACGCCTGCTAACCTTACGCGTGCCTAAGAGTCGCAACCATCTACTTTCATTCATTGCCCATCAGTTATGCTTAGACAATTTTGGCAAAGCGCTCATTACCCCCGTGGCAGAAGTTGCCAAATCTACATCCATCCACAAACAGGCAGGAGACGGAGCCCTAAACTTCTTCAGAGAATCGCCAAAGAAACCTTCGTGGAAGTTGACGACGCTCAAGTTCCCAAACACGCCACATTCTCTCTGACATCCTCCAGCGATGCCGCAAAGCCGCTTATTTGAGCGCGTAAGGCATTCCCACAGCCAGCCATTCGCCCCATCGCGAGCCTTGATCCCGGGCGACGACCGCCAGTAGCATGTCACGGTGCGGCAAGGGAATCTTCCATGCCCGCCACATGGTGAGAATCGGAGGCGGTGACAACTCGGCTAGGATGGCTCCATTACTGGCATCGACCACCACAACGGACAGATCTTTCGTCAGTGGGCCTGTCAGGACCGGCAGTGCGATCACGTCGTAGCTTCCGGTACGGAATGGCCCCAGCCGGCAAGTTCCTGTGTCCGCATCACTCCTAACCCACGAGCCGAACACCGAGGTCATCACTGGCGGCTGCTGCGAACCGGGATAATACCCGTCCTTTACCCACCCCCCCAGAATCTTCACAGGAATATCAGTCGGCGCCTCACCGAGCCGCTCAAAGGGCACGCTGATGAACGCTGTGATCTCCCTGGTTCCAATGAGGCAACTGCTGAGGCCTGCATCGGTAACCATGTATGCCGAAATTGAGCTCGCGTTCAGCCCGGCAATATAGCCCTTCCACCCGGCCTCAGCCGAGCCGATTTCCGGTATTTCGGCCAGCACATCGGGCCGCTCGAACCCTGTATAACCGAATCCGATAATCTGACCCTGCTTGTTCGTAAACACGATGCTCCTGGCGATCTTCTTCAGTCGCGTGTCCCAAGCCCATCCGCGAACCCGGAAGCCAGGAAGTTCCCCTTCCGCGAGAGGCTCTATGTCGTCGAAGGATCCCGTGCAGTGGGCGGGAGTGACTGCCTTATAGTGCGCCGAAAGAGGATCGCCGAGCCACTTCAGCCTTTCCGAAGCAAACACCGAGAGGTGATGTTCTTGAAGATATCGCACGACGGGTATCATAGCTTTCGGATCGTGGCAAATCCTTCCCCAAACTTCCTCATCATATACAGGTGCACTGAAAGCGGCTTCGACCTCGCTCAAATACACCGCGGTGTCGTGTGCATAGCGGATCCGGGTGGGTTGATATAACCCGATGGCTAGGACCAGAATCACAGTACTCGCAAATTGAAGTGCCAAAAAGGATCGACTATTTCGCGCTGGCGAGTTCCTTGCGATAAGGGAAGAGAATAGAAATAAGATGCAGAACCAGAATAGCAAAGCAGGTGTTGTATATCTGGACTGAAGCGCGTCTTTGAGTGGGAAATTTACGCGGCCCAGGCCGATCAGAAGTGCCGTGGCCGTGGTAAACAAGAGTAAGTGTACGATGACGACATCTGCTCGGCTTGCCTTCCGGTGTTTGACGATAAAATAGCCGGAAATGAACGCGCCGGCGATCAGTCCCATCAAACCTACTGAGGCGCTCCACACCAACCGCCAGTTCTCTCCACCTAGCGCGAAGGTTCGGTTAATCGCTGAAAGGATGCCGTCAAGTGGAGAACCCAGCACACACAAGGCATACGCGAAGCTTTGAGGGAGATTTAGGAGCCCCTCACGGATGGACGAATGCTGAGTAGGATTTTTGTAATGCCGAAGATAGAGCGCCCACATTGTGATGCTTGCTGCGAGAAGTATGAGTCTTTCGCGCCGCGGTACCCTAAACCAACAGGCGGCCAGAAAGAGCAACGGCCAGACCAGCAGGCCATTCGCCATGGAGTAGCTGGCGATAATTCCGATGACAATCGTTGCCACTAACCAGAACTGGGTTCGACGGCTGCGCACCGCCCACTCTTCAGGTGACAGCCGCGCAAGAATCATGAGGGCTGTGAGGGCACTGGTAACTGCGAAATATACTGCAACAAATTGAATCTGAAAGGCCCAGGTGAAATTGGTGTACTGTTGGGCCGAAAAGAGGCACACAAATGCTGCTGATCCCAGGAACACGGGTGTGCTCTTACTTTCAGAATGGGCGAGACGGGCCAGTCGCCACAGCAGAATGGCGTGAAAGAACTGGATAAGAAAAATGCAAATGAAAATGAAGATAGCGCGGCCTTGAAAGAATCTTTGATCCGCGAGGAAGAACAGTCGCGCAACGGCGATTCTGTGCTCATTATGCTGTGCGGCGAGAGCGACGAGGAAGTGTTCTTTGGGCCGTAGATACCAGATCCAATAACCCCACATGTCACCCCATGGCAGGACGGAGTAACCCGTCCATGCGATATCCGCCATCGTCAGGAATGTGCAAACTGCGAATATTAGGGCAAAAGCGGCGATGAGCAGGCTTGCACCCCCTTCTTGCGACCAAGCACTGACTTCAGCTTGAGCCGCTTGGAAGAGAGTACCGAGTCCATCTCGTAAGTTGGTCGTCGAGCCCGAGTGTGTCATATATTTGCGAATCGGCGTCCTTGATTGCCGATCATAGCTGCGGCCCACATGGTAATAACCGGCGCGACCAAAAAGCCTCTTCCAAGCTCTCGATCATAGGATGATTGAACTCCTATTGGCCATCTTCGCCCACTGCGTGGCGCTTTATTCCGCGCACCCGGGACGGTTCTCGCCGGTGTCGGAACGCGAAGAAGTACCATCTCAAGTAATGCGGAAGCCAACTCCAAAGCCGAAAGCGGGATTCGCCGCGGGATCGGTCCTTCCATGGGGATGGAATTTCCGCGATTTGATAACCTGCCAGGAATGCCTTCACGGTTATTTCAAGACTGAGTTCAAACCCCCGGTCGCTTTCGATGGTCAAGGATCTGAGCATGTCAATATCATAGATCTTGAAGGCATTGGTCGCGTCGTGCGTGGGAATCCCGCGGAACCAGCACAGCGTAAGCCCGGACATGCGCGAGAGAAATTGTTTGAACCTGGGGCCGCCTTCGAGGCGCCCGCCCTTCATGTAGCGGCTACCAACGACGATGTGATACCCCTGATCATATAAGGCGAGCATGGAATCCACTTGAGTGAGGTCATCCGAAAGATCGGCCATCAAGACGAGAACGGGGCCGTGGTCAACATGGTTGAATCCCGTCAGGATGGCTCCAACGACTCCTGCGCGAAGGTCGTTCTTGACCAAGTGCACGCGCTTATCCCCCCGCGCGATAAGCCCTTCGAGGACAGGTAGGGTGTCATCCTCGTCAAAGTCGTAAACCACATGGGCTGTGAAGTCAGTTTGAACCTGTGAGCAGAGTCTCGCCCACAAAATGGGAAGGTTGGCGCCTTCATTGTAAACCGGAATAACGATGTTAAGGTGTGAGCTCATCCGGCTTGCGCCGCACTCGCGAATTGCTTTCCTGGACGCGTCGCCTACGCACTTCAACGCGCCCCGGTCTAACGCCGACTGGAGGTCGGCTCAAATTCGACCGACCTCAATCTGTTCCGCAACCCAGGGAACGACCTCATCGAGAATTTCGCTCAGCATGGTCGTCGCGCGGAAGCCCAGCAAGGTCTCCGCCTTTCGAGTACTCGGTGAGCGCTCCTGAACGTCGTGCTTATAGGGAGGATCGTTTACGTACTGGAAGGGTTTCCCATCTCGGTGAATCTTCTGCCAAATCATCTCAGCCAGTTCGAGCACGGTCGTCCGGACGGGTGTCGAAAGATTGAAGTCTTCGTTCAACGCCGCCTCGTGTTCGATGCAGAGCCGTATCCCTCGGGCTAAATCGCCCCCATAGGTGTAGTGGCGGACCTGCTTGCCCGAACCCAAGATATGCAGGGGGTCCTGCCCTCGAAGCACTTTTTGAATGAGGTCCGGAACCACGTGTGACATGGCCAGTTTGAGATTCCCGCTGGAGATGTTCCGGTCCCGGAGCGCCCGCCTTTCTCCAATTCCCACACAGTTGAAAGGGCGCACAATCGTGTAGGGGAGACGGTACTGCTCCCACGCTCCCTGCGCGAAATACTCGACGGCGAGCTTCTGAAAGCCGTACGTAGAGCACGGTGGAGGAGAGCGGCGTTCTGCACCTTCGGGCGTCAGAAACTCGCTAGTGCTTTCAAACACCATGCTGGAAGACATAACAGTTATTTTCCGTAACCTAGAGTGCTTGTGCGCATGGATAGCTGCGTCAAAGGTCGCGGCGGTGATGCGCTCATTCTCCGCAAGCAAGTCGTAAGCGAACTCGTGGAAATAGGTGATACCCCCGATCATCGCGGCCGCAGCAACGAAATGATCACAGTCCTTCAGAAGCGTTCGAAGAAGATCTGGATCTTTGGCATCTCCTTCGACGAGCGTATAGTGCGGATCGCTATCGTAGGACTTTTCGACGCGGCCGTACTTGCTGAAATTATCAACTCCCAGCACTTGGTGGCCGGCCTGCAGTAGTTCCCCGATGAGATAGCCACAGATGAATCCCGAAGCGCCAGTTACGAGGATTTTCATAGTTTGCGGCAACCGTCCGTAATCGACTGACCTGAACTTTCGCCCGCCCCCACGTTGGGCTCCCGTGGACTCGACCAGAAATTCCAAATGTCGATGACAGTCTTGTCGGGGCCGAAAGAAAGGTCACGATACACAGAATGCGGCGCCCCTAGAATGATAACATCCGAACGGCGGATGGCCTCGTCGAGTGAGAGCAGGGAGGGGTCTCGCACGTAGGGGTCAGTACAAATGACCTCTTCGGCTTCTACTTCCAGGAGCTTTCGTAGCTTATAAGAGAGGCTATCGCGTATGTCGTCCGACTGAGCCTTAAAAGCCATCCCGAGAATGGCTACCCGACGCTCAGCCAGACCAAGACACCGAAGCTGGCTGACGATGAAGTTCGGCAACCCCTCGTTAACAAGCATGGCAGCGTGGCCCATAAAGAAATTGTTGCCGCTAAAGGCTGCGAGTTGCAGGGTATCTTTGAGCAGGCATGGACCCGCCGCGAACCCCGGGCGCGCAAAACTTCCCATCCTGGGATAGTCCCGGGTGACCGCATCGTAGATCCGGTAGAAATCCAAACCGTAAGTTCGTGCTAGAACATAGAACTGATTCGAGATGGCAAAATTCAGATAACGCCAGCTATTGGTGAACAGTTTGGCCAGTTCTGCTTCGATAGGAGAAAGCGGAATAATGGTTGAGGTGATGGTCGAAAACAGCCGGCTGGCGCGAAGTATGGCCTCGCGTTCGAAAGCGGCCACAATCTGGGGCAGTCTCACCAGTTCTTCGAGCGCTTTTCCCTCAGAAATCCGTTCGGGACAAAAGGCAACATGGATCTTATGTCCCAATTTACCAGCACGATCATAAACCAGCTTCGTGACGCCTGGATACACAGTGCTTCGCAGCACTAGAAGAGAATCATCCCTCATGTGCCCGAGCAGGCGGTCGGTGTTCCTATAGAGCTCGCTGACGGTGGGGTTCAGATGTCTGTCGACCGGAGTTCCAACCACCGTGATGACGGTGCCGGCCTCTCTCATGCAAGCCTCATCCATCGTGGCGACCAAGCCCGTCCTCAATACCTGCGCGAGCAGTTCGGAAGCCCCCGCTTCCATGAAGGGCATAACGCCATGATTGACGCTTTCCACCTTGCCCGCATCAAGATCCAAAAGCGTGACGGCAAATCCCCGCTGCGCAAGAACCAATCCCAAAGGAAGTCCGACGTGTCCACACCCTCCGACAATCACGATTTTGTTCTCGGCTGTCATTTTCTCGCACCTTCCCTTCGTGAATTCAGCCGGCGATCAGCGGCACGGGTATGTCCTCGGTCGCGACTCAGGGTGTGATGGCGGCCGGACGAGATAGGATATGTCGAGCAGCGAGATAACGCCCGAGGCCGTCTTTCCATGCCGGCATACTGAGCCCGACCTTTTGCAGTCTTTGTTTCCGCAGAACCGAGTAAAGAGGACGCTTTACAGGGCTGGGGAATTCATCGGTGGACACCGGCGTCAAGTCGACCTTCAGCTTCTCGAATTCGAAGATGGTTTTGGCAAACGTGTACCAAGAGCACTCCCCCTCGCTGGTGATGTGGTACAACCCGTACTCCCGCGTGCGGATGAGCCGGTTGACCGCTTCAGCCAAGTCCACCGTAAAGGTCGGGGTTAACACTTGGTCGTTGACCACACGGAGGGGAACGCCTTGCCAGGCTTTCTTCAGCATATTCTCAACGAAGTTGCCGCCCTTGCCGCCGCTGCCGGCAATTCCGTACAGGCCGCAGGTACGGATCACGAAATAGCGTTCGGAGCTGGCAGCAATCAGATGCTCCCCGGCCAACTTTGACACGCCGTAGACGTTCAGTGGTCTCGGCAAGTCGTCTTCGGCGTAAGGTTTTCGCTGCCTGCCGTCGAAAACGTAGTCCGTGCTGAAATGCACAAGGACGCATCCCCTGTGGGCGCAGGCGCGCGCAAGGTTCCGAGCGCCAAGGGCATTCACTTGGAAAGCCCGCGCGGCCTGTTCTTCGCACGCCTCCACTTTATGGAAGGCCGCGGTATTTATTACTACGTCGCAATTACTGCTTACAATTAACTCATGCAGTTTGTCTGAATCACATATGTCCAGTTCTGCGTGTATTGTTGGGATGACCGTGTGACCTTGCGTGGCCAGGACCCGGTGCAAATCTGTTCCCAACTGGCCGTTCGCTCCCAAAAGCAAAACCTTCATGCGACCTCTCGATGTAATCTCGTGAGCTACGAACCAGGGATCGGTCTTCGCGGGCGGAACATCAGTTTCCACTCCGTCCTGGCCCGCTCATAGCCTTGCCCGCCAACCGGGCCTCCAGCCTCTTGAGCACCTCGATGTTGTAATAGGCCGGATTGTCCCAATCGCTGAATTTGGCCCTGTGCTCGATCAGATTCAGGACGATAGACCTCACATTCCCGCGGGGATGAAAACTGAGGGTCCTTTCTGCCTTCTCGATATTGACCTTGTAGTTGCGGAAGTCCTGGCTTTGCTTGATGACCAGAGCTATTTTGAGCTGGAGTTCGGGTTCGACCGTCGCTTTGACGAGGTCCGCAACCTCGCCAACGGTCATGTTCGCCGAGGCGATATTGAATACTCCTGAGATGCTCTGGCTTGCTTCCACGGCACGAATGTAGGCGCTCGCGGCATCCTCGATGTCCAAAATGGGGCGCCAGATGGAGGGATTATTGACCGTGATCATTCCATCCCTCACCGCCGTCTTAAACATCGTGTTGATGATTAAGTCCAGACGCATTCGGGGGCTGAAGCCGGAGACCGTTCCCTTGCGCAGCGCGATAACCGAAAACTCCCGGTCCGCGAGCTGCATCGCCGCCTGTTCCCCCTGGAGTTTTGAGATTCCATAGGGATAGCTGGAAACCGCCGGGCGATTTTCGTCGTACAACTCATTCTCTGTGTATCCGTACACTGAACAGGAAGAAGCATAAATGAAGCGCTTCACCGAGGCCCGCTTGGAGATGTAGGCGAGATAGGCGGGGGCCGCCGCGTTGAAGATGAAGTTCTTGCTGGGTGAAAACTCCGCCATGGGGTCGTTCGAAAGGCCGGCAAGGAAGATCACTTGTTCGTATGTCCTGAGGTCCTCGACCGACACGTCGAAGATGTCCTTATTCAGAATGCCGACGTCGTCGGGCAGATGGTTTCCGAACCAAAACAGCTCCACGACATCAGCGCTGTATCCTCTCTCCAGCAATCTGGGGATGAGCACGGATCCTAGGTAACCGGCCCCACCCGCTACGAGGATCTTCATGTGGTTTACCTCTTGATGACCGCACAGGATATCAGACTTTGTGCCGGAAACAGTCCGAAAAGGGAGACGCCAACCATTGGGCTAAGGTCTGGGCGTTTCGGTCCTTCTCGGAGAGTAGCGCCTCGCGCACGGGCCAGTCGATCCCGATCTGAGGGTCGTTCCAGCGAATCCCCGACTCACCCTTGGAGTTGTACACACCCGTGCACAGGTACTGGAGTTCAGCGTAGTCGGAGAGCACGCAGAAACCTCTGGCAAAGCTTGCGGGCGCCCAAACCATCTTCCGGTTTTCCGCTGACACTTCCAGCCCAAACCAGCGCCCCAAGGTGGGCGATCCCTTGCGGATGTCGACAGCCACCAGAAACGCGCTTCCGCGGGTGACGCGCATCAACTTCGCCATGGGGGGATCCCACTGGAAATGCAGACCGCGGAGAACGTGCTTCTTGGACCCGGAGTGGTTTTCCTGCACAAACTCGTGGGGCAGTCCCAACTCCTGAAACTGGTCAGCCCGGAACACTTCCATGAAGAAACCGCGTTCGTCCACGAAGGCTTCGGGGGCCAGGACGATGATATCGCCTAGATGGCGGGATTCAATGGAGATGCGCATCGAGCACCCTCGTCGTACTTACCCGGGGCTGGCCTGACTCGTGACCCAGCCTCCGGAGGCTTCCAAGATCGAGACTCTTAAGGCCGTGGTAGCTTTCTCTTCTCGAATTCAGAAAGAAGTGGCCGGCTTCGCCGGGGCCGATCCCCCAGCGACCGAGTGCGCCGTTGGATAGTCCAAGGAGAAACTCACGGGCACGTTAGAGAGCCACTTGGCAATCTCGCGATCCGGCACACGGCGGCGAGACTGAACGCACTTTCTTTTCGCCCAAACAACTGCCCGCCGCTTCCACAAGTAGTAGAAGGCAGACATCAAGCGGCGGTCAACCAGGACGCTGTACCCTAGTATCATGGGGCCCGCATCAGGAAACGGTTATTGACCGAATGCAAATTGATCCACAGGGGCAGTTCTCGGACGCGCGCTGGGGTGACACGCCTGACATGCCATCCGATGGCCCGCGGTGTATAAATGCAGCGCCAGCCCATTAACTGAGCACGCCAGGCAACATCCGCGTCCTCACGGTAACCGAAGAAATCTTCATCGTAGAATTCGCCCATCAGCGAGACTTCTTCGACCATGCGCCGGCGATATAGGGCGGCGGCTCCCGTCGATCCAAAAACGTAAGCCGGTTGGTCGTACTGCCCATTGTCCGTCTCGTCTCCTCCCCGGTCGAGATGGCGCAGATTCCTCAAGAAATATATCCCGGTTGAGTCGATCACGCGGGTGAAGCAAGGATCGCGCGCCGGAATCCACCGCAGGAGTTTCCCGCAAACCGTCCCGATGCAGGGATCGCTCTCGGCGATGGCGACTGCTTCAGCGACGAAACTGGGGCTCAGAATGACATCGGGGTTAAGGGACAGCATCCATTGACCCCGCGCGAGACGCATGGCTTGGTTTTGCGCGGCAGCGAACCCCACGTTTGTCGGATTGTAGAGAACTCGGTGCGACCGTTCGAGGCGTCCCAGAATCTCCCGCGTGTCATCGGTGGAGGCGTTGTCGACGATGATGACTTCGAGCTGAGGATACTCCTGGTTGGTCAGGGATTTCAGGCAATGTGGCAAGACCCCCGCTTCGTTGTGTGTAGTTATCAGAACCGAGACCAGATCGGATGCCATAGAGTCCGATGACCTGCCGCTGACCGTGGGACAGCAGCTCTAAGGAGAAGGCCCCAGGAGGAACCTTGCGCTTCCCCTTAATGACGTGTGATCTCCAGACACATCTACACCCTTTGACTTCCGCGGCATCGTATCAAAATCTCCATCCTGAGTTCAACATCGGCGGGCAGGACCTAGGCCTCTCAGACACCATGCCATTGCCGTTTTTTCGCTTTTTGACATTTACGCCTGCTGGGGAATTGCAAGCTATTTCACAACCGTGTCCAACGAGTCGGTTATGCGGTAGTTGTTTTGCCTGAGGAGAGACCTGGGTTTTCGGGCTCAAGCCTTTTTCGGCATGGCTTGAGCAAGTCCCTCACGTGGGATTCTGACCGACTTCGGTGGTGAAATCGCGCCTTGGTTGAGCGGCGAACCCGTGCACTGCGGACTCCGTAAGCGAGTGGCTGAGCCAGACCTCGGTCGCGCTTGGATTGGGGATTTTGGAACAGATTGGTACAGGTTCTCGGATTCTGAGGTTTGCAGATGGTTGATTTGTCGGTGCCGCGGGACGGAATCCAACCGTTTTGCGGCTGCCGATCCACTTCAAAGCCTCACTTGCAAGGGTAGCGGCATGAAACTCACCGCTGCCGAGCTCGCTTACCTCCGTGCTCAACGTGTGTACATCACCGAGAAGTGCGATGCTTGCGGAGAGCTACTGAACCAGACCTTTCGGCACACGATTGCTGGCAAGCCGCAGGTCTATTGCTCTGCCGCGTGTCGGGACCTGGTGTTCTTCGGCGACCGCCGAGAAGCCAGAAAACACTCCACCCCAGGCAAGTGCGTGCACTGCGGGGCCACCCTCGAAGGAAAGAGGCGTGAGGCACTTTCCTGTGACGAGACTTGTAAGAAGCGCGCGGTCCGAAAAGGAAGGGCTCAATCGGCGGCGACCGAGCCCCAAATAACCGGGACATCGACCCAGTCAAATCAACGAATTACATACGTGAAAAACCGCGGGCAGGGGGATCGTATTGTTGGCCCCTCGCACCGCTCAAGAATTGCCCTCGGTGACTCTAACCCACCAGCGCGCGAACCCTCGATGTGATGGGACGAGAATTATGGAGATCCCCCGGAAAGCCGCTCGTCATACTGAGACGCTGAGGACCTTCAAGCGGTTGATCAAAGAGATGAAGGATGCGAAAGCTAAACTGACCAGCGAGTGCATGTTGATTCTTATTTCGGCACTTGAGGTTGGTGCGAACGTCGATCGGCTCGTCGAGCACACCGGGTACTCAAGAGAGCTCATCGAGGCAATCTCGGGCCGAATGCGCAAGGCGGGACTCTGGATCGGAGAATGGGTCGATGACATTGGGTGGTGGGACCAGAAAGGTAATTTGACGTCAGAGTTCTACGCACAGACGCAGGTGGCGATCGGGCGGTCACTTCGAGAATGGACTCAAGCCGGCCGGTTTAGATACGTGGACGCGGCAACAGGGGAGGTTGTCAGAGATTGGAGTCCGCTTGACGACGCAGAAGTCCGGCGATCCATCAGAACGCTTCGGAACTGAACCCTGACCATGGTGAGATCGAGCCCGCCCGCGCGTCTTTTGGAGGGTGTGCGGCCCTGAAATTGGAGGCCAAAGCGATTTGGGGCACCTGACGACCAGAGGTCGGCCCGCCACAGGCACTCAAATCCCCGTACTGCGGAGTCTGCGGAAGCCTAAGCATTTCGGCACAGCGATAGTGAAGGTTGGGCCAGTTTCCGATAAGCCTGTTTCCCAAGCGGAATCCTGAAGGCTCGACCGGACCAGGATCAGCGGATGGTTTCCAGGTGCAGAGAGATTCCCCGCAGGATTACAGATGGCAACAGAGGAACCACACTACGCGTTTCCGACAACGCCTCCGCCGGCACACTTATTCAGATCCATGTACTGCGGCCGCAAAATATGGTGCTCAGTGCTGATGTGATTATGGGGGGAAGCTCATGCAGCGCAGGAGGGGCTGGAGGCGCGGCTCAGTGCGGACGACGATTGTGGCGAGTCCGCTCGAGGGGAGGGCTTGTACTCGAAGTCTGCCTCGTCATTTAGCCCCACAGCCACGGGCCCTGGGGCGCTGCGCGTAACTCGCAACTGCCCTCAAAAGTTCTCCAGCAGCCACAGGTTGTTGTCGTTCGTCAAGCCCAGCAGTGCCAGATAGCGGCTGCTCGGGGAAGGAACACCCAACGCGTAAAGGACCGAAAGACTCTACTGCGGCAAAGCCTCGGCGCGCGCTTCCAGATCCATATAAAGCTCCTGGGGTGGGGCTGCGAGGTCGCTGGCCCCCACAAAAAGGCCCCTGCCGTGCGCCGCCCAACGCAAGCTGAAGAAGTGACCCCAACCTTGGACAGAGACCTCATGGGTCCCCCTGCCAGCCAACAGCACGATTTCGATATGCCCCTCGCGAGGGTCAAACTCTGCAAATGCGAGGCGCGAGCCGTCAGGTGATAGGTCCCTCGCCTCATTATCGATTATGGACGACAGGAAAGGGCCGAGAAGTGATCTCGACGCTATCCTGGGCAAGGCCGTGGGAGGTAGCCACCACCTGAATCCGGCCCGCCTCATCGGGCTTCGAGCGCACGATTAAGAGGGCCAAGCCGTTGAACGCCTTGCGATGGTCGGCTTGAAAGGGCTCGACGGTTGCAGCATTGCCGTTGTCGACCGCCGCGATGTTTCCAGCGACCGTAACCGCGAAGTGAACAAGGTTGTCGGCCAGCGGGCACAGGTTACCATCCTTGTCCTCGACGCGCACGGTGACAAACGAAAGGTCGTCACCGTCAGCACGAATAACGCTGCGGTCAGGCAGCAGCTTCACCCGCGCCGGCGCCCCCGCCGTTCGCACCACGTCGACGGCAACCTGCTTTCCATTCTGATAAGCGACCGCTTTCAGCTCACCAGGCTGGTAAGGCACCTGCCAGATGCGCCGGTGCTTGCTGACGAACTTGCCCTCAGGGATGACCGCCTTCGAAACCTGCATGGCAAACGAATCGGAGTATCGTTCTTTCTTCCCCAGCGATTTTCCATTCAAGAACAGTTCCACTTGTTCGGCGTTGGAGTACGCCATGACGGGAATCGGCTGGCCTTCCTTGCCTTCCCAGTTCCAATGCGGCAGCAGGTGCACCATGGGCTTCTTAGTCCATTGGCTCTGGTAGAAGTAGTAGCGGTCTTTGGGGAAGCCGGCCAGATCGACCATCCCGAAGTAGGAGCTGCGCGCGGGCCAGTCGGCGGCATCCAGGGCCACGTCTCCGCCTCTCGAAAAGAAGGGCGTCGGCTCTCCGAGGTAATCGAACCCGGTCCAAACAAATTCGCCCGGGACTTGCGGGAGCTTGTCCTGGTAGTGGAATTCAACATCCGGGCAGTACGCCCAAGGCGGAGCGATGATGTCGTAGCTCGTGATCTGCAGCGAAGGGTGCCTCTCGTAAAACTCGATCGGCAGGTGATACACGCCCCGCGAGCTGACGCAGGAGGCTGTCTCCGAGCCCACGATGATCCACTTCGGGTGTTCCTTCATGATCAGTTCGTAGCGCGCGGGCTGGTAGTCGAAGCCGGCGATGTCAACTTCGTCGGCCAGCTTGTTCTTGATCGTGTCTTGCCAATTGTCAAAGTTGGCGGTCGTGGGCCGCGTGGGGTCTTCCTCGTGAAAGAAACGGCTCAACCGCCGTGCCAGTTGCGCGCCCTCCGGATGCTTCTCCTCAGGGAGCTCGTTGCCGATGCTCCACAGGATGATGCTGGGGTGGTTGCGGTCGCGATGCGCCATGTCGCGTTCGTCGCGCTCCGACCACCCATCGAAGTACTTGCTGTAGTCATTCGGATTTTTGGGGATTCGCCAAACGTCGAAAGCTTCATCGATGACGAGGAATCCCATGCGGTCCGTGTACTCCAGCAACTCCGGCGAGGGCGGATTGTGGCTGGTGCGGATGGCATTGACGCCGGCGCCTCGGAGAACCTCCAACTGGCGCTCCGTGGCTCGCCGGTTCACGGCAGCACCCAGAGCGCCCAAGTCGTGGTGGTTGCAGACCCCGTGCAGTTTCAAGTAGCGTCCGTTCAGGAAGAACCCTTTTCCCCGCTCGAAGGAAAATGTGCGGATGCCGAAAGGAGTTGTATATCGATCCAGAACCTTATCCCCCGCTCGGATCTCGCTGACCAGCGTGTAGAGATAGGGGTCATTGATGTCCCACCGACGCGGGTGCGCCACTTTCAAAGTCGCGGGCACGGTCTGGGTCGCGCCGGGGGGCAGCGTAACGGCGGAATCAGTCCCTCCCACTTCTCCGCCTTCGCGATTCCGAATCGAGGACCGCAGCGTCACGTCCATTGATTTCTGGGAGCCGTTTACGATTTCCGTTTTCACCGAGACCGTCGCCCCGTCGGCGCCGACGGTCGGGGTGGTGACGTACGTGCCCCAATGCGCCACGTGAACCGGGTCCATCACCTCCAGCCACACATTGCGGTAGATTCCCGCGCCTGGGTACCAACGCGACGAGCGGTCCTCCGGCGTCAGCCGCACGGCGAGCACGTTGGTCTCGCCGCCAAATTTCAAATAGGGCGTCATATCGAGTTGAAAACCGATGTAGCCGTAAGGGCGGCCTCCCAGAAGATGGCCATTCAGCCATACTTGGGAGTTACTCATCGCACCGTCAAATTCGACGACGACGTTCCGGCCCGTGACGCTCTCGGGGAGCGTGAAGGACTTGCGGTACCAGGCCGTGCCGAAGATCGGCAACGCCCCCGTGTGCGGATTCAGCTTGGGGTCGAACGGGCCTTCGATTGCCCAGTCGTGGGGAAGGCGCAACTGCCGCCAGCCGGAATCGTCAAGCCCTGGGTTTTCAGCGCCTGCCGCTTCGCCTTTGAGGAACCGCCAGTCAGCGTTGAAGCTGATGCGGCGCTGGTCAGAAATCTGCACTTCCGGAACTGCGGCATGACCGGCCGGAACGAAAGCAGGAATGGCGAATACGATACAGATGACACCAACGAGACACTGTGCGACTTTCACTGCAACTGTATATCGATTCCAGCCCTCTCCTTTGGGGAAAGGGTGTCCCCCAGCGTGGGACGGTTGACGGATTGCTTCGCAGTCGTTTGAGAAGTGCATTGTTCTATTCCTCCGCGGTCAGTTCGCTCCCAGCCGTGTAAGCGGCGATGTCCTTTGGCCCATGGCGTAAGTGGTGGCGACAGAATATGCCGACGGAACGTCGCTAGCCCCATGAGGGGCGGCATTTCTGCTTGTGCCAGTCCGAGCCCCACACTCATTGCGAAGCTATGCGGCTCCTGGCCGGGGCTCGAAGGCTCACTTTCGCCTGTCTTCTCCCTGGCTCGCGCCGCGAGCCATAATATGTCGCCGCACCAAAGCTGAACAAGTCGGTGCGCGCGTCCACTTCTTCGGCGCGCACCTGCCGGGCTGCCCCTCGGCAGGCTCGGGGCGGTGAGCGAAGTCCGTGGTCACGAAGATGTTTGCCGGCTCAATGTCCCGGTGGATGATCCCCTTCGAATGCGCCGCCTCCAGCCCGTCGGCAATCTGGATGCCCAGGTCCAGCACTTGCTCGGTCTTCATCGCCCGGGCGCCGAGGTGTTGCCGCAGCGTTTCGCCCTCCAAGCACTGCATCACGATGAAAGGCTGATCCTCGTGCTCGCTGATCTTGTGAATCGTGCAGATGTTCGGATGGTCCAGCGCCGAGGCGGCGCGCGCCTTGCGGCGAAAACGTTCTAGGAATTTACGGTGTTGGGCCAGTTGTTCGGGCAGGAACTTGAGCGCCACGCTGCGGCCAAGCTGGGTGTCCTCGGCCTTGTAGACCACGCCCATACCCCCGCCACCGAGCTTTTCCAGAATACGGTAGTGGGAAACCGTCTGGCCGACCATGGCGAGGGTTCCGCGTTTGGTGGCCATCTTAGGCCGCGGTTGCAGCTAAGTCAACGCCGCGCGTCTATCGGGGGGAGTTCAAGAAGGGGAGGGGGTTCGTGGAGGCGCGCAGCGCGCCAAAGCTCCACGGCACAGGATCGATCGCGAAGTGGTCCCGGCCGCAGACCAAGATTTCCCCAAGGGCTCCTGTGCGCACCAAAGGTGCCGGGCGCACACAAAATGGATTGGGAATGAAAAGTCGGCTTCCCGTCAGGAATCGGCCGACTTGCCCCACTTGGCGCGAAGCCTTTCTCCCAGGACCAATCCAGCTTGGGCGGTCAGAAGGGCTTTGCTCCCTTGTGGCCATGTATGCCAATCGATTCCGCAACTGCGTATGTACGGAGCGGAATCGCATCGGAGGTGCACCTAAGAAACGGGGGAGCCAAAAGCCGCGGGCGACCTTACGGCGGGAAATTTATGCGGCACAGGAGGACCTTGACGGCTCGGATTCTCTAGTTTCGCTTGGTCTAGTTTTTCGGGGTGAGCCAAATTCCCTGGAACCCACATTATGATTGGTCCAGAAGCCGGCGGAAGGTCACATATCCTCACCACGTTATTCGCCCGAACACAGTTTCAGCCTCAGAGGCGTGGAGGAAGGGAGTGCGTCACATCGACACCAGGTTGTGGCGTCCGAGGCCCAGGATCTCGCAGCCGCGACGAGGGAGTCGACTAGACTGCAGCAGAATATGGTCCTTCCCTTGCCCAAAAACCGACCTCAATTCTTGTGGGACGCTGTTCTCTCGCCCCCCGGCCAAGAGTTTGATCTTGGTCCGATTTACCGGGAGGCAATTGTTATACCCCAGGCTGCACGCATTTTTGGCGACCCACAGAAATAGAAGGGCTAAGCTGCCAATACGTCGAGCCAGTGGAATCGCATCGCGATCAGGCGGGCCGCGATGACCTGGGTCAATGCCCGGTAGAGTTCGAAACCGAGGCCTACATCCTCGCGGCAGAGGTCCATCAGGGCGCCGCCCTTGATGCCCAAGACTTCACTTTTCTCGACCGCCCGGGCCCCCGCCGTCTCAATGTGTGGTTCCACCAGTGCGGACCAGCTGAAGATGTCACCCGGGCCCGCGGTCAAGCTCGTGCGGGCGCCTTTGGACGGCACATGAACCTCAATTGCGATCTCTCCGCTTTTGACAATGTAAAGGTAAAGGCCGGGGTCACCTTCGTGAAAGATCCTCTCTCCCCCCATGTAGTGGAGGGGAACTGCCAACGAGAGCAACCTTTCCCGGACCCTCGGAGAGAGGCTCGCCAGAAAGTTCCCGTAATACGATGTTTGTTCAGCCATAGTTTAAATCTCTCCTGGTTCCCAGTTTCCCCATCCGACTGGCTGGGGTTGCCAGCTGCGGCGAGGCTTCTGGACTGCCACATCCTTCAGCGGCGCCCGGGGTGATGATCGGCGCGTTGCGGGAATATTCCTCGGGTAGATTTCTAATCTTCCGGACATAATGAAGGCCTTCACTTCTAGTAGGCATCATTACGTCCACTAGCATCTGATCAAGGCGATCTGTCGGCGCTTTTGAAAGTCCAGTCCGTGGTTCGTTGGGGGTATTTACCTGATATCCGTGGCTTTCGAGAACGGTCCGGCTTATCTCAGCAATGTCCCTATCGTCATCGGGGGCGAGGGTTTTTTCACCAATGCTCATCATGCTCTCCGGGCGAGGATTGATTTACCCTGCGCCAACTCCTCAAGCGTCTCTTGATTCAGCATTTCCTCGGCTACCTTCTTCGGCACCAAGCCCAGTGCAAGAGCCACCCCGTAAAGGATGGCTTCGGGTCGCGGAGGGCAGCCTGGGATGTAAAAATCAACCGGAATTACTTTGTCTGCGCCACCCAAGACGTTGTAGCTATCGAACCAGGAGCCTCCTCCCGTTGCACATGAACCGATAGCGAACGTAAGCTTCGGATTGGGAACAGCTTCCACTAATCTCCTCAGCGCCGGGGCAACTTGCCGTGTGACAGGGCCGCAAATCAGGAGTACATCTGCGTGCCGGGGAGATCCGACTAACTTGATCCCGAAACGCTCGGCATCATAGTAAGGAGTGAGAACATTGATGACTTCGATATCACATCCGTTGCAGGCTCCGGTGTTGGCGTGGTACACCCAAAGCGCTCTGCCAAAGGCTTTTTTGCACAGTTCTTTCAACATGATGGCACCTCAGCCAAGTAGGTCAACCACGATCGGCTGACTGGCAGGCAGATGCACAAGGTCAATCGCAAAGCGAGATTTCCCGTCGCAGAAGGTCTGGATGGTGAATTCCTCTCCTTCCAGCCTCTCCTCCAGGATAACCATCCTGGAACCGTCCATTTTCCCACCGAGAATCTCCTTGCAGTATTCTTTGACCTCCGCCATCGATTGCAGGTGCTCCCCGTAAATCTTCGCCCCTTTCCCGCCGGTCAGGCCGGAAGGCTTGACGACTACATCTTCTCCGTTGGTGTCCAGCCAGTCATTGATCTCATCGATCGAATTCGATGCGAGAAATCTTGCCGCCCCCGGGAGCCGATGCTTCTCCATGAGCTTCCGCATGAACTCCTTGGAAGTCTCGAGTCTTGCCGCCGCCTTGGACGGGCCGACGACGGGGATGTTCTCCTCCCGCAGCGCATCCGCCAGGCCAGCTTCAAGCGGTGCTTCCGGGCCGATGACCGCGAGGTCGATCCCCCTCATCTTCGCATAATTCACAACTGCTTTGACATCCGTT
>JAIQGH010000040.1 GCA_020072655.1 Terriglobia bacterium | reverse complement strand
CCGCGGCAGAAAAGGCAACCGAAATGGCGGCCGCCGCGCGCGGGGCGTCTCCCCCCACGCCCCTCGCCCTCTTGCCCAAGGAGTTGATTTCAACCCCGGAACTCACGTTATGATTGGACCTAAGAACGGGGGCAGGTCAGCGGCGCCTGCAAGTGTTGAGACTGGTTTTTGCAGGTGCCTCGCGCTTGGGCTTGTCGGCATGTCTCGGACTTTCACTCAGCTGCGTCACTCTATTGGAGACCGAAGCTCTCCTTAGTCACCCGCGCTATCGATCGGTCGATGAAGATTGATGCGGTCACGCAAGGAGACAGTAGCTTCGGACGCGCAACAGGTTTTTGGTCCCCACAAACCGGCAATTATCCACTGGAGAGCCGTCGCGACGTATTGCCAACGTGCGCACGCCCAAGCCTCCTGTATGTAAGTGAGGATCGTTGAGTCTGCGGAACGAGTCGCTGAAGCATATTGAGAAAGGTGATCTCGCTGAAGGTGCAGGAAAACTCACCCAGGTCGCTAGAAGTCATTTGGCTCTGTTGACATCCTTGCTCCAACCCGGGAAAATTCGAGTGCGCCAGCCCTTCGCAAGGGTCCGTTTGCTAGGAGGCAGCAAGCGCGATGGCGGAGGTAGGACTCTTGGCATTCGCCCGGACCGCTTTGGAAGTGGGTCGGGCAGTGCTTCCACCCTATCGGACTCGCTTCAGCAAGCACCAGTTCACCCAACCGCAGTTGCTGGCCATCCTGTGTCTGATGCGCTACGAGGATTGGACCTTTCGCGAAGCCGAAGTGCGCTTGCGGGAACATGGCGAACTGCGCCAAGCCTTGGGATTGGAGAGCGTACCCGATTTCACCACGCTGTACCGCTTCCTCCAGCGAGGGGACGAACGCACGCTGGCCCGAGCGTTGGACGAGACGGTGCGCCGGTTGCACGGCGCAGGGCCCGGCGCTCGAGAGCGGGCCCGGGTGGCGGTCGATGCCACCGGCTTGGCGTCGGGGGCGGTGAGCACGTTCTTTGTGCGGCGCCTGCATCATCACGGGCAAAGGCCGCTGCCTTGGAGATACTGGCTGAAGTGGATCGTGGTGGTCGACTTGGACCGGCAGTGCGTGTTGGCGCAAAGGGCGCGACGCGGCCCCTGGAACGACTGCGCGAGTTTGCCGGGGGTCGTCGCGACCGCTTCCGAGCAGACCCCCATCGGGTTGGTGCTGGCCGATGCCGAATTCGACAGCGAGAGGAATCACACCTATATTCGGAAGCAACTCCGCGCCCGGAGTGTCATCCCGGCCAAGCGTGGGAAGAAAACTTGGCGCGTGCGGGGAGTGCGTGCCGAAATGCGGCGAGCGTTCCCGCGCCGGGTCTATCGGCGGCGGGCTCTGGTCGAGACCGTCCTCTCGTCGGTGAAGCGCAAGCTCTCGGCTCGCGCCCCCGGCCGCTCGCTTCGCATGCAGACGCTTCAAGCTCTGCTGCTCGGCCTGAGTTTCAACCTGTACCGCTTGAGGCATCGCTACATTTTCCTAGGGATGTCAACAGAGCCAAGTCATTTCAAAACCCTGTACAAGGGGTTGAATTTCGGGTAGTTATTTTCCTGTGGGGGTGGATCGCGGACATCAACCGCGCCAGAGGGAGGGCCGATGGCGCGATACGGTCGGTTGTTGACCGACGCCCAGTGGGAAGAGATCCGGCCCTTGCTCCCGCAGCGACCGCCGCGACCGCGGGGCGGTCGGCCTCCGGCCCCAGACCGCAAAGTTCTGGAAGGCATTTTGTGGATTTTGCGCAGCGGGGCTCGCTGGCAAGATTTGCCGGAGGAATTTCCTGCGCCTTCCACTTGCTGGCGAAGGTTGCGGGACTGGGAGGAGCAAGAGGTTTGGCTCGAGATCTGGCGTGCCTTTTTGGGCGAGTTGAATGAACGCCAGCAGTTAAAGTGGAGCGAATCGTTCCTGGATGGCAGTTTCGCTCCGGCGAAAAAGGGGGCTGCGGAGTCGGAAAAACCAAGCGGGGCAAGGGGACGAAGTGGATGGTGGTGGTCGACGGCGCGGGTCTTCCTCTGGGAAACCACCTTCACGCTGCTTCCCCGTCGGAGGTCACCCTCGTCGAGGCGACGCTCGCGACGATCCGCGTAGGGCGGAGGCACCGAGCCGGGCGGCCGAGGCAAAAGCCGGCTCGCCTCATCGCTGACCGCGGGTACGATAGCGACCCTTTGCGCGAGCAACTGGCGGCACGCGGCATCGAGTTGATCGCGCCGCACCGGAAGAATCGGAGCAAGCCGCGCACCCAGGACGGCCGGGCCTTGCGACGCTACCGGCGACGCTGGACCGTGGAACGCACCTTCGCCTGGCTCGGCAACTTCCGCCGGCTGGTGGTTCGCTACGACCGTTCGCTCACAATCTTTCATATTGCCTGCTTCATGATCGTCTTACGGAGGGTTTTGAAATAGCTTGTAGTACTACTACGAGAAGTAATTGCCCGATCTTTGCATCCACCATTGTCGTGACACTACACGAATGGTTTTCCATGCTTCGTCCAGTTCTGGAAACTAACAGTTGTTACCGCGTTCGTAACGGAGTTGGCGCCAGAGGGGCATGGAAAGGCTTTTCTCTAGGGCGCGTGTGTCGGTCGCTGGCACTGGGTCCTGTTCGCACTGCTCCATGGAATGGCGGATCACATAACGCGCGGCAATGACCGCCAACACAAATACCAGTGGCATAAAGTTCCGTGACTACCGCAGAAAACTAAAAACGGGTTATCGGGTTATTTAAGGGCATGAGGCATTCCCAGGGCCAGCCACTCGCCCCACTCCGCGCCTTGATCCTGCGCGACGATCTCCAGTTGCATGTCGTGCCTCGGCAGGAGAATCTTCCATACCCGCCACTTCGCGAGAACCGGGGGCGGCGACAGCTGAGCCACAGTATCTCCACTACGACCTTCGACCACTATAACTGACAGACCTCTCGACACCGGACCCGTCAGGACCGGCACTGCGATCGCACCGTACCTTCCGGTCCGGAACGGCCCCATTCGAAGAATTCCCGTGTCCGCGTCGCTTCTAACCCAGGAGCCCATCACCACGGTCTTGATGGGCGGCCGCTCGGAACCGGGATAATATCCGTCCTTCACCCACGCCCCCTGGATCTTGACTGGGATGTTCGCCAGTGCCTCTCCTACCTGCTCAAAAGGCACAGGCTCGAATTTAGAGAGATCAAATAAGGATATCTGTCCGTCACTCCAAATCATCGGCCTTGTGTCCAACACATTAAAAGATTCGACGAGCGTATTCACGGTTGAATCTTTGCTTACAAGATATCCGAGGTGATAGTGACACCACAGCCGAGGGAAGTCCTTCGCCTCGATTGCCGCCCTCACTTCCTGATCCTTAATCTCGACACTCCGCGAGGAACGTGACACATAGCCGAACGCAACCGGTTTTTCGTGGACAGTCTGATACAGCAAACTGAGCGTTGGGCTGGAGACCATGTCCAGCACCCCGCCGCGCTCGGGCAATCCCTTCACGATCGTAACATACTGTGGGATCGCAGGTTCCGTTGTCGGGATGGGGGCCGGTACGTACTCAACACAGAGCGTCGCGAAGAGCGCCGCAGCGACAATTCTACCACGGCCCGAGGTGCGACAAAGTAACCTGAAACCGTACGCGGATATCATTGCCGCACTCAGAAACACCATTGTCATCATGCGGACCGGCACTCCAGAAATCTTCAATGGAGGGAAAGCCCGTTCAAGCCACGCGTATGGGAGAATAAAGGGAGTTATGCGCTTTCCCCAAACATGCAAGGAAGGACCAAGCGCAAGCACAAGAAAGAACAATAGGATGAAGAAGAATAGCCTTACTTCACCATCATCGATCGACTTCCTCTTAAACCATACAAAGACCAAGAGAATAATTACGGAAAGACCCAGGTGAACACTGTTCTCATTAGCATTTCCCAACGGGAACCAGTAACCCCGCGTGATGGCCGCAAAACGCCAATGTGCACCATAAATGAACGGGGCCAATAGATCGAGACCAAATTCCTCTGGGGAATGTCCGCCTGTCAGAGGATCTCTCACGTTCAATAACAACAGAGAACCGGCTAGGGCGCCAGACGACGCAAGGGCAAGAAGACAAAACGTTCCAAGCGGAGCCACATACGGGTTCTTAAGAAAGACCAACCCCGTCTTCTGACGGCCCATATACCATAATACTGTGACGACTCCAGTTATGACAGAGTAGAAGAAGTAGTAATAATCACAAAGAATTACCAGGAAAAGTACCAGTGCCGCCCCAACAGCGATGCGAATTGTAGGCTTTGAAAGCAGTTTAAACCAAAGAAGAACAAAGAGAGGAATCCATTCCAAAGACACTAGCTGCAAATGACCCTGAGCATGGGTGAAGTGGTAGTTTGAGAAGGTGAAGATAAACCCCGCCGCGATACTGGGCCAGTATGCTGCAGTCAAGTAATACGCCAAGATAAAAGCTGTTACTCCTCCGGCCACGAAAGAAAAGGTGACGATGACATTGTAAACCGCCACAGCTGTCAGGAACCTCGATAAAACAATTGCAGGAAATCCGTTAAATGGGCTCATAGTTTGGGGGAGCAGGGAAGTTCCATACGGATAATGCAAATATTGCGTGTGCCAGGGAGACTGATGGAGGACCGTTATCGCCTTCTCAACCCACCAGACATTCCAGACATTCTGTAAACCGTCGCCGCCGTCTGCGAAGAAATGCGTGGAAAACTTTGCCACTGCCGGATAGGTCAGGACAAAGAAGCACACGAGATAGAACAGCAGGGGAGTCAGTCCCATCTTGGCGAAAACACACACAAATTCCTTGAATTTGGCTCCTGTCCTGTTGCCCCTTGGAGTTGCGAGTTGCTTTGCTGTTGTCTGTGCCTTCATCTAAATCTGAAATGCTGGCTGCAAGGGAATTCCCCCTATCGTCGGCCCTTGCCGCTTACTTTATCAGTTTGTTCAAGTACATGAGGCATTCCCACGGCCAGCCACTCGCCCCACTCCACGCTTTGATCCTGCGCGACGATCTCCAGCTGGATGTCGTGCCTCGGCAGGAGAATCTTCCATACCCGCCACTTCGCGAGAACCGGGGGCGGCGGCAGCTGAGCCACGGTATCCCCGCTACGACCGTCCACCACTACAATTGACAGACCTCTCGAGTCCGTCCCCGTCAGGATCGGCAGTGCGATCGCATCGTACCTTCCGGTCCGGAACGGCCCCAGTCAAAGAATTCCCGTGTCCGCATCGCTTCTAACCCAGGAGCCCATCACCACGGTCTTGATGGGGCGGTCGTTCGGAACCCAGATAATATCCATCCTTTAGCCATGCCCCCTGGATCTTGACCGGAATGGCCGCCGGTGCCTCTCCTACCTGCTCGAAAGGCAGACCGATAAACTGTGTGACCTCCCGGGTTCCAATGAGGCAAGTGCTGCGGCCTGCACCGGTAATCATACAAGCCCAAATCGAGCCGTAATTCAAGCCCGGAATATAGCCCTTCCAGCCCACCGCGACGGACCCAATATCCGGGCGCACCCCCCGCACATCAGATCGCTCGAAACCCGCATATCCGAATCCAATAATCAGGCCCTGCCTGTTCGTAAACACAATGCTCTTGGCGATCTTCTTTGACTGTACGTCCCATGCCCATCCTCGAACCCGCAAGCCCGGGATGTGTTGCCAGCGGTCGGATGCTTTATCCGTGAATGTGCGGAGTCAAGAATACTCAGCGAGTACCTTTCGGGCACCTCGCAGGAAGCAACCTGTCTCGCAATCTGTAATAGAGAGAAAGCGCTTTCCAACCGTGAGAACCATAGATCGCATTCAGAGTCCCTTTTAGAGTGTCTATCTCTTCCAGTAACCCTTTCCGCTCTCTGTTTAGGCTCGCTGTCTTCGCCGTCATTTGCGCAAGCGTGCTCAATTGCGGTGTCGTGTTGTATCGCTGATCCCACCAGCCATCGCCAATGGGACAGAACATGGGCGCGTCGGTTCTTGTAAAGAACGCCGTCGTGTCCACGACCTCATCAAGCACGAACATCTGATCGTCCTTTAAAAAATCGAAAAGATTGTGGATAGTTGGAATTTGGATGTCGTCAATTACTAAAAGCGCTCCAGTCTCCAGATGCTGGTACAGGTAATAGTATTCAAGATCTGGGAAAGGGTACGCGTGCGGTCCATCAATCAATGCGGCCTGAAGCTTGTCCTGAAATCGATATGTGGGGAGTGTTAGTTGCGTCGGACCCTCTATCCAAATGACATGATCTCGACGGAGCAAAGGTGAAGCCTTAACGTTGACTACGCTGCCTCCCCCGCTGTCGACTGTGAAGGCTATATGCCGATCACTGCAATTGCTGAAAAGCAACGTGCTTGCCCCTGAGCCTGTCTCGGCAGAGAAACTGATCTGGCGCCGGGAAAGGTGCTTCGCCAGTGCGGCTAACGGTATGGGTCCCAAAGTTCCACATTTGTGCAGCCCTTCAGCGGCACCGATGATGGCATCTACGATCGCGGCAGCTAACGGCATACGAGGGTACCTTACTCACGTAAACTAAACATGCTACGAAATAACACCTTGGAAGGGGCCGGATCGGTATCCCGCTCGGTGATTTGCTTTCTCCAACTCGGAATCGGTCCCAGGGGCTGGCCGGCCGGCGGCAGGGTTTTAGCGCGCGTAGCCAGCCACGTGGCATCGACCATCGCGCAGCCCTGAGCCCGCAAACGGATGCTGAGCATGTGTTCATTGAGGATTGTGAGAACCTTGCTTTGGAACCACGGCAAGGTATCTTGCGAGAGGGCAAAGCGTGAATGCCATTGTACGCCCTGACCGGTCCCATCGCCCGTCAGCCAACCGAGAATATATTGCCGATAATTCTCTGACATCGGCGCGTCGTCCCGGAAAGGTGCCGTGGGATTACCGGTAAACAGCCCGGCTTGATCCGCCACGCTAACCAGCGAGCCAAGCATCTTCAGCTCGGCGGGAGGCAAGAACACGAATGAGCTCCTCAACCAGGCCTGAGATTGCCTTCCGAAGATCACAATCGGCTCATTGTAGTAATCGATGTGCCCGACTGCGGCGCCACGGCGCAAAATTAATTGGAGGATCTCCGAGCCAATTCGATCAAGGTAACGAGTATAAAGAGTGGCAAAGGCTGACGTCGCCAAGTGAATAAGGTCATACTCTGCAAGCCGCCGACCGATATGTGCAATACCGTTATCCCACGCGGAAAACTCCCATTGGGCGTTGGATCCGCCGATAAGGACATGCTTGTGTGGGAGCACTTCCTCATATCCTTCTGGCAGCGTATTGTCTATGACCAGCAAGTCCCACTCGACAGAAGGCAGCTGGCGTGCAAAAAAGGCCTCGATGTCATCTATGGCGTTCTCGTACTTGGCCGTCCCATGGCGAAGCAGGAGCGTGAGAATGCGCATAAAGGAGGTTCCCATCATCAAGGTCGCAACAGTCGGATTGCTTGGAGCGCCTCTTCACGCTCCTGCCAACGTCTGCCGTCGGCATTCGTCATAAGCTCCTCGATCGAATCAACCATCCGTTGGGCACAATCCCGCCAACGCAAGGGCGACTCGCCGGACCGAAGCCCTGTTCCTTGCGGCAAGGCCTTTAGCGGGAGGCCCGCCAAGGCGGACCCAACCGCCTCGACGAGTGACGCAGTGCTGTCAAACGGCACCAGGTCGCCTGGCATCCGTAATTGCCCCGCGATTTCTTCCCACAAAGACGACTGTCGGACGACTACAGGTCGGCCATAAGCCAAACCTTGGACGACCGGTATTCCGAAGCCTTCGTAGAATGACGGAAAAACGATGACCCGAGCACCCGCTATCAGGCGGTGCAGAGCCGTCTCATCGACCTGTCCGCTCGCTATCGCTGTAACATTGCGTACCGTCGTGTTTTCGACTCCAAACGCCACCACCTTATTGAACGGAAAGGCGTCGACAAGAAGTTCGAGTGTGCGCCGTACGTCTTTATGATCATAGTTGTTGCCGAAAATAAAGATATAGTCGCCGACCGGCTCCTGCCGGGCAATTGGGTCTATTACTTCTTCCGTCGCCAAGGTGAGGTAAGTTACTCGCTCGGCGACCGGCACCTGAGGGCGGAACCGCATCCTAAAACGATCACGGGTGAATTGTGAGATATAGAACAGAGCGTCCGAAAAGCGTGCTACGAAACGCCAAAGCAAGTCCAAACTTTCGTCGCAAACGTACAAGATGTCCCAGCTAATAGTATCAAGCATGCTAAAACCAATGAGGAGAGCACGTTGGTGGAGTTCAGCTACGGTCGACAGTCTCCACGGTTGGTTGAGCAACACGGCGGCAGAGTACGTCTCCTGGGGGAGGACATGGAGCAGCCTGAATCTCTGGTAGCGTTCCCCAAGCCGATGAAACTCGGCCGCAGCGGACGATGCAAGCACATCGATTTGCCAGAGGTTGTCCAGCGCCTGGAAGCCGCCGATGAGGCCAAGAATGTGGTGGGAGGTGCCGTTGTGTTCAGCTATCATCCCGCGCCCGTCCAAGAGCAGGCGGCGACGCTCCTTGGGATCGTCGGCGAAGACACGGGCGAGGTGGCCCTCCAATCTGCGCTGCGGAAGATTTGCGTTCCAGCTATCCGCCCGCATTATTTCGGGATACAGTCTAACTATCCGGTCGAAGTCAGATTTCGCCGCTACCGGATACAGGCGACCGTAGGATAACGGAGAGGCTAGCACCGCATGGTTGACAGCTAGATTGCGGTACCCTCGTCTGCGGGCTTGACAAAGCAGGAGCCGAAATTCGCCGAGAGTGGTCTCAAGCCCATGACCTGCCTGATCCATCTCTCTGACCACCTCGCGGCGAATAACCGTGCACACGGCCAAGAGTTCTGGCGTGATCGTAAAGGGCGGAAGGATTGATAGGCCAGCCCGACTTAACTTCCCATCTCGCGCATCGACCTCGGCATGATCTGGCAGCGGCCACACGTGATCATCCGAAGCGTCAGCGAACCGCGGCTGTACCATGCCGAATAACGGGTCCTGGTCGAATTCTTCGTTGAGACGCCCCAGCACCTCGTTGACCGGCAGTAGTGCGTCTAGAACTACGACAAGGTGCCGATCGAAGCAAGCAGCCCTGCGGATTGCGCGATAGAGCTCGTCTGATTGCCCCGATGTCCCTGCGCGCACTATCCTCAAGTTGCTCGTTTTGGGTGGCACCCCCCACTCCTCGGGCAGCACTAGCACCGTGGAGGCCGGCGCACTCGCTAGACCGGCATCGAGTGTCAGGCCCTCAAGGTATTGCTGAAGCCCCTCAGGGCCGAGGTTTGACGTCGATAAGTCAATAAACAGGTCATAGCCGAGGTCGCCGGTCACAAGCTTCCGGACTCCAACGTCCGTTAGCACCTTTCCCTCCCCATCGGCACTCGGAAAATCGTTCTCCATGCCGGATCTCCAGCCTCAACTAGTTGCATGCCAAGCTGCCACTGGACAATTCCCCCTTGCCGCGAAGACAGATGCACCTAGTGGTTACTCCGACTTTGCACATGCCGTGACGAGAGCCGTTCCGAGCGCTTTGTAGACCGTGTCTGCCGAAAAACTCTGGCGGATCTCATCACGCTTGCTGATCAACGCGTCAGGTGCGCCTTCCTCGGCACAGAGCCGGATTACATGGCGAGCAAAGCCGTACCAATCTCTAGCGACGTGACAAAACATGCTTACGTCAGTTCCTAGACCCTCTAGCCCTGACGGCCAAGTGACGAGCGGGCGCAGATGGCAGAGTGCCTCGATCGTCTTGATCTTAAGGCCCGTACCAGCGACCGACGGATTGATGACGACACGTGCTTCGGCGTAAGCAGCGGCCAAGTTCTCGATCCGACCCATGATTTTGACGGCAGGATCGTCAACGTCCACGCGAGTGCCAACAGCGCCGGCTACTCGTAGCTCGGCCTGAGGCACTTGGCGGCGTATCAGCGGCCATGCAAACCGCAGGAAGTCCTGTAACCCTCTTACGTTTAGGTGATTGTCCGAGCCGACAAAAAGAATCACGGGGTCGCGGGCGGGACCCGGCATGGGATCGATTGGGTTGAAATCAACCCCCGCAGTGACGATCGGCTTGTGCGGCACTATCCGGCGAAGTTCTTCTGCCTCGTCGGGCTGAATGGCGATCACCAAATCAGCCTGGGCCAGCAACCCCGCCTCCTGTTCTGCCGTTAGGGCAAGGCTGTCCTCGATGCCGAATTGGACGACCTTGTCGCATTTGGTTGAGAACACATCGATTGTGTCCACTACATTTACCGCCTGCGGGTGAATCAACGGCAGGAAACGCGTCATGAACACGTAGTTCACCCAAAAAACCTCGGGCCTCAGCACCATATCAAGATGCAATAGCACCTCGACCAGCATGTCGGGACAGAAAGTACGCACAATCGGAAGCAACTTCTGGGCAGCCGGTGGACCATGCTCCTCCTCCCGAAGTAGCTTCCCAAATGCGCGCGGTTTGACACCTGCCAGATCATCCAAAAGGGCGTCCCCACCCGCCAAATGATGGAAAAGTGTGCCATCGCGATGGCACAAAATGAGGTTCGGATACACTGAACAGGCATCCATGAACTGGTCAGTCGGAATTATCGAACCAGGCAGAGGGCAAATGACAGGAAAGATTTCGAAACCTTGCCCGACAAGCCAAGCGAGCATACGTTGAATTCGATATTCGTTTCCGGCTCGCGAGGGATAGGGGAGTACATGACTGACGCAAATTAGGCGGCGACCCCCGGCGCCTCGCCGCGATTGTACCGGAGAGACCGAACACGTGATGGGGTGCGGGTCGATCACCTGTATCCCTTGCACTTCGATTGGGTTCTTGCTCGTTTTGGGTGTTTCAACCAGATC
Source organism: Terriglobia bacterium (assembly GCA_020072655.1). Lineage (GTDB taxonomy): Bacteria > Acidobacteriota > Terriglobia > UBA7540 > UBA7540 > JAIQGB01. The sequence goes on along the minus strand of JAIQGH010000040.1, from coordinate 12,807 downwards.
TCTGAGGACGCTAACGGCGTTCTCGACGCGCCCTACGGAGGCACCGCCCCGCAGGTAGTGCGCCAGCGGATTCACGCCAGCCATCGCAACGTCGGGGTTCTGCCGCAAGTACGAAGTGGCATCAAAAAGCGGATTCGGATCGCGCCCTTCACGGGCACCGTGCCGCAGATAGTGTGCCAGTGGATTCACGCCGGCCTTCGCTACGTCGGGATTCTGCTGCAGGTACCAAGAGGTATCGAAAAGCGGATTCGGGTCACGCCCTTCACGGGCGCCGCCCCGCAAGTAGTGTCTCAACGGATTCACACTAGCTTTCGCAACATCGGGATTCTGCTGCAGATACCAGTTGCCATCGAACAGCCCAGATGCGGCTATTAATCTCATATCTCGGAGCAAAAGGATGCCCTCACTCAATCGGAAAAACCTGCCGTGCGGAATTGTCCAAAAGAATTTCGCTACCTTTCTCCGACGGCTACCTTGAGGAAGGAGCTTTTCGCGTAGCCCATAATAGACAGACAGAGCTTTCCATCCATGGGAACCGTAAATTTGGTTTAAAACTGCATCTTTTTTTTGGAGTTCCTGAACGTCCTGCTTTTGGTCTGCAGCTAATCTTTCTTTTTCAGCTTTCAACTGGGCTAGTTCCTCGGTCCGTCGTGCGAGTGTGCCCGCGGATTGGCGATGCTCCGCAGCTAATCTTTCCTTTTCAGCCCTCAGCTGTGCGAGTGCACTCGCAGTTTGGTGATGCTCCGCGGCTAACCTTTCGATTTCGGCCTTCAGACCGGCGACTTCCGCATCATACTGGGCTTGCAGTTGACTCAACTCCATCCGCTTCAAGCCGAGTTCGTCATCCAGTGCTTTGACCTTTTGTGTGCGCTCTTCGACCACTTGGCTGAGGCTCCTGGCCCTTGCCTCCTCGGCGACTCGGCGGCCCAGGCGGAAGAAGACTTCGCGGATTTCCGCGATTTTCTCGTCTGATGCGTCAAACAGTTCCTGCAAGCCTTGAGGGAAACTCTCCCCCACGCCCAACACCCCGAGACCATGGCCATGGGTGAACTCAAAGTGCGGGTGCCTTTTCGTCAGTTCCTTCCAGAGCCGCCAGACACCGAATTCCCTCTCGCGGACATTTATGTCGTGCAGTAGGATCACGCCTCGCGGACCCATCTTCGGCAGCCAACTTCTTACTTCGCGCTCCACCGTTTCGTAAGTATGGTATCCGTCGATGTGCAGCAACGTGACTGTGCCGTCCGGAAAATAGCGAATCGCCTCGTCAAAACTGCTTTGGATGAGAGTTGAAAAACTCCCATAGAGAGGGTCATGGTAGGCCTTAAGATCAGCGAGCAGGTCCGGACCATAGAAACCCGTTTGCGGGTCACCTTCCCAGGTGTCGACGGCATAGGTGCGTGTACTCAGCTTCAATTCACGAACAGCCTGACAGAATGCGCAGTAAGAATCCCCTCTATATGTACCGAGTTCCATGATGACATCCGGCCTAAGGATGTCGACGAGGTACATGGCGAACGGAATGTGCTCGTGCCAAGCCGACCCTGAAGTGAGCCGTTGGGGTACCGAACAGAAAACTGGGAATTGCACAATCCGTCTCCCGAAGCGTCAGTTGTAAGATATGTCAGATCCAGGACGCCGAACCTGCCGGAATCTCCTTTGGGGTTTGCCGCACCTCGTAGCTCGGGGGGGCCTTAAGATCGCGCCTAGCGGTGAAAGCTTTTCGCATTTCCGTGTTGGGGCGTTCCCTGCTCGTTCGGCAAAGGGCATTTCTCGTTTCCGGCGGGATCACCTCGAGCGGCTCGAGTTTGGTGGGGATGCGCGGTGCACGGTCCCACGGCGGTTTGCGATCTCTCCGTGTCGACGACCACCCCGGCAGCGTCCTGCGGGTTCGTAGGGATCATCCAAACCAGTAATTTGCATGATCTCACCAGCCATTGCCTTCCTGTACATGCCCTCGGGGTCGCGCGTGATGCATACTTCCACTGGCGCTTTCACGTAGACCTCGACAAAATTCGGGATCGAGGCTCGTACCTCATTGCGAACTTCACGCTAAGGAGAAATCGCTGCGGCGATGGCGCCGAATCCGTGCTCGGCGAGCAGCCTGCAAGCGAAACTGATGCGGCGGATGTTTTGGTTGCGATCCTCATTGCTGAACCTAAGCCCCTTTGAAAGTGTGAGACGAGTGCCGCCTCCATCCAGGAGTTCCACGTCGGTTTTTCGCCGCTACAGTTCCTCCACCAATAGGCTAGCCAACGTTGCCTTTCTCGAACTGGGAAATCCAGAAAACCACGCCGGTGAACCCCTTCCGGGATCTATTCATCCAATCTTCCTCGAATCCTGTGTCCGAAAGGCTGTCCTGACGGTGCCTCGTCCTAGGATCATCAGCGAGGTCCGTCCGAATTCAGGACCTCGATCGGCCCGGGCCCCAGTTCAACCGTCCATGATTCTAACATAACAGTTCCTCGTATCGGGTTACGACCTCGGCCGTTGCCGCGTCGGCAATCAACATGCCTTCGTGAAGCAAAAGAGAGCGGGGACACAATTGCTGGATCCGAGGCAAAGCATGTGAAACCATGATGACGGTCTTCCCCCGCCGTATAAAGTCTTCAATCCGCGCCATGCACTTTTGCTGAAACGCTAAGTCTCCCACGGCTAGGATCTCATCAATGAGGAGTATTTCAGGATCGATCTCAGTCGCGACGGCGAATCCCAAACGCATGTACATCCCGGTGGAATACTGCTTGACCGGCGAGTCAATGAAATCGCCGAGTTCCGCAAATTCGATGATTTTCTCCTCCCGGGCGCGAATTTCCTGGCGCGACAAACCCAGCAGCAGGCCGTTCAGGACAATGTTCTCGCGCCCCGTCAGGTCTCCGTGGAAGCCGGCGCCGAGCTCGATCAATGCCGCGACTTTCCCCGAGACCTCCACGACGCCCGAACTGGGCCGGTAAACCCCGGCAATGATCTTAAGAGTCGTGCTCTTGCCCGAACCGTTGCGCCCGACGATACCCACCGCCTCGCCGTTGGAAATGGTGAAGGTAACCCCTTTTAGAGCCTCGAAATCGCAAACCTGCGAGCGATTGCGAAAAACCCGCGTGAAGGCTTCGCGGAGAGTGTCCGGGCGCTCCCGTATGAGCCTAAATCGCTGGACTACATTCTCAAACCGGATCCGTGTGGAGTTCACCCCAGGCATGCTCCTAGACGTAATAGACGAAAGTGTCCTCGTTGCGGCGGAAAACGTAGTACCCGGCCCATAGCGCGCCCACTCCGCACCCCACCGACATCGCCGCCGACGGCAGCGAGGGCAATTGCCCGAAGTAAATCGCCATCCGGAATCCGTTCAGAATATACAGCATCGGGTTCAGGCGGAAAAGTGCATGGTAGCGGGAAGGGACGAAGTCCAGCGGATAAATCACCGGAGTAAAATAGAACCATGCGCTCAGCAAAATCTGAATGATGTGGGAGACGTCGCGAAAGTACACGTTGGCGGCGGCGCAGAAAAATCCGCACCCCGCTGTAAAAAAGATCAGTCCGAGCAGCGGCACAGGGAGATAGATCCAAGTCCAGTGAAAAGGAAAACGCAGTACGAGGAGGACCAGGACGAGCGGGATCATCGACAAAAGGAAATTGATGATGTTGGAAAGGATCGCAGCTAGGGGAAAGACTGATTTGCCGATATAGATCTTCTTTAAGAGGTCAGCATTCCCCACAATCGAGTCGACCGCGTAGGATAGCGCCTGGGAGAAGAAAGTCCAGGGTACTAGCGTACTAAGCAAAAAAACAGCATACTGTTTTATGCCAATCCGCATAACAGTGGAAAAAACTACAGCTAGAATACTCATCATCAACAGGGGATTCAATAACGCCCAGAGGAAGCCCAGTGCCGAGCGCTTATACCGCACGTGAAGCTCTTTAAGCGCCAGAGCCCAGATCAGTTCACGATTCCGGCGGATTTCAGCAATAAGTTGGCGCATCTTTTACCTTCGGGGAGTCGACGGGCCTCGGGTCAGCTCTCTGCGGGATGACCCTCCGGGGGTGTGCTCCAAAGCACGGGGCGCCGCGCCACCCGTTTCCTCCAAAGACCGTACCCTTTTCATGAAGTGGAAGTACTTTACGCAGCCGTAATACCAGCGCCTAAGTTAGGATCCCGCTCTCCAATTAACCCCCCCGGTCAAGTCAGTGAATGCCAACGGTTAGAATCGGAGGCCGAAATCCTCCCCGTGAAGCGTCAGGTTGTCATTGTAGTACGGATCACGGAGGAGTGCCTCCCCCCAAAGAGCCTTGATATAGTCAACTTCCTTCGGGTTGATGGTGTGGCCTCGAAAGATCATTTCGTGATGATAGAGTTCCGCATAAGGCGTCCAGACAACCCGATATCCCGCCTCGCGCACCCGCAGACAAAGGTCGACGTCATTGTAACAGACGGCGAGGCCCTCGTCGAAGCCGCCGACCAAGTCAAACACTTCGCGCCGGACCATCATACAGGCAGCGGTGACGGCCGAGCAATTGCGGACGGAGAACAGGGCATCGAAATACCCGCGGCTACTTCCGCCGAAATTCTTGTGCGAATGGCCAGCGACACCGTGCAGACCCAGAATCACCCCGGCGTGCTGGATCCGTCCATCGGGGTAGTAGAGTTTCGCTCCGGCAATCCCGATCTCCTTCTGCTGGGTGAATTCCAAGAGGGCCGAGATCCACTCCGGAGAGATCACCCGCGTGTCACTATTCAAGAAGATCAGATGATCTCCCCCGGCGTCCCGTGCCGCCAGGTTGTTGATCCGTGAGAAATTGAAGGGCCCTGGGAAAGAGATCACCCGGTGCTTCAAATTGGCCAGGAAACTCCTCATCTCCGGCGTGGAGCTGTCATTGTCGATAATAATGATCTCGTAGCAGGAATATATCGTCTTTTCCTGAATGCTCTTCAAACAATCCCGCAAGAGTTCCATGCCATCTCGGCAGGGAATAAGGATGCTCACCAGCGGTTTTGCCACCAGCTTGAATTTGACGCGAAAGGTGTGTGGACGATCCGTGTTCAACACATCTGCCAGGAGGCCCCTTCTTCGGGTGTGTTCCTCGAGCGCTCTCCTTGCTGCTTCGGTTTTATAGGACTTGGCGTCTGCATCGCCGGCCGTGGAGCCTGGCACTTTTCTCCAGTGATAGAGAACCTTGGGGATGTGGAAAATGCTCTTGGTCCGCTCTGCCAACCGCAGCATCAGGTCATAGTCCTGACACCCTTCAAACCCCGGTCGAAACCCGCCGACGGCGGCGACGAGCTCCCGCCGGTATACGCCCAAATGGCTCGTGTACATACAGGAGAGAAGATATTCGGGTGACCAGTCCGGTTTGAAGAAAGGCTCACTGCGGGATCCATCGAGTTCCAACTTGTCCTCGTCGCTGTAAATGATATCGGCCTCAGGACGCTCCTGGAGGAATCTGGCGACCTCGAAGAGGGCTTCCGGAGCGAGCTCGTCGTCATGGTCGAGCATGGTGACATACTCTCCCGTGGCCCTCGCCAACGCCGCATTGGAAGCTAGCGAAATGCCCAGGTTAGTGGGAGAGTGCCCGACCTTGATACGAGAATCCAGGGCCTCATATTTGCGAAGAATCTCCCGCACGCCCGGCTCGGTCGAACCATCATCAAACAGGGATAACTCCCAGTGGGGGTACAACTGCGCCCGAACCGACTCGACGCACTGCGTAAGCCAGCGGGAATCCGTGTTGTAGACAGGAGTGATAACGCTGATGAGTGGTCGGCCCCGGAACCGCTCGATCTCTCCCCGGATGCGCTCGACGTCTCCAGGCGTGAGAGCATGCCGCTTGAGCCAACGCTGATAAGTCGCTGCCAAGCTGCTCGTGCCTGGACCTGCGCGAAAGCTCTGGAGGAAGGTCGTGAGCAGAGCCCGCACACCTCCGACACTCAACCTTACTCCGATTTTGGAGACCTTTTCGCGGCGTGAGCGCTTGCGAAGAAACCGAGGGTTGCCCCAAAAAACGACCTGGTCACTTGCGGAGGAGGGAACTCCTGACGTCTGGAGGATGACTGTAACCTCGCGACCTGCGAACTCGCTCAAATCCGCCGAGATGCGCTGCCATTTCGAGCCCCTGCTTCCTCGCGAGGAAAACACCATGCGGCGGGACAGCATAACCGGCCTGCCTTCCTGGGCGACGCCGATGCAGAATTCCACGCCCTTTCCATTCCAAGAGGGGGTCGCCGGACCGAGGCTCACCCAACTAGAGACCTCCATCCCAGGGGGCAACCGAACCCCAAAAGACAGCCGGGTCCCCGGAATGACAGAGATCGCTTTATGCTTCTCACCCGCCACTTCAGCGTCGGTGACTGATGCGATCCTGTACTGATCGTCGGTCAGCTCGTTCTCCTTTCGGGCGTTTACGAAAAATAGGACGAGAGGGGTGCATTCGTAACCAAAACGCTCGCGGGCGTCTCGCAGTCCCCTTATCAGCGCGCGGATCCAACTCATGGTAAGCCCCGGTCTCTTCAACACAAATTCTGTCGGGGGAGCCGGACAGGCCCCTCCTCTTCTCCGTCATTCTACATCAGACGTCAAAGCCTGCCCGGCCCGTAAGACCGATAAGGTCTCCCGTCAGAGTGCCATTCGGTTCCCACGGATCCTCGCTGAATTTCACGCACTGTACCTGGCACGATCGTTTGCCCCGAACGGCATTTGCGGAGCGTGACCTCGGCTCGGTACACCAGGTGCGTTTGCTCATGTCTCCAAGTCGGACTTTCGGAACGGGTGAGTAACACTTGCCCAGCCAATTCTGCGAACCCAGACAGGGCTGATCTGAACCGGGGCCGTCACTGCAAGGTGCGAGAGCATTTCTTAGGCTAATCGTGCGGCTCTCCGGCCCACGTCACTTAGGTAGTTGACCGGGGCCGAGATTCCCTCGATAATCTCAGATGCTCTGGGAGACAGGTCACGAGAGGGAAGGATTTGTTCGCCAACGCCAGAGGTGAAAGGTCGTTAGCGATCACGACCGTTGCCGACTGGGTTTGAAAGTGAGCCCGGGCGGCCTTGTCACCTAATCGCGAGGGGCTTCGAACCCAGGTGGCGACAAATGGTCGCTCCGAGTGTGACCCTCTGACGATAGTTGTATTTATTCGATTGACAATGAACATCCGGAGGAGCACAATTCCCCGCACCTGAGGAGCCCTTCAAATCTCCTCGCGTAGTCACGAGGGCGCTAGTGAAAATAGCTATTATAGGAACACGAGGTATCCCTGCCCGATATGGGGGGTTTGAGACCCTCGCTGACAAACTGTCGAGCCGCTTAGCGGACCGAGGCCATGAGGTCACGGTCTATTGTCGGCGGTTATTTGTTCGACCCGAGGATTCCTTTGATCGGCGCATCCGTCGCGTGGTCCTTCCATCCATCTCTACGAAGTACCTAGACACGTTCTCGCATACCCTGTTGTCTGTCCTTCACGTCCTCTTCACGGACGTTGAGGTCGTGTTGCTCTGCAACGTGGCCAATAGCCCGTTCGCATGGATTCCGCGCCTGTTCGGAAAGCCTGTGATCCTGAACGTAGATGGACTTGACCGAAAAAGAAGGAAGTGGAATTGGTGGGGCCGTCTGTACTTGCTCGCGTGTGAGTTAATCGCCCTCTTTACCCCAACGATCCTTGTGACAGACGCGCAAACCATCAAGAGCTACTTCTGGAAGCGGTACCGAAAACGGTCTGAGATGATCGCTTACGGCGCGGAAGTCCCCCCTGGTGTTGCCGGCCTGGATGGTTTCCCCCTCCTGCCCAGGAGGTTCCTGCTCTATGTCAGCCGCTTGGAGCCCGAGAATAACCCGGAGGTTGTTATTCGAGCTTTCGGGAAGGTTGCGACCGACTGGCCTCTCGTCATCGTCGGCGGCAATCCTTACAACGAACACTATGTTCGCCATCTCAAATCCATTGCCGACCCGCGAGTGGTCTTCACGGGACCCGTGTACGGGGACCGGTATTGGCAGTTGCAGATAAACGCAGGGTTGTATGTGTGCGCATCAGAAATCGGGGGAACCCACCCCGGCCTCATTGAGGCTATGGTCGCCCAAAATGCCGTGCTCTACTGCAACACGCCGGAGAACCGTGAGGTGGTGGGAGACTGCGGCATACCGTTCCAACTGCGAATCGAGGAACTGACCACGCGAATGCGTGGGGCCTTACAGAACCCTTACTTGCGAGCGCAATTGGGAGTGCGGTCCCGGAAGCGCGCAGAAACCATTTACGGCTGGGAGCGGATCGCTGCGCAGTACGAAGCGCTCATTTACAGGACTCACGGGTACACACTCCCGGATCGTCACTCGACGCCAGCCCCTGAGTTGCCGTCGTGGTCAGGTGAGGGTCCTAACAGAGAGGTTACCTAGCAGGAGCAATCTGGGCTTGGTCGTTGACTCGGCCAACCAGCCGATCCAGTGCGAGCGCCCAGCCGAGAAACATCCAGAGGACCGTCACCACCTCCGAATCACCCCAATTGTAGTCGGTAAGTGATCCGAGCAGGAACGCGCAGGCGGAACTGACCAAGCCTACCGTGATGCCGCGAAGATACCAATCATTCTTGACCGTGGATCGCACTAGCCGGGCCAGTACGCGGAAATAGCCCGCCAGGAGCCAAAGCCACGCTGCAAGCGTCAGGAGACCGCGCTCTACGGCGATTTGGATGGGTGAGGAATGGAAATGGCTCTTAAGCGGGAACATCTGATACGCCTCGATGTGCAAGTCGCGCCAGTGGGTTTTCAGACTACCCATGCCGACACCTAACCACGGATAGTCCTGAATGAGCCGAAACCCATCCTTCCACATCAACAGGCGATACTGCGCCTCGGGACTCTGCAGGCTGAGCCAACCCACCCCGCGGTTTCTGTGCAGAAGAAATCCGCCCACGACGACCGCGATCACAACCAAGCCCACCATCGCCAGCCGCGCCCGGCGGCGATAGGTAAGGTATGCGACGAGCAAACAACCGATCAGGAATGACGCCATCGCCGCGCGAGTTAGCGTTAACCAGAGAGCAGACGCCATTCCGAGGACAGCCAGCCCCAGAAGGAGCTTTCGCCACCCCTTTTCGCCGGGGTAGGTGGCAAACAGGCTGAAGGCCAGCAAACCGATCTGCACAAGAACGTCGGCATAGGTGACGTAGTGGTCGTAGAAGCCTTGGGCACGAAGCGGATGGCCGCGACCGACCAGGACCTGGTCGCGTGTGATTCCTTGGCGTAGCTCTTCCACCGCTGCGTGGTCCAAATCAAGGCGAATCTTCTTTCTCGGGGTGCCGCGTAGGACCGTCAGCCGGATTGGCGACCCGAGGTCCGGGCCAGCCAGGGCGCACAAGAGCTGGCCCCGGTCCCGCACTCGATAACGGCCGACCAACGCGATGGAGTCGTCCTCCAAAAGGCCCGCCCTAGCGGCTTTCGACTCTGGGCTGACCTGGCGCAATTGGGCTCCAATTCCAAACGTATATTGCCAGCCCGTGTAGGCAACATTCACTAGACAGGACGCAATCAGGAGGCTACTTATCCACTTCACCAGACGGACAGATGTCATCGTTTGGGACCAGAGCACGGCGACAAAGAGCAAGCCGACCTTCTTTATCTCGAGCCAGCTTTCCAAAGGCGCAAAGGAAAAGGCTGCCGAGATTGTGCTCAGCACCAAGAAGGCCAACATCGGCCACCCTAGCCGCTGGGGGAAGGGGGAGACACCTCCGAGCAGCCACCACCTCATCAGCCATAAGAGCCACGCCATGCTGTAGGCAACTTGGGTGACCGCAATGGAATGAGGAGCCGCAAGGACAAATATGATCAGGCAAAGGTAGAGGCTTTTCGCAAGCCACCGATCCAGATCGCGGCGCCACCCAAGCACCGCGGGCGACCCGCGCCATTCGTATTCGAGAACTGGGTAGTACCTCACTTCGCCCCCGGAAGATGTGGGATACACCCTCTAATCTGCATCGACCGCTGGTTCCTTCCAATGATATTCAGGGGCTGTTTCAGCCAAATGGGACTGGCTCGTCCGCCTCGGAAGGTAGACCTCCCGTTACGCGCACCTTTGCGGACTGCCCTGACCCTCGGCATTTCCAGAGTGGCCTGATCCAAGGCGCGCGATTGCCGCGAATCCAGGCCCCTCTAAGTACATGTGAACTGCAGAAGTTTGTCAACCGCAAGGAGGTGCCCTGCCCTGGCACCGACGCCCAACACACCAACGCTCTTTTCCTTCGCGCACCACGCGGTTAGAATGCTTGAACGGCCCCGATGATCCGGGTGCTGCCCGAATGACTATGCTCAAGGCCCTCAGAATCCTGGCTGGAAGTTTCGCCATCGCGCTCATCCTCGCTGCTGCCAGCCGCGCCATCCGGGATTGTCAGGTATTCCCGTTCGTCTATGAGAATTGCATCTGGCTGCAGGTCCGAGACCGGCTGCATCTCCCGCAAAGCAAAACCCTCCGCGGGTTGACGCTGGAATTCGTAGGACTTTCCCTTCTCGCCGGGCTTTTGCTGACGATCCGGTATGTTTTCCCGAGCCACCGATCGCCCGGGATTGGATCGGACTCGGACGTTTCCAAGTGTGCGAAGGTTTCCTCCCGATTGCCGCCAGATTCCACGTAGCGGCGCGCGCGAACTCACGCATGCACATTGTAGGACTTGTTGTAGAATCCCGTAGACCCGGCTGCCCGCGAAAGGTTGACGGAGTGGCTGGCGAGGTCACGGCTCAGCTTGCAGGAGAGATCATGCATATTCCCCGGCACTCCATCCTCTTCGCTATCCTTGCAGCGGCTCTTCCCGTGGCAAGTGTGTCCGGCCAGACTTACAGGTCCCACATCGAAAGTCCTATTGTTCGCTACAAGATGGCAGCCAAGCTCGATCCTGCCACCCGCACGGTCAAGGGACATTACACGCTGGAATGGAGAAACCACACCCCTGACGCCATTCCGGATCTGTACTTCCACCTTTATCTGAATGCTTTCAAAAGTATCGACAGCACGTTCCTCCGCGAGGGCACGCTCAGCCGCCGACGCGAATTACTCCGCGAATGGAAGGCTAGTCCGGAGGATGCGAAATGGGGCTGGGTGGACGTCAACAAGATCCAAATCGTGAACGGACCTGACCTGACCCCTTCCAAGTCTTTCGTTCATCCCGACGACGACAACACCCAAGACCAGACGGTTATGCGCGTCGCCCTACCACTGCCCATCCCTCCCCAGGGGAGCATCGGATTGGCGGTGGATTTCACATCTAAGTTGCCGCGAGCCCTCGCCCGCACCGGCTACGTGGACGACTACTACCTGGTCGCGCAATGGTTTCCGAAAATTGGTGTCTATGAAGGCCCTGGTGACCGGGGCCCCGAGGGGGTGCATCGGGGCTGGAATTGCCATCAGTTCCACGCTAACACCGAGTTCTACGCGGATTTCGGCGTCTACGACGTCGATCTAACCGTGCCCTCACAATATGTCGTCGGCGCCACCGGATTTCTCCGCAACGAACGGCGCAACAGCGGTGGCACAACCACGTACAACTTCTATCAGGAGGATGTTCACGATTTCGCCTGGACGGCCAGCCCGCACTTCATCCGGCAAACTCGGACTTTCGCGTGGCGCAAGGAAGTGAGTGGGAATGAAGTCGAGACTTGGTCCCGAATCCTCGGCTTCCCCGCCGACCAGGTGGCGTTGCGCGATGTGCAGGTGATTCTCCTTCTTCAACCCGACCATCTCAGCCAAGCTGACCGTTACTTCCGCGCCGCGTTCAACGGCCTGAAGTATTTCGGGCTCTGGTATGGAGCTTACCCTTACGACACGCTGACGCTTGTCGACCCCGCGCGTAATTCGAACACGGGGGGCATGGAATACCCCACGTTCATCACCGGCGGCACGTATTTCTGGCCTGGAGCCCGGTTTTTCGAACCGGAAGATGTCACGGTGCACGAGTTCGGCCATCAATTCTGGTACGGCCTTGTGGCGAATAACGAATTCGAAGAAGCATTCCTGGACGAGGGCTTCAACACCTATTCCACCGGCAAGGTGATGGAGCTAGCCTACCCGTCGCGCTGCAGCTACACGCACGTTTTCGGCATCCCCGTGCCGCTCTTCCCATGGTTGCAGGTGCGGACTCCTTCCTTCCCCTTTGCGGGAGTCGGGAAGATCCCGGTAGGAGCTTACTTCTCCTACGTCGACGAGCCGTACTTCAGCAACGAGCGGGGTGACTACCTGGAGCATGCCAAAGGCGACTATCTGGTGAGAAACGGCTGGCAGTATTTGGACGGCGCCAGCTACGACGTGAATTCCTACATGCGTGCCGCCGTCACCCTGCGCACACTCGAAAATTACCTGGGTACAGAGACGATGGCGCGCGTGATGCGCACCTACCACCAGCGGTGGCGGTATCGCCATCCCGCACTGAAGGATTTCATCGACACGGTGAATTCCGTTTCGGGACGGAACATGGACTGGTTTTTCCAGCAATTCTTCTATGGTTCGAATATCGCCGACTATGCCGTCACCAACATCATCAAGAGTCCCGAGGAGGGCAAAGTGGGCGTCTATGACGAAGGCGGCAAGAAGGTGACGTATCGGGAAGAAGCGGCGCACGAGGCGTTCGAGAAGAGCACGGACAAACGCTATCGTTCGACGGTGGTTGTTCGGCGGCTGGGCGAAGCGCTTGCACCCGTCGATGTCATCGTCCGGTTCGAAGATGGCGGCAGTGTGCGGGAACAATGGGACGGCCAGTATCGGTGGGTCAAATTCGTCTACAATAAGCCCGTCGCCTCCGCTGAGGTCGATCCCCAGGGAAAACTCGCTCTCGACGCGAACTTGAC
>JAIQGH010000039.1 GCA_020072655.1 Terriglobia bacterium | reverse complement strand
GAGCGTCACGGCGAATCTCATCCGGCGCGACGCGATAAACCCAATGAGCCTCCGAACAGATGGACGTTTCAATCCCCGGGATCTCGCGCGGCCAGGTCTTCTGCTTGGATTCCGTCTGCAGTTGCCTGACCCGAAGAATCTTCTCAGTCAATTCCAGATCCATCAACAGCCGACGCACGCGACTCCAGGCCTGGCTGATGCTCCACATTTCGAGCTGGCTTAGGAGGGTCCACTTCGGGAGCGGCCCGCCGAATCGTTGCTCAAAACCCGCACTGTCAAACGGGCAAACGTCCCTCTGGCTCAGTTCCGCCGCTGCCCTGCTCATCCGGTCCGAATAGTTGGAACACGCGAGCCGGAAATACGGCTTGAAGAGCACGCGAGGGATCCCCCCCACCACGCCTCCAAACGGCGGGCGACCCTCTTGCCTGGCGTACTCCGAAATCACCCAGGCGTCGGCCTCAAATGAAACCAGAAACGACTTCCGATAATTATGCTCGCGAAGGCGCTGCTGCCACATGGGGGGAGCCGCCCGCATCCTCCGCAGCAATCCCGCCTGAAGAGTGGCGGTCTGAAGCGCCATGAGTTGCGAGAGCGGTTCCGGTCGTTCCCGAACCGAGCTGCCGATTCGCCAGGAAGCCTCCAGATCTTCCAGCGCCTCGGCGTAGCTTCCCTGTCGCGCTTTGTTCAGAGTGTCACAAGCAAGGATGTGGTGCAGCCCCAGCTCGCCGTTGACGTTGGGAATAGGGGCATTGACCGTCCTGCTGAGGTCCATTTCCCAGCGGGGCGGTTCGTGGCCGAGAACCTGCGCACGCATGGCAGCCAGTCCGGATTCATGTGCGGCAAGATACTCGCTGACTTTGGCCGGTGGGGGATCGAGCTGCAAAGTTGGTCGCTCAAGCTGCGCTCGAACGAACCGGTTGAGCTCCGTGTGCATCTCGCGCAGTTGGGCCTGCTCCGCCTCGGCCGGCTTGGGCCGATTGGGGGCATCCAGGGGCCCGACCTCGATTCCCAGCTTGGCAGCCAAGTCCTCGAGCACCTCCGCAGATTGATTCATGGGCGACGCGTGGTACGCCTCGGCGAGCGAGCCCCGACGACCGGAAACCTCAGCCCATCTCCGGGCGACGGCCGCCTCCCTCCAACCGGCTGCGAAATTGCCGACAACAATCCACAGGACTACGAGTGCCACAAGGCTCAGACCGATCCAAAGAAGACGCTTCGTGGTAATCATGTCGCCTGATTCTAGACTCCCCACCGGCAAATTCAAGCCTTGAATGCCCTACAGCCGGTAGTGGGTCAGATTGATGTTGTAGCGGCGAGTTTACCTCGTCCCGATGAAGTCTATCGGGACGGCCTAAAGCCACCTCTACATCAAATTGACACATTACCCTACAGCCGGTTTCCTTCCGCAATCCCCGACCCTCTGTTATTCTGTATAAGGGAATTGCTAACCGAGGAACAGATGGACAAACCACAAAACAAGGCGCGCGGGCAGAACCACCAGCCACAGCTCGCCTACCGGACCGAGCGCTTCCTGGAAAGCGGCGACGCGCGGACACTGCGCATTCTTTCCGAATACCTCCTGCCGCAGTCGCGTCTGCGCCGCGCCGGGGTGCAGAACACGGTCGTTTTTTTCGGCTCAGCGCGCATCCTTCCTCGCGAGGAGGCACAAACGCGGCTGCATGAACTGGAGCACCGGAGCGACGATGGCAAGCTCGCCGCCAGCGCCGCAGAACTCAAGGCCGCGCGCACAGCCCTGCAGATGTCACGCTATTACGAAGAAGCCCGCGAGTTGGCGCGACTGGTCACCGAGTGGTCGCAATCGCTCAAGAACGGGACCCACTTTCTGGTGGTCTGCTCCGGCGGCGGGCCGGGCATCATGGAAGCCGCCAACCGCGGCGCCTTCGAGGCGGGCGGAATCTCCATCGGCTTCAACATCAAGCTCCCCTCGGAGCAGCGACCCAACCCCTACATCACGCCGGAGCTGAGCCTGCTGTTCCGCTACTTCTTCATGCGCAAGCTCTGGTTTGCGCAGCCCTGCAAGGCGCTCATCGTCTTCCCCGGCGGCTTCGGCACCATGGACGAGATGTGGGAATTCCTCACCCTCACGCAGACCCGCAAGCTCGGCCACCGCGCGACTATCCTGCTCTACGGCTCGAAATACTGGCGGAGCATCATCAATTTCCGAGGCATGCTCGACACCGGCACCATCACCGAAGAAGACCTGAAGCTCGTCCGCTTCGCGGACACGCCCCACGAAGCCTTCGGGATTCTCAAGAAGAACCTGATCCACGAGCTCGGATTGCGGGGCCCGCAGCGGCGCCTGTTTGTGTAAGGGTAGCCACGGCATGCTTTTCATGCCGTGGGTTCGTAAGGTCGCGGCCCGGCAAAAGCCCACGGCACAAAAGCGGTGCCGTGGCTACTCGCTTCCGCATCCTCATGCGTGCCAGGTGGTGTGTTGTCGGAAATCTCGCAACAGCTCCCTTCATTGTTGTTGCGATCCCAGGGGCTCGTCCCATTTAGGGCACTCGGGTTGTGTTGTGATTTTCTTCCATTCAACCCATGACGCGACGCCTTGGATGCCGGTCTGAACGATCCACAGCTCAAAGGGCCCTGCATGGGCATAGTTCTCCACCTTAAAATGCTTGCCGTTTCTGATGACCCGAGTTGTTTCAAAAGTTGAGTCTGACACATCCCGGCTGTAGCTGGCCTGGAGATCATAGAAACCATTCTTCTCAAGCAGCCAAGCGAGTGCTGCGAACTGTCCCCATGGCACCTCCCCCTCCTTGATTTCGCAGAATGTTGTCCGATCCTTTGGTGTTGCGTTACGGCAGCGTTTCGTGAACAGGACTGCGTGACCATTGGAACTGAGCCTTATTCTGCTTAGTCCACAAAGGAGCGCCGATGGATCCAGCTCGAACTCGATCCTGGACACGTCTGTGAGGAGGGGAGCTTCTGCTGAAATCTGCAGCGAACCCGAAAGCCAGCGGTTAATCAGCTTTTGAGGAAGCAACCCGGAAAGGTGATTACCATAAATCATCAGTTCGTCCAGGTGAGAGAGGTGCCCAAGTGCGTGCGGAATAGGGCCTACGAGGTTGTTTTGGGAGAGAGCGAGACCTGTGACGGACGCCGGCTCACTAGGCTCAGACCAGCAGCGAACACCGTGCCATTTGCACTCCGTTCCCGGAGGCCCCAACCAGCCCACGTGACGAGTCCAATGGTCTCCGCCTGTGGCCTCATAAAGGCTTACAAGCGCCCGGCGTTCTTCAACGGAAACACCCTGATTCTCGTGCGACGACGGTTCAAAGCCCGGCGGTTCTGCAGCGGCGTCCGCGTCATTCTCAGTACCGTAGAATACGCAGTAGCGTTGAACGGTCTGTTTGCTGTAGACGATTCGCATTTCCCTTTGGTTCTTGAAGTCATTTGGGAGGGGGCACCGTTGACCATCTATCTCGAACCAAGCTTCATAGATACGGGGAAACTCGCCTGGCTTATCGGAAGTTTTGAGAACCGCTCCCTGCCGAGGCCTCACAATCAAAGCATCTCCTACGCGAGGTAACCGCGGGGATCCAGCCACGCCGAAGTCAATACAGGCCCACCCTTTGAAGTTTGCGGGAAGGACAGCGATGATCTTTGGACTCTCGGCTGAGCGTATTGCCTGTGCCCCAAGAACGCATCCTGGTCCCAGCCAGGCAAAGAAACAAGCGATCAATCCGACGCCACGCAAGACTCTGTTCATAGGCAGCCCCCCTTGCGGTCTAGCAATTGTGGGCGGTCCAAGAGAATTGTAGCAGGTAGCCGGTAGATTCTCTTTTTCTTGTGAAGCAGGGTAGCGCAACATTCGCTCTTCAATGTTGCGGCTTTTCAATATGTTCCCGAAATCTTGAAAAGCTGCCCCGATGGATCGGGGCGCTACAAAGACTCACCATTCATCATTCCCAATTCACCATTCACCATTCTCCGGCGCTATAATCCAAACGGGGTCTGACGCACGCTGCCCGACCACCACCCGCCCGATTCTCAGGCCCGGAGGCAACTATGCAATTCTTTCGTGAATCGATGCTCGAACTCATCATCCAGACATCCACGAACCTGCCGCCCGACGTGCGCCAGGCGATGTCCTGGGCGCTCGAG
The DNA here is from genome assembly GCA_020072655.1 of Terriglobia bacterium. Classification (GTDB taxonomy): domain Bacteria; phylum Acidobacteriota; class Terriglobia; order UBA7540; family UBA7540; genus JAIQGB01. The sequence goes on along the minus strand of JAIQGH010000039.1, from coordinate 42,875 downwards.
ACCGAGAAGCCCGCGACGCAGGCCGGCCAGGCGCTCGCCATCATCGGCCAGAACATCGACATGGCCTGCGACAACGAGGGGCCCATCTGCCAGGACACCGGCATGCTGACGTTTGAAATCAAGACGCCCGCCGCCACGAACCAACTGGCGATGAAGAAACAGATTCTCGACGCCATTGCCGAGGCGACCAAGCGCGGCAAGCTGCGGCCGAATTCCGTGGATTCCGTGACCGGCAAAAACAGCGGCAACAATCTCGGGCCGGGCACGCCTATCCTGCACTTCGAGCAGTGGGAAGAGCCGGACATCGAAGTGCGGCTGATCCTGAAAGGCGGCGGCTGCGAAAACATGAACACGCAGTATTCCGTCCCTTGCGAGCTCGACCATCTGGGCCGCGCTGACCGCAACCTGGAAGGCGTGCGCAAGTGCATCCTGCACGCGGTGTGGAAGGCGCAGGGCCACGGCTGCGCGCCCGGCGCCATCGGCGTCTGCGTCGGCAGCGACCGAGCGGCGGGCTATCATCTGGCCAAGCTGCAACTCTTTCGCACGCTCGACGACACGAATCCTGACCCCACGCTGGCCCAGCTCGAAAAGCAAATCATGGACGAGGCTAACAAGCTCGGCGTCGGCACGATGGGTTTCGGCGGTAAGGTTTCGTTGATTGGCTGCAAGATTACCGCTGCGAACCGGCTGCCCGCCTCGTTCTTCGTCTCGGTTGCTTATGATTGCTGGGCGTTTCGGCGGTTGGGCGTGCTGCTCGACGCCGAATCGGGCGCCATCAAGAAGTGGCTCTATCGCGATCCTGAGCGGCCAGTAGAAAAGTTGCTGCCGGGTGTTGGGTTCCAGGTGTCAGGAAGGGAGGTTCGACTGGAGCCGCCGCTATCAGAAGAGAAAGTTCGCGCGCTCAAGGTCGGCGATGTGGTGCTCATCAACGGCCCCATGATCACCGGCCGCGACGGCGCGCACAGCTATCTGATGCATCACGAATCGCCCTGCGACCTCCGCGGCGCCATCCTCTATCATTGCGGCCCCGTGATGCTCAAAGAGGGTGACCGCTGGCGCACCAACGCCGCTGGGCCCACGACCAGCAGCCGCGAAGAACCGTACGAGGCTGACATCATCAAGCGCTTCGGCATCCGCGCCGTGATGGGCAAGGGCGGCATGGGGACGAAAACCCTCGCCGCGCTAAAGGAGTTCGGCGCCGTGTATCTCCACGCTATCGGCGGCGCGGCGCAGTTCTATGCGCGTTGCCTGCCCAAAGTCCACGGCGTCTATCTGCTCGAAGAACTCGGCGTCCCGGAAGCGATGTGGGTCTTCGAGGCCAAGGACTTCCCCGCTATCGTCACCATGGACGCGCACGGCAATTCGCTGCACGAGGACGTGGCTGCCACGACCGGAGCGGAGTTGGAAAAGGTGGGTGCCAGGGGCTAGGCGCTAGGGACTAGGGAACGTCCGCGCCCTGTCATCCTGAGCCCTTCGCTGGCTGTCACTCGGAGCGAAGCGAAGAGTCTGCAGTTTGCGCTCAGAGTAGCGGGTAGCGCAGACTTGTTCTGTAAGTCTGCGGCTTGTGATTGCCCACGTTCACGGGCCGCAGAGTTGAACACCAGCTCTGCGCTACCCCCTACCCGTCACTCTGAGCGAAGCGAAGAGTCTGTAATTCAATGTCGTCAATACTGCGGATTCTTCGTCGTCCCGATCAAGTGCATCGGGACTCCTCAGAATGACACCCTTACGATGTGCACGGATTGGCACAGCTTGCGGTGCCCATCGCCCGCACACAGCGCAGAATGCGCGGTCCATGTGTCGCTTAGGTCAGGTGAAATAACTACTTGTCGACGCTCCCCAGGTTGCTGCCCACGCCCGTAATAAAATCCCAGCCCACCTGTGGACTGAAGGTGCCCGCTTTGCTCCCGGAAGTGATATCGCGAAAATTCAGCGGGTAGCAAGAAGAGCCGGTGGCGTAGCAACTGTAGATGGTACTGAGCTCTGTGCTGGTGCTGGTGTAATTGCTCCCTGCCCAATTTACGATACCCGCGAGCGAAGGTGAGGAGACGCTGGTCCCGCCAAACACCAGCCATCCGGACAGCCCTTGGCAACGCGTGCTGTCGTACACGGAGACGCCCGTGCTGGGATTGGCGTCGAAGGAAAAATCCGGGGCGCCGCGCATGCCGTTCAGATTGATGTTGGGTGAATTCTGAGGTGTGATGTTTAGCGCCTGATACGGAGGCTCGGTTTCGTATTTGCTTGGCCCGCCACCGCTGCCGCTCCAGGTGGTCTCGTTGGTGAAGAGGCGCTGGCTGTTGCGATTGACCGACGTGCCGCCGACACAGACCACGTTGGGAGAGGTGCAAGGATAGATCGTCTTGCCTCCCGAATCCCCGCTGGCCGCGAAGTACACGACGTTGGTCGAGTTGAAAACGCTGCCATCGGCACTGGTCTCGCCGGAGTATTCGCTCCCGCCCCAGCTCATCGAGATTTGTTTAACGCCGACAATGTTTGCCGCGTACTTTACGGCGTTATACAGGTCGGTATTGCTGTTCGAGAGTGCCTCCACGAGATAAATCTGGGCATAGGGGGCCATGGCGTGCGCCCAATCAATATCCAGCGCCGCTTCCTGCGCCCAGCCGCAGTTCCCTTTCGGCTTCCCAAAGGGCATCACCTTCGTGAAACAAGGGCCGTTGCAATTGTTCCCCGAGGGAAGGTTGAACTGGTTTGAAAAGGTGACGAAATCCTGGGCGGCAGTCGGGTAGTCGTAAGCGTCCACGATAGCGATGATTCCAGCTCCGCCGCTGGGGTTGGGGGCGCTCGAGGAGTTATACGGGCAGCCGGAGGAGAATAGAGTAGACGCCCACGTATTGTAAACGCAGGCGAGTGAGAGGGGTGTCTCGCCCGATGGTGAGCTTCCCCCTAAGGCGGGGCGATAAAGGATCAGATGATTCGTGTGTGACCTTTTCCCGATATCTTCCGGGTGCTCGACCGTTGTGTCAGGCACGATCACACCCGCTTTCTCGAGTCCCTGACTCTGAGCCTTCGCCAGCAGCGCGCCTGCAAAGACACACAAAGCAACTTGCAGAGCCACAGTCTTGCTAGACATGACGCGTCTCTCCTTGAGAGGTTCTATCCAATTTGAGTTGTGAACGAAGCCCTTACCTAAATCAGTCTACCCGACTCCCAGTACCCCGTCAAGGATCCTGCTATGGCACTTTAGTGCTACACGGGACTTTCCCCCCGAACGAGCATGTTTTCAACCAGCCTGATAGCACGAAGACAAAGAGCCGCGGACATTGAAGACGCGTCTGCGCTGCCAATTGGGCGAGGGCGTACGATTTCTCGACGCCGATCCTCCCATCCACATCGGACCGGCTATCGGAGACGCCACCGCTGCAGTCCCCCGTTCAACGCGCCGGTTCCTGAAAGAGCAGCGGGGCGAAGTCTGCGATGCCGCGCCGCCAAACCTGCCAGGAGTGGGCGCCGGCCGTTTCCACCCATTTGAGACGAATCTGCTTCGCCTCGAGCCAATCGCGCAATTTGTGGTTCATGTCGAGGAGGCGATCGTCCCTGCCACACGAGACCCAGAGCAGGCGCAGTTGCGAATTGGCTTTGGCATCGAGCCCGGGGAATTGTTTCTCAAAATCCTCCCCGAGTCCCCCCGAGCTGAACGCCCCGATCCAGGCGAACCGATCCAGGTTGTTGAGGCCGACCAAGAGCGTTTCGGCGCCGCCCATAGACAGGCCCGCGACGGCGCGCGAACTCCGGCCCTTGGAAACCAGGTAATCGGATTCGACCGCCGGAATGACCTCTCCCAGCAAGGTGTCCCGGAAGCGGTCGACATTGCGCTGGCGGAGCTTCTCGTCGCGAAACGCCGCGGCAAACACCGGCGTGCGCTGGAGGATTTCGGGCGCACCATAGCCGAGAGGCATCACGATGATCATCGGCTTCGCCTTGCCCTCCGCAATAAGATTGTCGAGCGTGACGTTGGCGTTGCCGACGAGGGTCCAGATGTCGTTGTTGTCGCTGTATCCGTGCAAGAGGTAGAGGACCGGATAACGCGCCTTGGCTCGCGGGTTGTAGCCGGGCGGCGTGTAGACGTAATAGTCTCGAAAGTCACCCACGATGCGCGAGTGATAAAAGTGGTGGTGAAGCACGCCGTGGGGAACGTCGCTCACCTGCCAGGGGAGCGACGCCGGGCCGGGCACATGGACCATGTTGTGCGGGTGAAGGAAATTGGGCTTCATCAAGGGATTCAAGGAATCGAGCAGGGTCACGCCATCCGCCTCAAACCAGTACTCGTAATAGTCCGGTTCGAGCGGGCCGGCGGTGACGCTCCAAACGCCCTGTTCGTCCTTCTGCAGGGGGAGCGGTTGCGGTGAGCCTTCGAGTCGCAGCGAAACCGCCTTGAGGTTCGGACCTGCGATCCGAAAGGTTACCCGCCGATCGGGGTGGACTTCGGGCGATACGATCGCCCGCTCCTGCTGTTGGCCAAATGCCGAAAGCGTCGCGGCGGCCAGGATGAAGATGAGGCGCGTGAGGCTCCGGATTTGACGACGGTAGACTCGCCCGGCAATTGGCATGATCAGCCTCCTTTTGATTGTCCGAGACAGCGTAGTCGCAGAGTCATTCTCTGACTCCGCGTCATTTTCCATTATTCCCAACAAAAAGTCGCGGACACAGAGAGCCTGCCCACGCAACCCGCGCGGCGGCGCGGGCGCCACCGCTACAGCGAGGGGCGGGCCCTCCCCTACGGAACGCGCTTGCCTTTTGCGTGCTGGGCGGGGAGGAGGAAGGTTTTGATCAGCTCTCCTTCACCGCAGACGGTCATGCCGGGGAAGCGCTTGTACCATTCGCCTTCGGGGACATCGGGCTCCGTGTCGAGCCAGCCGGCAAGCAGAACCAGTTGATCAGCCGAGATCTTGCGGGATTGAATGCGGTCGAGCAGGTGCTGGAAAAGGGCGGGCGGGATATTCTCGCGACGGATTTTGGGCATTACCAACCCTTCGAAATCGTAAGATTAGACGCGAAATGATCGCGTCGCGAAGGTGGTTGTACTGCATCCCTGCGGCCCCTGAAACCTAGATCCCATAGAACCCTCGCGTAATGCGCTCACGCAACCGAGCGGCTTCGTACGCGTCTTTAGTGGTAGCGAGTTTCCTGGCGAGCAGGCCGAGTTCCTCAGGCGATAGCTTGTTGCCCCGGCCTTCCAGCGAGGTGAGTTCCGGCGTTTCCAGAGACACCTCCTCACCTGTCGGCTTGCGGGCGATGACGCGCGCGCCAGTGAGGGCCTGGCGCACGAACCAGTGATAGACCGCCAGCGCATTCTTGATGACCTCGGTCCGCTTGGCATGCGTAAGCTCGGCTACCTGGTCAACAAGATCCGACTCTGATTTAGTCAGGCTTGGCTGAATTCGGGAGCTACTCATATCTGCTCACTTTCGCCTCAATTGTGCATCTTCTCTGAGCAGAAGTCAAGACAAGGATTCCGATGTGGAGGGCGGGGCTCCTCCATTACTCGCCCGTGCAGCGTGTCTTCCAAGCCTCAGCGCGGAGCTTGCGGTAAACTGCTCGCATGGCGCTGATTTACTCTATTGGCCATTCGACGCGCGCGCTGGAAGAATTGGTGGCGCTCGTGAAGGAATTCTCTATCGAACTCCTGGCGGACATCCGCTCGTTCCCGGCTTCGGCGCGGCACCCGCAATTCAATAAGGAAAACCTAGAGAAAGCCCTAACCGCGGTCGGCATTGAGTATCAGTGGCTCGGCAAAGAGCTGGGTGGTTTTCGGAAGAAGCGCGACGCGAACTCACCGCACACGGCGCTGCGCAGCGCGGGGTTCCGCAACTATGCCGACTACATGGCAACGGCGGAGTTCCGCGCAGGGATCGATCGCTTGCTGGCGCTTGCGGCGACAAAGCGCGTGGCGTACATGTGCGCCGAAGTGCTTTGGTGGCGGTGCCACCGCTCGCTGGTTTCCGACTACCTTACAGCCTGCCGTGGTCTTGAGGTCATCCACATTCTCGGCCCGGGCAAAGCCGAGCCCCATCGGCTGCACCGGACAGTACGTCTCACAGACGGCAAATTGTTATATGACAGCGGCCAGCAATCCATCATACCCTAATCAAACGCCCAACCAGCATTCAGCACGACAGAGGTGTGGAGATGTATTTCCAGCAGTTTTATCTCGCCTGTCTCGCCCATGCGTCCTATATGCTGGGCTCGGCTGGGGTCGCTGCGGTCGTCGACCCGCAGCGTGATGTGGAGATTTATCTCGAGGAGGCCCAGAAGCACGACCTGAAGATCGCACACATCATCGAGACGCACATGCACGCCGACTTCGTTTCTGGGCATCAGGAACTGGCTGGGCGCACAGGCGCGAAGATCTATCTTGGCGCGCAGGCGGGCGCGCGGTTCCCGCATGTGCCGGTGCGGGACGGCGATGAGCTCCGCCTGGGACGCACGGTGCTGCGCATTCTCGAAACGCCCGGACACAGCATTGACAGCATTTCCGTACTGGTGACCGACCTCGACCGGTCGCCCCAACCCTGGGCCGTCCTGACCGGCGACACGCTCTTCATCGGCGAAGTCGGTCGCCCGGACCTTTCCCCTGGCCGCACGCCGGAGGAGTTGGCTTCGATGCTCTTCGACAGCCTGCACGAGAAGCTGCTCAAGCTTCCGGATACTGTCGAAGTTTACCCGGCGCACGGCGCGGGCTCGCTCTGTGGACGCAACATCAGCCCGGAGCGACATTCCACAATCGGAAAGGAACGCGCCCTCAATTACGCGCTGCGGCCTATGGGCCGTGAGGATTTCATCAAGTTAGTCACTGCCGATCTCCCGGAGCGACCGGAATACTTCTACCGCGACAAGGAGATCAACCGCGGGGGCGCACCGACGCTGGCGGAAGTGGCCCATGTGGTGCCGCTCCCGCCTGCGCAGGTGCTTCGTCGGCAGGCGGAGGGTGCTGTCGTGCTCGATACGCGCCCTGCGATTAAGTTCGGGGCGGGTCACGTGCCGGGCTCGTTGCACATTGGCCTGCAAGGCCAGTTTGCTTCCTGGGCGGGCACGCTGATCGGCATAGGGCCGTCGCTGGTTCTAGTCGCGGAGGATGCGAAGAGCGCGGAGGAATCCATGGTCCGGCTGGCGCGCGTGGGAATTGAGAAGGTCGAGGGCTACCTGGATGGCGGCGTCCTTGCTTGGCAGCAGGACGGTCACCCGCTTGCTGAGGTGCCGCAAATCTCGGCCCTACAGCTCTACGAGCAACTCTGCGACCAGCCCGACCTCGTCCAAGTGATCGATGTCCGTCGGCCGATGGAGTGGGAAACCGCGCATCTCGAGCGGGCAGTGCTCAAGCCCCTACATCAGTTGCGCGACTGCCACCCAGATCTCGACGGCTCGAAGCCCATCGCCGCCCACTGCAAGAGCGGCTACCGGTCTTCGATCGCTACCAGCATCCTCAAGGCGGCGGGATTCCAGCAGGTGATGAATGTGGTCGGAGGGCTCGACGCCTGGCAAGCCCACGGCTTGCCAATTGTGAAGGATGCATGCAAGGCAGCAACGCATCCTGGCTAAAGCTATTCAAGGAAAACGCCCGCCGCCCTTACCGGGCTAGGTTGGACTAGACGCCAACTCTGTCTGGCCTTCGGCCTCCATCTCCCGCGCCGCCCTCTCTGGATCCAAAGGTCAAAGGACCCGGACCCTGGCAGCTACAAGCTGTGGGGACCCCGTCCCAGGCGGGTTGGGGCCAGCGAACCCGTTCTTGATAAGCAAGCCTCGAACCGCGACCGTGTTCGCAATCTGGAGCCCCGTTATGCCGCCGGGATTTTCGAATACCGTCTGGTCCGAAGTAACGACGTTAATCGAGCTGACAGCGCAAGACTGGCAATCGGCGCTCAGCGGTCGGAACAGAGCCGTGCCTCCGAAGAGGCTGGGCAGGCTGCCGAGTGTGAAGGGGAGGGTACCAGTCACCTGCGCCGTCACGGTACTCTCCTTCAGCCGGATCGTGTTGGCCGAGGCTGTGCAATTGTCGGAGACATTGGCACAAGTGACGCTAGTCGGCACTGTGACGTCGGACGTCACTCGCACTTCCACCGTCTGCCCGGCAATGAGGTCAGCGCCGCTGGCGAAGGCGGTTGGGTCAACCGTCAGGCCAGTTGATTCGATGTCGAAGGTCACTTCCGTGAGATCGGCAGTGACGGTGACGAAGCTTCCGCTAGCGGCGTTGGCGAGATTCACGGCGTCGGTTACCAGCAAGACAAACTGGCTCGTATTCGCCTGGGTCGGATTGTTGACCTGGAAGACGGTGCCTTCGAGCACTTGGCCTCCCACATCGCTGGCCAGCTCAATTGTCTTGGCGAAGAACTTCACGCTCTGCCCGGTGGAGGGCAGCAGCTCGACGTCGGTTTCAACGAGTTGATTATTGGCCAATGTATTGCAATTGAGACCCGTCGCGAATTCCGTCGTCCCATCAAACTGGATGCCCGTAATGGCCAGGCCCGTCAGGGAGTCGGTCAGCGTGATGCTGCCGGATGGGCAGGACTTGCTGAGGCTGCTGATCAAGCCGGTGGTTTCCTGAAGGTCCTCGATGGGCTGCGTCCCGGATGCGGGCAGTTGCGCCACGCTCGCAACGGGAGAAATTCCAGTCACCGCGCCCGCTGTGGTTTTAATCGAGTCTCGCGCATTGAGATCGATGAGGAAGCTGACGTTGCTGTTGGCGGTGATACTGAGGGGGCTCGCAAATGCCATCGTGATGGTCGTGGGGCTAAGGGGCAGACTGTTTGGACCCGTCGGCCCGCTCAGTTCCCGCACGGACCCGTCCGCCAGCAGCATTTTCAGGTCGGGATTCGCGAAGGTCAGCCGCACGCCGCCGTAAGTGCCCGAATTGACCTCCTGCATACTGAGGAACGCGCTCTTGAGCTGGAGCTGGTTCAGGTCGATGTCCACGGAAAGGCTATTACTGTTTTCTGGCAGCTGACGTTGTTCAGGCGCCCCTCACCTGCGGGGAGAGGGGAGTAATCTGGAACCTCAGAATACTGCTGTTGAGTGGTGGCGCATCAGCAATGAACGCATAAGTCGTGCCCGTACTGGGTCCGATCACGTCGGCCGGCGTGTTTCCACCCCCGCAAGCAAGTGAAATCAGCGCCAAGCCGAGCGCCAACGCCAAGATTGCTCCTCGACGCCGTATGAAATCTCTCATCGAAGACCCCCTGGTTTGTTTCCGTCTCGACATGCCTCTCCCGTGCGTCGTTGCGCGTAGGATACCACGGATTGCGGGGGAACCAACGCCCCGCTCGGGCGGCGGCCGCAGGGCTCTCGGCTACCGAGTGCCAGGGGAATTGGCCCGCACGGGCGCCTTGGCCTCGCGGGCCTCCTGGCGCTTTTCCTTGGCTGGGGCCAGAACCGCGCGGTAGGACCCGTCAATCCGAGTGGGAAGCGGCGTGACCCCGGCGATCTGCTTACCTTTCACGCTTACCTTCAGGATCAAGCCGCGGTGTGTGGGCGGGTCGTGTTGGTCAAAAATAAAATTACCGAGGCTGTAGGCGATCCACCGCCCTTTGTACTGTTCCAGCGACTGGACGACATGGGGATGCCCGCCGACAACCAGGTCCGCGCCCGCATCAATCATCTGGTGCGCGAGTTCGGTCTGATCACGGCTGGGCCGGGCGGCATACTCAACCCCCCAGTGCAGTCCCACGATGATCAGGTCCGCGAGCGGCCGCGCAAAACGGATGTCCGCGAACACGCGCTCCGGCTCGAGCCAAGCCACGCCCGGTCGGTCCGGCGCGGCTGTCGACTCCTTTGGCTCGACGTTGACGTACGCCAGGAAAGCAATCCGCAGGCCGCCCAGATCGACCAGCACGGGATAATGCGCTTCAAGATCGTTCGCGCCCGCGCCCACCGTTCGGATGCCCGCCTCGCGCAACCGCCGCTGCGTGTCGAGCAGCGCCGGGTGACCCCAGTCGTCAACATGGTTGTTGGCCAGTGACAGCACGTCGAAGCCCGCGAGCTTCAATCCTTCGATAACCCGTGGGTCGGCGCGAAACGACCAGAGGTGATGCCGGTTGCGGCCCGTGTTGGAGATGGGGCACTCCAGATTTCCGTACGCGAGATCCGCCGCGGCGAGGGTCGGGGCGATCTGCTGGAAGGGTAAGGTCCAGTCGTTCGCGGATTGCATCCGCGCCCCGACGGAGCGCGAAAGCATCAGGTCGCCCACCAAGAGCAGCGTGCGCTCGCGCGGCGCGGCGGCCGGATGCTGAGCGAGCAAAGGCGGCATCAACAGGATCGGGCACGCCGCGCCAATCAGAAGGCGGATTGTGGCCGTAAACCAACGCATGGGTGAAGAAACGGAGGGCGGCTGGTTGCCCGGCAGGTACACCCAACAAGAACCTTTGAGCTATTTGCGGTTTTCCGGAATCGGAAATTCGACCAGGACCAGATCGTGCCACGCGCCGCCCAGCTTACCGTGCTTCTCGTGCAGGCCCACCTCGCGCCAACCCGTCAACTGGCAGAGCTTGCGGGCGGGCTCGTTGTCAGCCATGATCCGTCCAATCAGTTTGTGGTAACCCTTCTCGCGCGCCGCGTTCTGCATGGCCTTCATCAATTCCTGGCCCACGCCGTGGCCACGCAGGCTGCGGTCGATGTAAAGGGAAAGCTCGGCAATGCCGTCGTAACAGTGGCGGGGGCTGTAGGGGGTCAGCGACGCCCAACCCATCAGCGTATGCTTCACTTCCGCCACCAGCACGGGATAGCGGTCGGGCCGGGCCACCAGCCACAGGTAACGCTCCTCCGGCGTCACGTAGGCGTTCTCAAATGTCGCCGTGCGGTCTTGCACGCCCTGGTTGTAGATGCGGGCGATTTCCTTGGCATCTTCGACCCTCGCCGGACGTACTCGAAGCGGGCCACTCCATTCCGTCATCCATCACCTGCCGGGTACCGGGATAACTGCCAGCGATGGATTCTACCGGGGCCCGCGGGCGAGAGCAACCCTTCAGTTCCGGGCGAGGTCTGGGCCGCCTGAGGCCGAATTTGGCACGAGAAACCCGGCCTGGGGCTGCCAAAACCCTTGACCCTGCTAACGCTTTGAGAAACAATAGGCGCGCAGGTCAAGAAAGCCATGGGCGCAAACCGATCTCCCTTGCCCGAGCAGCCGCAGCGCGCGTACGAAGTGGAATGGACGACGATTTCCTATCGCACCATCGCCTTTTACGCTGTGCTGGCGCTGGTAGGCTTCGGCGTCATCCTCTATCTGATTGCGCCGAACTATTTCAGCCAGAAGGCGAGAGACCTGCTGGCGGCGGTCTCCGCCGGGCTGGTGCGGCCCTCCTCGACGGAAGCGGCGGCCTCCAAGCGCGAGGCTCACTTTGTCAACCTCGACGGCACGGTGCGCGTGCGTAAGGCGCAGTCGGCGCAATGGATTCGCGCGGACTACAATACCAACCTGGAAAAGGGCGACTACGTGCAGACGGGGAGCGAAGGCGTCGCGCGCATCATCTTCGCCGACGGCACCAATTACATGTTGAAGCCCGATTCGTTGATCGTCGTGGAAGAGAGCAAAGAGGACCCGGTCACCAAGGCCACGCGCGTGGCCGTGCAGGTCTCTTCCGGCGCCGTGGACCTCTCGACCGGGCGCTTCGAGGTCCCGGGGTCGACGTCACGGCTCACCATTGAGAACGCCGTGGCCACGCTTGCGGAAGAAAGCCGTGCCACGGTTCGCAACGACCCCGACCGCAACGTGCATGAATTGACCGTGCAGCAAGGCGAAGCGACGGTGACCCGAGGGTCCACCACCATCCGGCTGGGCCAGTACGAGCAGGCGACCTTTGACCGGGACAAGGCAGGGCTGGTGCGACAGAGGGTCATTGCTCCTCCGGAGCTCAGCGAGCCCGCCAACATGGCGCTGACCATGTCGCAGGACCCGAAATCCGCCAACCTGGATTTTGCCTGGAGCAGTGTTGCGGAGGCGGCCGCCTATCGGCTGCAGATTTCACCGTCGGGGATGTTTTCCAACCTCGTGGTCGATCGAAAGGTGGTGGGCAAGACGACGGCGCGGGTGGCGGGGCTGGAGGAGGGGACGTACTATTGGGTCGTCAGCTCGATTGACGCCAAGGGCGTCGAGAGCCAGCCCAGCATGGCCAACCGCTTCAGCTTGGTGCAGCAGGTGGAATCCGGCACTCAAGCCTACCTGGAGGTCACCAACATCATCCAGCATGGCCGCGTGCTCGAGGTGGTGGGAAAGACGGAGCCCGGCTCCACGGTGATCATCAACAATGAGCAGGTTTTCTCCATTGCGCCGGACGGGACTTTCCGCCACTTCACCTCGCAACTCGCGAGGTCCGGCGCCAACCAGATTACGATCACCGCGCAAAACCGCCGGGGAGATATGCACACGATCCGCAAGAGTATTGTGGTCGAATGAGGACGCCCGCCGCGCGTCATTCCAGCCAATTGAAACGGGGTTATCCGTGGGAATGAACTTCCGCTCGTTATTCAGCCTGTTTTCCTCCGACCTGGCCATCGATCTCGGCACGGCTAATACCCTGGTCTATGCCAAAGGCAAAGGGATTGTCGTCAACGAGCCTTCCATCGTCGCCATCAACAAGCTCACCGGCGATATCGAAGCCGTGGGGCGCGACGCGAAGGAGATGCTGGGCCGCACCCCGGGCAACATCGTCGCCATCCGCCCTTTGAAAGACGGCGTCATCGCCGACTTCAAAGTGACCGAGAAGATGCTGAACTACTTCATCCAGAAGGCGCACAACCGGAAGATGTTTGTGCACCCACGGATTGTAATCGGGGTGCCCTCGGAGATTACCCAGGTGGAGAAGCGGGCCGTTCAGGATTCCGCCATGCGCGCCAAGGCCAGCGAAGTTTTTCTGGTCGAGCAGTCGATGATGGCCGCCATCGGCGCCGGCCTGCCCATCACCGAGCCCTCCGGCAGCATGATCGTGGATATCGGCGGGGGGACGACGGATATCGCCGTGATTTCGCTCTCCGGCATTGTTTACAGCCGCTCGGTGCGCGTGGCGGGTAATGAAATGGACGAGGCCATCACCGCCTACCTGAAGCGCAAGTACAACCTGCTGATCGGCGAGCGGACCTCCGAACAGATCAAGATGGAAATCGGCTCGGCTTATCCCCTCGAGAAACCTCTGACCATGGAAATCAAAGGTCGCCACCTGCTCGAGGGAATTCCCAAAACACTCACCATTGACGATTCGGAAATCCGCGACGCGCTTTCGGAATGTGTGGCGACGATCGTCAATGCCATCCGCGTGGCGCTCGAGCGGACGCCGCCCGAGCTTTCCGCCGACATCTCCGACCGCGGCATCGTGCTGACGGGCGGCGGGGCCCTGCTCAAGAATTTCGACAAGCGCATCCGCGAGGAGACTGGATTGCCGGTTTCGATTGCGGAAGACCCGCTGGCTTCGGTGGTCCTGGGGACGGGAAGAATGCTGGTGGATTTTAACCTGTTGCGGCGGGTGGCGATCGAGTAGAGGATCGTGCCGAGCGTCTCCGAGCGCCGTGGCGAGGAAGAGCGAGGCACCACCGTTGCGCTACGCCGCCGGGGACGGGGGCTTTCGAGATGGGATTTGCCCGCTCGCCCGAATTCCAGCAACTCGAGCACCCGCCGGTGCGCGAGGCTCCGGAGAAGGTTCAGGCTTTTGTCTCCCGCCATCGAGCCTTTTTCCTTTTGCTCGCCTTGATGGTGGCGCAGATTCTCCTTCTCTCCGCGCAGATCACCCGCAATCACAAGGCTCGCCTGATCCAAGTCTGGGCGGTAGCCGTGATGGACCCGTTTGAGCGGGCCTTCCACGGTGCGTTGGACGGCACGACCGGGGCCGTCCGAACCTACCGCGACCTGTGGGCGGCTCAGCAGGAGAACCGCGAGCTGCGGGTTCGGCTCACAGCGGCTCAAAGGGAAATCCAAGACCTCACCGAGCAGGCCGCGGAAGCCCGCCGCCTCCGCACTCTGCTGAAGTTCAAAGAGCGGCTTCCCTTCCCCACCCTCGCCGCGGAAGTCATTGGGGCAAGCCCCGGGGAAGCCTCCAAGACGATTTACATTGACAAGGGCAGCGATGCCGGGCTCACGACCGATCTTGGCGTCTTCACGCCCGAAGGCATCGTGGGCAAAACCATCGCCGTCTTTCCGCACACGGCGCAAGTCCTGCTGATCACCGATCCCTCGAGCGGCGCCGCCGCCGCGCTCGAAAAGAGCCGGGTTCAGGGTATCGTTAAAGGCGCGGCAGTCAATGCTTGTCAGCTTTACTATGTAATGAACGAGGCAACGGTGGAGGTTGCCGAGCACGTGCTGACCTCGGGCTTGGACCAGATCTACCCCAAAGGATTGCCGATCGGCACGGTATCGGAAGTCCGTGAGGGAAACATCTATAAGACCATTATCATCAAGCCTGCCGCTTCGCTCGACAGCTTGGAATCAGTCCTCGTCGTCCAGAAGCCACGCTCGGCCGACGTCGAGGCGCGTAACGCACCCTCCCACCCCTGAATGGTCGATTGCCTCCGGCAAAGATCTGGCTTGGGACCCTGCCGGTCCTGCCCGCCGTCCGCCGAAGACCTACGACCGTCACCGCCGGCGCGCACTATCCCAACCACGCAGGCGACCGTTCTGCCTCTTTTCGAGGGCAGTTGCGCCCATGTGCCGTAAGTGATGGCGATTCCCTACCACCCCCGCAAAAACGGGTTGGCTTCGCGCTCATCGCCGATCGTTGTAACGGGACCGTGGCCAGGAAACACGGGAGTTTGGTCAGGAAACCGCAGGAGCTTCTCGTGAATTGAGCGCATGATTTGATCGAAGGAGCCGCCCCAGAGGTCGGTCCGCCCGATGCTGGCTTGAAATAACGTGTCGCCACTGAAGATCCTGGCGTCCTCCCCCGGCATGTGCAGGCAGACACTTCCTGGCGAGTGCCCAGGGGTGTGCAAAACTTCTAGTTCGCGTGAGCCCCAGCGCAGCCGATCGCCCTCGCGTAGGAATTGGTCCACTTCCACAGCCCCCGGAGGCGCCACGCCCAGCCAGGCCGCTTGCGTCGCCAGGTTCTGGTAAAGAGGCAAGTCGCTCTTGTGCATCAAGACCGCCGCCCCGGTCGCCCGCTTAAGCTTCTCAATTCCGCCCACGTGGTCGATGTGGGCGTGGGTGACGACGATGTAGCGGGGTTTCAGTTTGTGCCGGGCAAGGATTTCCTGCACCCGTTCGGTGTCGTCTCCCGGATCAATGACGACGGCATCGCCGGTCTCCTCGTCGCCGAGAATCGAGCAATTGCACGCGAGCATGCCAACAGGAATGACCTCATGAAGCATGGGCTTCCACCGAAAATGTCCGTGCCCCCATTGTAGCTATCGGCCCGAAAACCGCAACTAGTGCCGGTCCGACTATTTGTCCCTATTTCTTGGGCGAGCGATCTCATCCAAACCTGCAAAGGCTCCGATTTGAGGGGTTGGGCCGAATGAACTGGAAGAGCACTGGCAGGGACTCGACTGACGAAGGACAGCTTTCTGCTTGCGCGTTGACTTGTTTCGACTGGGTTTCTTATACTCGGGATGGGGCTGGAATCCTACCTGTAGCCGCTAAGACGGACGGACTTTCCGAGCTTGGCGAGAAAAGGAGTCGCTGTGGCAGCGCTGAGCAAGACGGAGATTCACGAAAAGTTGAAGAGCATTCAGGGCTGGGATTACGCAGGCAAAGCCCTCCACAAGAAATACACCTTCAAATCCTTTTTGCCCGCCATCGGTTTTGTCAACAAAATTGCCGAAGCTGCTGAAAAGGCCGGGCACCACCCCGATATAACGATCAATTACAGCATCGTCGGCATTTCACTCTCCACCCACAGCGAAGGTGGGGTCACCGACCGGGATTTCGCCCTCGCCAAAACCATCGACGAAATCGCCCCTGCTACTGCTTGACTCTCCGGCCCACCGGCCGCCCCGATAGAGTCGATCGGGGCAATGCAGGGATTGTGCGCCAGCCAGACTGGCTGGCGTCGGCAGTTCTGGTCTAGGTCGGACTGACTTTGTTCCTCTGTAGGCGTCATTTTGTCTTGTCTCCGGCTGCGGGAAACGCATAGAATCCAGTTCGCATTGGTGAACGTGCAATGACCTCACTTGTCCAATGGGTTCATCTGGTCAGCGCAGTGGTGGGCGTAGGGGGGATCGCCTTCGTTCTGGTTATCCTACTGCCCTCGCTGCAGGTGCTCGCCGACGAGCAGCGCAACCAGCTGATGAAAGTAGTGATGGGGCGTTTCCGTTGGGCGAACTGGTCAGCCATCGTGCTATTGATCGCCTCTGGGCTTTACGGTATCCGCGCCCGAGCCTGGGAGGCCCCTTGGGGGCCCTACTGGAAATGGCTGACGGTGAAGATCGTCCTGGCTTTCTGTGTGTTTACGATCTCATTGCTGCTTACGCTGCCCATTCAGGTCCTGGGCCGGTTCCGCGCCCGCCGCGAGATGTGGCTCGCGATCGCGCTGGGCGCCGCGACCGTAGTCATTTTGATCTCTGCTTATCTAAGAGGCTTCTAGCTCATGCCGGAGGCTACCCGTAGCCCGCTCGCTGACTATCATGCCTCGCAGGGCGCGACGCTCGGCGAATACCACGGCGGGGTCGTCCCCACCCGCTTCACCGACCCGCGCGCGGAGCATCTTGCCGTTCGCGGGGCGGTGGGCCTGTTTGATTGTTCATTCCGGGCCGAGTTCGCCGTGACGGGAGCTGACCGAGTCCGCTTCCTGCACGGCATGGTGTCCAACGACGTGAAGAGCCTCGCGCCCGGCGCCGGCATCTACGCGACGATGCTCAACGCGCAAGGGCATATCCTGGCCGACCTGCGCATTTATTGCGCCGAAAGCCGCCTCCTGATCGACACCGACGCCAACTTGCGCGACAAGGTGATGCAGACGTTTCGGCGGTACATCATCGCCGACAAGGTTGCCCTCGAACCGCTGGCGCTTTACGCCTTGGCGTTCCAGGGCCCACGCGCGCGGCCGCTGCTCGAGAAGACTCTGCACATCGATGTGCCCGACCTTCCCGAATACGGTCACTTCCAAACCAACTTCGCGGGATTCCCCATTCGCGTGGTGCGCATTTCGAGCACAGGGGAAGAGGGCTATGAAGTCTGGGTAAACGCGAAGGGGATGCTCGGCGTCTGGGGCGCCGCGTGCGGCCAGGCGCCAACTTACGACATGCTCCCCTGCGGGACGGCGGCTCTTGAAACGCTCCGCATCGAGGCCAGCATCCCGCATTACGGGACGGAACTCGGCGAGGACACGTTGCTCCTCGAAGCGGGGCTCATCAACGCCGTGAGCTTTACGAAGGGCTGCTATATCGGCCAAGAAATCGTCGAGCGTTCGCGCAGCCGCGGGCACGTGAACTGGAAACTCGTCGGCATCGTGACGAGCGCACCCGACGCGCCCTCGCCAGGAACAAAACTCATCCTGGAAGGCAAGGAGGTCGGCGAAATCACGAGCGCCTGCGCTTCGCCAACTCTGCAGAAAACGATCGCGCTAGCCTACCTCCGGCGCGAAGCCTCCGAGCCCGGCACGCGGCTTGTCCTGGCCTCGGGCGTGCCGGGGGAAGTCGTGACCTTGCCCTTCTATCAGAGGACGGAAACTCGAAAATAGAAACCGGAAATTGGAAAACGGAAACTGGCTGGCGATCCTCGACCGCTGCAAGCCACAAATTCCTGGGATGACCTCCTGTGGCAGAGGCCGAATTTCGAATTTCCAGTTTCTGTTTTTGACCGCTATTTGCTGCCCAGGACAGCCTGCTTGAACGATCCGCGCTGCTGCATGATCTTCTTCTGCAGCATCATAATGGCGTGAATCAACTGCTCGGGCCGGGGCGGGCAGCCGGGGACATACACATCAACGGGGACGTACTGGTTGACACCTTGCACGATGGCGTAGTTGTTGAAGACGCCTCCCGAAGTCGCGCAGGCGCCCATGGAGATCACCCACTTCGGTTCGGGCATCTGATCGTAGAGCCGTTTGATGACCGGGGCCATTTTCTGCGATACGCGCCCGGCGACGATCATCAGGTCTGCCTGCCGCGGCGACGCGCGGAAAACTTCGGCGCCGAAGCGCGCAATGTCGAACCGCGAGGCGCTCATCGACATCATCTCGATGGCGCAGCAGGCCAGGCCAAACGAAAACGGCCAGAGCGACGATTTGCGCGCCCAGTTCACGGCTTGATCGAGCTTGGCGAAGACTAGGCCCTCGAAGCCGGGTGATTCGCTTCTTTGCATGGCGCTTGGCCCTTCACAAAGAATTATCACATTCCTGCCACCTCGGTTCAACCTATAATCCCCTGCGCACGAACTCTCCGCCAAGGAACATCGACCATGCGCCGACTGACTGCGATCTGTCCTCGGGCACTCTTAGCTTTTGTTTGCGCCCTCACGCCGGCCACCCCCGCGTTCGGCCAGCACTCTCCTCTCGCGGGCACGCGCGACGGCTTCGTCACCACTCGAGACGGTGTGAGAATTCGCTACCTCGAAGCGGGGCCCACGGGCCAGGCTGGCAGGACCGCGCCCATTCTTTTCGTTCCCGGCTGGACGATGCCGGCAGAGATCTGGGAGCAGCAAATCGCGCATTTCGCCAAAACCCGCCGCGTCGTGGCCATGGACCCGCGGTCACAAGGACTTTCTTCGCAAGCCAGCGAGGGAAATTACCCGGAAGCTCGCGCCCGCGATATCAAGGCCGTGGTGGATCAACTGAAGCTCGCGCCGGTCGTTCTCGTCGGCTGGTCGTTGGCAGTCAAGGAACTGGTCGCCTATGTGAAGCAGTTCGGCTGCGACACCATCGCTGGCTTGGTGCTCGTGGACGGCGCCGCGGGATTGGACCCGCAGCCCGACGTCATTCGAGAAGTGCTTAACCGCTCCATGCGGCTTCAGCGCGACCGGCCCGCTGCGGCGGCGCAGTTCGTGCGCGGAATGTATAAGAAGCCGCAACCTCCGGAATACCTCGACCGCATCACGCGCGCCACGCTTCGCACGCCCACCCCGACCGCGATTGCTTTGATGCTCGAATACGTCGCGTCGGATTTCCGCCCGGACCTCGCAAGCATCACCAAGCCGACGGTGATCGTTACCGTCCGGCGTCCCGGAGAGGAAACAGTAAAGGATACGCAGCGGCGGATCGCCGGGGCACAGGTCGAAGTTATGGACGGCGTGGGTCATGCCCTCTTCGTGGATGACCCGCAGCGGTTCAACACGATAGTGGAAGGTTTCTTCAAGAGCCTCGGACCTACGAAGTAGGCTCCCACTCCCCCTATGGCCGTGAGGCGCCGAGCGAGTCGCACTACGGGCGGAGCAATATCTTCCCAAAGAAATTCCGGCCTTCCATTTTCTCCTGCGCAGCGCGCGCGTCGGCGAGCGGGAGGGCGGAATCAATCACTGCCTTGAGCCGGCGTTGGCCGATGAGCTTGAGGGCTTCCAGTAATTCGCCTTTACCGCCCATGAACGAGCCCAGAATGGACCGTTGCCGGCCGTACAGAACTTGCAGGTTAAGCTTCACCTCCGGCCCAGAGGTGGTGCCGCAAGTCACCAGTCGTCCATAGGTGGCGAGCGACTCGAAACAATCTTCCCAAACCGCGGCGCCGACGTGCTCGAAGACAACATCCACACCGCGCCTGGCGGTGAGCCGCTTGACTTCGTCGGCAATCGACTGCTTGCTGTGATTGATGACCTCATCAGCGCCCAGGCCGCGGGCTTTCTCGAGCTTCCAGTCCGCGCCTGCCGTGGCGATGACGCGCGCCCCGGCCAACTTGCAGATTTGAATCGCCGCAATCCCCACGCCCGAGCCCGCGCCGATCACCAGCACCTCCTCGCCCGGCTTCAATCCGGCACGCGTGAACAGCATGTGCCATGCGGTGACAAAGACGAGTGGGACAGCCGCTGCCTCATCGAAGCTCAGATCGCCGGGAATGGGAATGACGTTCATCTCCGGCGATTTCACATACTCCGCGTAGCCGCCGTCCACCATCACGCCAAAGAGCGTGTAGCTGCGGCAGGCGCTGTCGAGGCCTTTGAAGCAGGCTTCGCATTGGCCGCAACTGATGCCGGGTGAGAGTAGCACGCGGTCGCCTGGCTTCACGCGCGTGACCAGCGCGCCGACCTCGGCGACTTCGCCCGAGATGTCGCTGCCCACGATGTGCGGCATCGAGAGTTGCCAGCGACGGACACCCCCGCGCAGCCAGATATCGAGATGGTTCAGCGCGCAGGCTTTTACTTTGACGAGAACTTCGTTGGCCTGAATCTTCGGGTCCGGCGCGTCCTCGTATTTGAGGACTTCCGGGCCACCATGCTCGTGAAACCGAACGGCCTTCATAGATGAACTCCCCAATTGGATTCTGATAGCAGAAGCATGATTCTACCTCCCTCGGCGGTCGCGCAGGAAGCGACAGCACGGGGGAATGCCGGGAACCGGGCAGAGCAGGATAGCCAGGGCTTAGAGGGCGTAGCGATCCTGGGCCCTCTTCTTTGCGTTGTGCTGTTTGACGGCCGTGATGACGGCGATGGCCACCGCCAGGCCCATTGAGCCAAAAACGATAGCCAATCCTCCGAACACCGTAGTGAGAATCCCACTGACAAAACCCTGCCCGACGGCGAGGACGATTTCCGGCCCTTCCTGACCTTCGGGGTAGCGTGCGGAGAGTTCGTACTTGCCCGGCCGGGCGATCCTGAAGTCGAAAACCGACAAACCCGACCTCCCGCTTACGGTATAAGTGGAGTTGGCGTCGGTTTGCGAGAGGGCGATCGGCTCTCCCGTGCCCACGGCGACAAGACTCACGTCGAGGCCGGAAAAGGTTCGGTTCGTCGAATAAACCTTGGAGCCGACGACGCTCTGGTATTCATAGTAGATCGTATATTCGCCGGGTGCTTGCAGGGTGAGCTGCGCTTTGCCTGGGACTACGACCTGCTGGAGCCTGCCACTAAGACCGCTCAGGTTCTTGAAGAGAAAGATGCCGAAAAACACCCAGCCGCCGATGAAAACCGCGGCCGCCAGGGCATAGTAGCCTCGACTGGGACCAATTTGCTCTCCACTCATGGGGAATCACCTCGCGTGTGGGAGGCATTGTACCGGGTGCGCTGCAGGGTTCCAAGCGACTTTCGTTGACACCGGCATAGCCGCCGTTTAACCTACTGAAGGGCTGCTATGGACATCTTTGCAGAAATCGCGAAGTTGAGAAAAGAGGGCCGCAAGGCGGCGCTCGCTACCATCATTCAGGTGCAGGGCTCGATTCCCAGCTACGAAAGCTCGAAAATCCTGGTCCGCGACGATGGTTCGCTTGTCGGCACGGTAGGCGGCGGCTGCGTCGAAGCGGAAGTATGGACTGCCGCGCAGGAGGTGATGCGGGAGGAGAAGCCGCGCCGCCTGCACTTCAACCTCAACAACCAGCCCGAGTATGACAACGGCCTGATCTGTGGCGGCTCTCTGGATATCTTCGTCGAGCCTATTCTCGCCACACCCACGGCCTACATCTTCGGCGGCGGACACGTTTCGCTTTATCTTTCCAAGGTTGCGAGCATCGCAGGGTTTGACACCGTGGTCATCGACGATCGCCCAGCCTTCGCCAATAAGGAGCGCTTCCCGGAGGCCGCCGAAACATACGCCGGACCGTGGGAAGAAATCTTCCCCAAGATTAAGGTCAACGGTTTCTCTTTCATTATCCTCGTCACCCGCGGACACAAGGGCGACCTGACGTGCCTGCGCTGGGCGCTCACGACGCCGGCCCGCTACATCGGCATGATCGGCTCGAAGCGCAAGTTCATTGAAATCGCCAAGGTGCTCGAAGGCGAAGGCGTGCCGGCGGAGAAGATCGAGCGAGTGCATTCGCCTGTGGGACTTGATATCGGCGCGCTGACGCCGGAAGAGATTGCGGTCGCTATCGTGGCCGAAATGATTGCCGTGCGGCGGGGCGCGGCATCAGTCGCGTCTTTGTCAGCGCAGCGGAAATCGGAAGTGGGAAGTAGGAAGTAGGAAGCAGGAATTAGGGGCTTGGGAGTTGACGGCCGGCGGCGGCAGATACTAGTTAGCCTGGGCCGGGTTGCCTTTTCCTATTTCCTACTCCCTACTCCCTAACCCCTCCCTTATATGGTTGCCGGACTGATTCTCGCCGCCGGTGAGTCCTCCCGTATGGGGCGCGACAAGGCCCTGCTCACCTACCGCGGGCAAAGCTTCCTGGAAAGCATCATCCGCACGCTGCGCGAAGCGGGCATCGAGCACATTACGGTGGTTCTGGGGCACCACGCAGAGGAAATCCGACGCGCCGTCAACCTGCGCGGCGCCGAGGTGGTCGTCAACGCCGACTATCGGCTGGGGCAAACGTCATCACTGCAGGCGGGACTGCGAGCACTCGCCGCGTCCGACCTTGCGGCGATTGTGCTGTGCTTGGTGGACCACCCCTTGGTGGCGCCAGGGACCGTCCGCACGCTCACCGCGGCGTTGGGCGAGCCGGGGGTCGTTGCGGCGATTCCCACCCATCATGGCCAACACGGACATCCCGTGGTCATTGGAAAGGAACTCTTCGCGGAATTGAACACCCTGCCTCCGGAAATTGGAGCCAACACCGTGGTTCGGCGACATCAGCAGACCACAAAACTAGTCGAGGTGGACGACCCGGGAATACTCGCCGACATCGACAATCCAGAAACCTATCACCGTCTGGCCAGCCAGTAGCGGTCGAGGCGCAGAGTTGCGCTCTGCACTGGCCTGCACGAGGGCAGCGCCCTCCCTTACAACAGCTTTTCGAGGAGATGCCTCAGGGCGTCGGCAGCCAGGGCGGATGCATGGTGAGAAGCAGAGGGCAGGCCGTCGAGCGCGGCTTCGATCTGGTCTGCAGTGAGCTCCGCCAGTTCGGCCAGTAATTTCCCGCGCATCCATTCCGTGAGCCATGATCCGCAGGCGACAGCCGGGACACAGCCTGCCACCTTGAACTTGGCTTCGGCCACTCGCCCATCCTGAACCAGCGCCCAGAGACCGATCACATCGCCGCACACAGGGTTTGTCACCTCGACAGCAGAGGTAGCATTCTCGATTTCGCCGACGTTACGAGGGTGATGGAAGTGGTCGAGAACTTTGTCGGAATACATTTCAAGAAGAAGTCAGAAGCCAGGAGTCAGAATTCGCCCTACAGTTTACATTCAACATTTGACAGTGTTCCCTGATTTCGGATCTTAGATTTTGGATTTTCGATTACTCGCCAGGATCGCCGCCGGTTGCACGAGTTGCCAGCACCCAAGAAGGATCATTGCCTTCTGCCTTCTGCCTTCTGCCTTCTGCCTTCTGCCTTCTGCCTTCTGCCTCGGTCACTGGGCGAGAGGCCCGAAAAACAGGAACCGCAGCAGAATCATTAGCGCCACGCCCGCTGCCACGGTGAAGGCGATCTTCGGGCCGGGATTCTTGTTCACTTCCGGAATCAGGTCCGAGGCCGCGACGTAAAGCGTCACGCCGGCGGATATCGCCAGGCCATAGCTGACGAATCGGTGCGCAAGCGCCATGGCCAGGATGCCTACCAGGCGCGAGAGGCCGAGCAACCCGGCGGCCCAAAGTCCCGCGCCGCGGCTCTTGCGCGCCGCCGTCATGATGGAAGCGATGGTGAATCCTTCGGGAATGTTGTGCAAGATCACCGCACCAAAGATGACCGTCCCCAGCCAGTTGGAAATCAGAAAACCGGAGGCGATGGAGACCCCATCGAAGAAAGTATGAATCGTCAGCCCGCCTAAAGCCGTATAAGCTACGGAGACGTTCAAGAACTCGTCCGCGTGGGTTTCCTCGCCAAAGTGGAAGTGCGCAGGCCAGGAATGCTCGAAAATATGCACGATGAAGTACCCGAGCAAGATGAGCACGGGCGCTTTCTCGGCGGCGAGGCGCAGGCTCTCCGGCAGCATCTCGGTGAGAACAGTCGCCAGCATGAAGCCCGAGCCGAGGGCAATGAAATAGGTGAGAAAAGTGCGGCTCCACGGTCGGGCCGTCACGATCGTGGCGCCCGACAGATTGGCAAGGCCCGCCAGGGTTCCGAGCGCCAGGCTGATCCAGAGGTAATTCATACGGTGACGAGTGACCAGTGACAAGTGACGAGCCAGAGGCAACCCTGGGCTCCTTGCCTTTCACTTGTCACTCGTCACTGGTCACTTCTCTTAGCCCGAATGCCGAAAGTGCACGACCTCCCCGTCGTGCAAAACGTATTCCTTGCCCTCGATCTTGACGGTGCCGCGGTGGCGGGCTTCGGCCATGCTGCCGGCGGCAGAGAGGTCATCAAACCTGACCACTTCAGCTCGGATAAACCCTCTCTGCAAATCCGTATGAACTTCGCCCGCCGCTTCGACGGCGGTCGTCCCGGCGCGAATCGTCCAGGCCCGGCATTCTCCGCCGTCGGTGGTGAAAAACGAAATCATCCCCAACAAATGGTAGCTGGAGCGCACCACGCGCGCGATAGCCGACTCCTTCAGGCCGTAACTCGCAAGAAATTCGGCGGCTTCCTCGTCGCTCAGCTCGGCAAGCTCAGCTTCGATTTTCCCGCAGACGGCGGTCACCGCCGTTTTCGCGCGCTGCTTCAGCCCCGCTTCGCTGGCGAAAGATTCGGCGGCGTCGGTCTTCGCCGCGTCCCTCTCGCCCAGGTTCAGGACATACAACATCGGCTTGGAGCTGAGAAACGTGAACCCTCTGATGAGACGTTCATCCTCCGGGCCGAGAGACAGCTCGCGCAGAGGCGTTTCCTTCTCGAGCGCCTGTTTCGAAAGCTGAAGTACATGGTGCTCCTTCTCGAGCGCGGGACTCTTCTGCTTCTTCAGATCCTTTTCCAGGCGCTCCTGGCGCTTCTCAACCAAAGCAAGGTCCGATAGCACAAGTTCCAGTTCCACGTTCTCAACATCGCGTTGCGGATCAACGCTACCTGCCGGGTGGGGAACGGACTCATCTTCGAACGCCCGCACGACATGCGCGAGCGCGTCCATCTCGCGGAGCGTAGCCGTTTGCGCGCCCGTCCGCGCCAGGTCAATCACACTCCCCGGTGTATCAGCGTACTCGACGCTCGCATAAACCTTGCGTTGAGGATGAACCATCTCCGCCAACCGGTCCAAGCGCGGATCAGGCACGTGCACAATTCCGACGTGGGCTTCCGGCCGCGCCGAGCCTAGCCCCGTGCCGTGCGCGCGGGTCAGCGTGCGAAAGAGCGTCGTCTTGCCGACTTGCCCAAGTCCCACAATCCCGATTTTCAGCACGGCCGCCTCCCGGCGAGGGACAAAGGGAAACGGATGACCACCCTGCAAGACTCACGATACTAGCATAGAGCCTGGGTTTGAGAGCTGAGTGGGCAGTCTACAGCCGCGGGTGGGCATTTGCAAAGTGCTCAGTCGGAACCTCCCGCTAGTTAGTCGCTTGAGCAACAGAACGCGAAAATCGTGGTCACCCTGGGGAGTTTTCGCTAGAATGGGCCGACGGGTCGGGATGCAGTGGACCATGGTGGGCGGTACAGGATTCGAACCTGTGACTTCTACCGTGTGAGGATAGCACTCTACCGCTGAGTTAACCGCCCGGCAACCGATTCAAGATAACAAATTCCGCCGGTCAGGTCTAGATGGGCCGCGCGGCGCGGCCCGGCGCGCATGCACAAGGCTGAAGTCAACAATCAGGCGCCCGTTTCAACCGAACTGCTCTCGCGGCTCCGACAATCCATCCAATCCGTCATTCGCGGCAAGAACGAAGTGATCCAGCTTGCGCTCGTCACGCTCTTCGCCCGGGGCCACCTGCTCATCGAAGATGTACCGGGAGTGGGCAAGACCACGCTCGCGCACTCGCTGGCACGCTCGTTCAACTGCGCGTTCCAGCGCATCCAGTTCACCTCCGACATGTTGCCCTCCGACGTGATCGGCGTCAGTGTCTTCAGCCAGCAGAGCCAGCGCTTCGAATTCCGCCCCGGCCCCGTCTTCGCCAACATCGTGTTGGCCGACGAAATTAACCGCACGACGCCCAAGACGCAGAGCGCGCTGCTCGAGGCCATGAACGAATATCAGGTCACTGCGGACAACCGCACGTATCCGCTGCCGCAGCCGTTCATGGTGATGGCGACCCAGAATCCGATCGAGCACCATGGCACCTATCCTCTGCCCGAGTCGCAGCTCGACCGCTTCCTGATGCGGCTCCGCATCGGCTATCCCGGCACGGCCAGCGAGAAGGAAATCCTGCGCAATTTCGCCGATTCCGAGCCGCTCGCCAAGATTGAGCCGGTGATGAGCGCCGACGAGGTCGTCGAAATCCAGCAGGCCGTGCGCCGCGTCAGCGTGGATGATCACCTCATGAACTACACGCTGGCCATCGTCGAGAAGACCCGCCAGCACGAATACCTAAGCCTGGGCGTGAGCCCACGCGGCTCCATGATGCTCTACCGCGCCGCGCAGGCGCTCGCTCTCCTGGAGGGCCGCAGTTACTCGATCCCCGATGATTTCAAGCGCCTCATTTTGCCCGTCCTGGCCCACCGCTGCGTCGTCAGCTCGCGCTTCATCTCGACGCTCAAGAAATCTGACCAGGCCGAAGCCATCCTGAAGGAAATCACCGACTCCACAGCCATCCCACTCTGATTTTGGATTTCAAATCTCGGATGTTGGATTAGGCGCCGCAGTTATCCGCGGTTGCACGAGCTAGCCGCACCCAGGAAGGAACACTGCCTTCTGCCTTCTGCCTTCTGCCTTCTGCCTTCTGCCTTCTGCCTTCTGCCTTCTGCCTTCTGCCTTCTGCCTTCTGCCGTCTGCCGTCTGTCTTCGACCGCGGCTCACTGCACTTCTGCCACCAGCACCGCAAAGGGCGGCAATGCGACGTGGCTTAGTTCCACCGCCTTGGCGACGCCACCATTTTGGGCGAGCGCTTTGCCGGTTGCGCCCTCGATGCCTTGGGCTTTCAGGTCGTAGGAGACGATGCGGAGGTGGGCGGTGAAGTTCATCGCTACCAGAACTGAAGGCCCGTTGCCCGGGTTCTTTCGAAGGTAAGAAAGCATGTTCGGGTCGGTTGCATTCACCATGATGTTCGAGCCTAGGTGCAATGCCGGATGACTGCGGCGCAAGGCAATCAATGCCTTGTACCAAGTCAGCAGCGAGCCGGGGTTGCGCGATTCTACTTGAACGTTGATCGTGGGGTAGTTGGGCGCGACGGGCAGCCAGGTGTGGTCGGTGGTGCTGAAGCCGGCGTCCTTGCTGCCGTCCCACTGCATGGGCGTGCGCTCGCCGTCGCGCCCCTTCTCCTTGGGCCAGCCGATTTTGCCAATGGGGTCCTGCACCTCGGCGCGGGTCTTGGGGGGCGTGGTGACCATGCCGATCTCCTCGCCGTAGTACATGAGCGCCGCGGAGCGGGTCGTCAGCAAGACGGTGGCCAGAATCTTGGCGATGGCTTCGTTGTGCATGCCGTCGCCGTAGCGGTCCCAGCTCCGCGGGTTGTCGTGATTGTCAAACAAGAACAGGGGCACGTGACCATCGAGGTCGTTTTCCGCGGCGGAGATCCTCTGCCTAAACGCGCCCGCATCCAGCTTGTTGTCGATGAACCCCACCTGAGTGTCCATGGGCAACTGCAGTTCGGGCCCGTCCAGCCCGTACATCGACAGCAGGTCGTGCGTGGTGCGGGTGTAGGTCTCGCCCACCAGCACGCGGTCGCCGGGATAGCTGTCCGCCACCTGTCGTAGTTCACGCATCACCTCGTGGATCTCCGGCAAGTCGACCGTGCGCGATTCGTCCTCGTTGGGATCGCCATAGGCGTTTCTGCCAGGGAGAATCTTCTCGTCGCGAAGCCGGGTGTCCTCGAACAGGGTTTCAATGGCATCGAGCCGGAAGCCTCCCACGCCCTTGTCCAGCCAGAAGCGGCAGACGTCGTACATCGCCTTGCGAACCTCAGGATTGCGCCAGTTCAGATCCGGCTGCTGCGGGTAGAACTTGTGGTAATACCACTGCTGGGTGGAGGGGTCGTACTGCCAGGCGGAGTGGCCGAAAAGACTCTGCCAATTGTTGGGAGAAATGCCCGGCCCCTTGCCGTCTCGCCAGATGTACCAGTCGCGCTTGGGATTATCTCGCGAGCTGCGGCTCTCGATAAACCAAGGGTGCTGATCCGAGGTGTGGTTGAGCACCATATCCATCAGCACGCGAATGTCGTGCTTTTGGGCTTCTGCCAGCAGGTTGTCAAAGTCCGCCATCGTGCCGTACATGGGGTCGATGGCTTCGTATTTGGAAATGTCGTAGCCAAAATCCACTTGCGGCGAGGGATAGATCGGCGACAACCAGATGGCATTAACACCCAAGTCCTGCAGGTAACCCAGGCGCTCGCTGATCCCCTGGAGATCGCCAATGCCGTCGCCGTTGGTGTCCTGAAAGCTGCGCGGATAAATCTCATAGATGACGGCGTGCTTCCACCAGGGTGCGGGGTTAGCTTCCTGTGCTGCTTGCCGGGCTGGAGCTTCTTGCGATGTCGGGAATATTAAGTCCGGTTCCGTAATCGAAAGTCCGATGGATGTGATGGCGAGCCCGGCCAGGATGAGTCGGCGCTTGTGCTTTGACAATTTGCTTGCCTCCTTCCTTGCTTGCCTAGTGAGGAAGCTCTTCGAAAAGAGCCTCCTCAGCGGCACGCAAGGTCTCGTCGGGAATTTCCCTTTCGCCCACCCCACAAAATACCCCCAGGCGCTTCTCCATGCAACGGTCAGCGCGACGAGCCGGAATCATGCTCACCCACGCTTTCACGCCGAGGCGCGAAGCTTCATCAAGGGCTACGAACAGGCCAAAGCTGGGCTAGAATAGCTCCATTATGACCACGTCCCCTCAACCTTCGAGCGGCGGCGTGATGCGAGACCTCTGGCTCCTGGCCCGCTACCGGATGGTGCACATCGACCGGCCCGCATGGCGGCGCTTCTTTCTGGCGCTCTTTGGGCTGGGGCTTTCGTTCCTGCTGGCGCTCTATTCGACCGCCCTGCGCGAAGCCGGCCGGCTGCGGGAAGCCTTTTGGACAGCGCTCCTTGCGCTGGCGCTCACCGCGGTCGTCGCCGTGAAAGTTGTGCCCTACCTTGCCCGTCGCACGGCCCTCGAACGCTGGATGATGAAAATTGAGTTCGAGTTCACGCGCGAAGGGGCAGTCTACCTGATGCTCATTGCGCTGATTACTGTGTCCGCGCTCAATACCGGGAACAACTTGCTCTTCATCATCCTGGCAAGCCTGCTGGCGGGGATTCTGGTTTCCGGAATCCTCTCTTACATTGTGCTGACGGAACTCGAACTGGATTTTCTGCTTCCCGACCACATCTTCGCGCAGCAGCCGATGATTTGCCGGGTGACGCTCAGCAACCGGAAATGGCTCTTCCCATCCTTTTCGGTTACGGTTGCGGCCAAAGAGGACAAGGAAAAGAGAAAAAAAACAGCCAAAGCCGCGGCGGCAAAACGCCAACGCATTCTCGACGAACCTGTTTATGCGCCGTATATTCCTCGCCGGTCAGAAGTCACGCAACACGTCGAGCTCACGTTTCCACGCCGCGGCCGGTACACGCAGGAAGGTTTCCGGGTGAGCTCGAAATTCCCATTCGGTTTCCTTCGCAAATCGCGGGAAGTGCCGTTGAGCCGTGAGATTCTGGCGTTGCCGAACGTTCAGCCCACAGAAGAATTCTACGAAATCCTGCCGCTGATTTCTGGCGAAGTGGAGAGTTTCTTCAAAGGGCGCGGCCACGACCTTTACGCCATCCGCGACTTTCAGGAAGGCGACACGGCGCGACATGTCGACTGGAAGGCCAGCGCCAAAGCGCAGCACCTCAAGGTGCGCGAGTTCACGCGCGAGGACGAGCGGCGGGTCGTCTTGGTCTTCGATCGGCGGCTGGTCCGCGCCGACGAGAAATCGCTCGCGCAGTTTGAGAAGGCCGTGAACTTCTGCGCGTGTCTGGCCTGGCACTTTTACGAGATTGATGCCCAGCTTGAGTTCGTGTGCGACGGCCTGGACATCGCCATGACGAACGCCGGAGAGATCGTCTACCCGGTCCTCGAATCGCTGGCGCTCGTCGAGCCGGAGCTTGGCCCGGCCGACCGGCAGGACGATCCGCTGGCGCGCGTGGCCTCCGCCGCGCGGGGGTTCAACATCATCGTCACCTCCCAACCTCGCGGGTCCATCCCCACGCACCTCTGGGGCACGTCCTACCTGGTCTTCATGGAATCCCTCTGACTAAGAGCGCAGGCGCTTCCGCGCGAGCACCACGGCGCCCAGCGGGCCAGCGTCTCACCGGGCTGGGGTGGGATCTCCTCTCCCCCAAGGCCCTGGAATTTTACGGCAAGATCAATTTCATGAAGGGGGGCCTGGTCTTTGCGGACCTGATCAGCACCGTGGACGCTCGCCACCAGAATCCCCAGGTAATGCTCCGCGCGTCGCAACACTTCGTGCACCACGCGGTCCTTCTCCTTGAGCGCCCGGGCGATGATGCTGCTGGTCATACGCTCCTTTTTCCGCTCCCTCATCATTTCCAGGACGCAGCTCTTGGCACCCTGTCGGATCGCCGCGCGGACGTCGCGCTCCATGGCCGTCCGGCTGGCCAGGGCCTCCGCGCAGCCGCGCCGGCCGCACCCGCAACGCGGGCCGCCGACCTCGAGGATCAGGTGGCCAATCTCACCCGCCGCCCCGCGACATCCTTCATAGAGCTCACCGCGCGAGATGATGCCTCCGCCAATCCCGGTGCCGATAAAGATTCCGACGAGTTCCTCGACACCCCGGCCGGCCCCCAGCGTGTGCTCGCCGACCACGCCCACGTTGACGTCGTTCTCGACCAAGACCGGAACACCCAGCAGCTTGCTGAGCTTCGGGCCGAGCTTCACGTCCTTCCAGCCGAGGTTCGGGGCCTCATGCACCAAGCCGCTGGAGGGGTCCACCGCCCCGGGCGCGCCGACGCTCACTGCATGCAGGTCACCGCGCCGCAGCCCCGCCGATTCCACCGCATCGAAAACCTGGGCAGCAATATCTTCGATCAGGTTCTCAGGCTTCTGCGCGCGAACGGTAGGAGTCTTTCCCACCGCCAGAATTCGGTTTTCCTCGTTCACAACCAGAGCGCGCAAGCTAGTGCCGCCCATATCCACGCCGACGATGATCTCCTTGCGACGAGCCATGTAATCGCCCCCTGAAGAGGATGGTGAAGCGGCGACAGTCTACCCTAAATGGCGCGGCCCGCAAACGACAGCTTCGAATCGAGGGAACAGATCAAAGTCGGGCGGCTTCTGGCTTTGGAGCGGGGGACGGGGATCGAACCCGCGACGTCCAGCTTGGGAAATTGAACCTAAATTGAAAATACAGAACATAGGGTCTATAGCGTTGATTTCCGGCGATTACAACTCTCCTAGTTTCAAGGGGCTACTCCAGTACTCCTGTTAATGGAGTACAAATGGAGTACAAAACCGCGAAGTTTCGATGGCTCTTGGGCAAGGGCAGAAGAGCAGTTTCCGCCCAGGACGTTGAGGATACTGTAAGCCAGTTCGCCAAGGGGCTCAAGAGCCGCTTCCAAGACCGGCTTGCCCGCGACCCAGCAGGGTTCAAGAAACAAGTTCTGAGAGTAATCCGGCAGGCACTTCCGCCAAGGCGGGGACGCCCGAACGATCCTCGACTAGATGCCGCCGTCCAAATGGTCGAGCAAGGAAAAACCGTCAAGGACGTACTCCGGCTACAAATCCTAGGCTACGACAACTTGGATACTTATGGACGCTACCTAGCCGAAAAAGGGTTGCGTGCGGCCATTTCCCGAAGGCGCAGGCGGCCCGATAGGGATGACTCACCTCGCAATATTGGTTGATTTTCTGTATCCGAAAATCTCGCCAAGTTGCGTGGCTGGACGGCCATTCACTGTCCCATTTACCTTAGAACCATGAAGACTCTGACCCGTAAGCAGCTTGAGTCCCGAAAGGCCAAGGCGGTTAGATTCACCCGCGATGTCTTGGGCGACGTGGATCGAGCCGACGAGATTGACGACGAATCTTTGCAGGAGTACGCCGAGAGGCGACACATTCAGGTAGTGAATCCGAAAGGAGTAAGGAAAATGCCCGTACAAACGCGACGTGAATTGGTCGAGCGAATTAAGGAACTGGAGGAAGAGAACGAAAGTTTGCAGGACCGCCTTGAGGAAATCGCCGACCTTGCTGGCGAATCCGAAGAAGAGGATGACAACCAGGGGGAAGAGTAGCGCGCCAAGCGTGTGGCGCGTCATGGCGAAAGCCAGCTCACGAGATCACTGACCGGGCGAAGCGGTATAGAGCCAGTGCGCCCGAGTGTCGCCCGCCCCTGCCCCCCAAGTGTGCCTTGTGCGGATCGACCCGCTTTCTGGTCATTGATCACATTGACGGCGACGAGTCGAACGGATCACGCGAGAACCTGCGATGGCTCTGCAAGAGCTGTAACACACGCCTTGGAATCGCGGCGGCCAGGGCAGGCCAAGGAAGGCGCACGCGCCAGTACAATCCCGGCGCGGGCAATCTCGCCCAGTATGTCCAGGCGGCTATGGCCCACCAGCGAGGCGCGCACGATGCGGGCGGAAAGATCATCCACGAAACACCGAAGTCAAAACGGCAAGAGTTTGCCCAGGAAATCTGGCAACGCCGACGCCAGCACGGGACCGACCGACGATGATGACGACGTGTCATATGCAGACGTGCGCACAAACCAACAATCCACGCGAAAGTTGGAAAAATCGTGAAAAACCGGAAAAACTTGCTTCCAGTGGCTGACAGGAAACCCTTAAAAAGCGCGAAAAAACGGCAAACAAAACCGTGAAAGAATCCGTGAAAATCCGATCCCGCGCCGAGTCTTGCTCCGTTAGTGAGGCCGCGATGCTGCTAGGGGTATCGATCCCTACGCTCAAACGCATGGCGGCTGACGGCCACGTGCAAGGATTCCGAACTCCAGGCGGCCACCTTCGAATAGTGGCCGAGAGCATCGAAGCCTTACGGGAGCAGCGACGGCAGCCCCGGCCTGTCCGTGAGCCGTCACCGGTCCTACAGAATCGCCGTGAGCGGGTGGAGGAGTTGACTCTTGAAGCCCAAGAATACCGTGCACGGCGGGAGCTGGAGAAGCTACGGGCGGAAGAGCAAAAGGAAGCAGACAGACTGGAGGCCGAGGCCCAGGCCCGCGAAGATGAGGCCGTCCAACGCGAGGCAGAGATTGAACTGGAGCGGGAGCAGCTGGAGGTTGAGAGAGCCCAGCAGAGGGCGCGTCAGGAGCGGGAACAAGCCGAGGAGCGGGAGAAACGCGAGTCCAAGCAGGCATTGGCCGCTTTCCGTTGCCGATGGCAGACGAAAGCGAGCCAGGCTCTATCCACCTACGAGTACCGATGGCTTTCAGCCACTCAGCGCAAGGAAGTGCTAGGGGGCTTGGAGGGCGAGATCGAAAAGCGGCAGCCCGCCGAGGAACCTCGCATGGGCGCCATTCTTGCCCGCAGCCTTGAAGCCTTGGTCGAACCCTTCCGAGCCGAGCGGGACGCACAGGAACGCCGTCAGACGCTCACGGAAGAGGCATTGAGCAGCATACGCTATCTTGCGACAGAGGCTGAAAAGGTGCGGGCGACGGTTGCGATCCGGGAGGCCCTTCGGCGCCTAGATAGCTTTGCAGACGTGTGCGAAATTCGCGTGACAGTACAAGAGGCTGTAGAGCCCGTGCGTCTGGCGGTTGGGAAGCGGCTACTGGATACCCGACTGCTCGATTGGGCAATCCGCGAGCTACCTTGGAGCCGAACCGACCGGGACGAAACCCGGCTTCGCCGGGAGTGTGCGGAGATACTAGCCGAACTCCCTCTTGGCACTTCCGAAGCTGAAGGCGAGGAAGCTCTGGAGCCAACCGTCCGAGATGCGAGCGCAGAGATCGAAAAGCGGCAGGCAGAGAAGGACCGCCAGGCCCGGAAGGCCAGTCTCATTCAGCACGGGATTGCTGAGGTTTCGAGCTGTGTGCTGGAATTGAGGCGCGAGGGCGAAATCTCAGACGAAGACTATTGGGACAGCGAATTTGCCGCCCACCTGAAAGAGGCCGTCCGGCGCGGCTTGGTAGCCGAGTTATCCGGCAATGAGACCACCAAGGAAGTCTGCAAACTGGTCCGCGAGATCATCGATGGCGAGCTTGCCTGAGCAACATCAGTTCCGTTCCATCCAACCCAGCAAGGCGACCCGCATCGAGAAGCTCGTCCTTGTAGTTCGAGCGGCGCAGACCACAGTCTCGTGCGACGACAACCGCGAGTAACGCTCTGAGTCGCGCACAGGCCCGGTTTCCTCCAACAACTCCAGTAAGTGCTTTGGATTTGAGTGTGCAAATCCATGCCTTTGGCTCTGATATGAACCGGTGCGCTTATATCAGACTTTGCTTTGGCTTGACATTTTGGTAACATCTCGCGTGTGCCAGCTCCACCGAGAGGAGACAGAAAGTCCTTCGCGACGGCCAAGGTTTTGCGCCACGAGGAATGTTGGGCGAAGACGACCGAAGATGGCCGGCCCGGCATCAGCGTCCGCGACCACTGCCTGAACGTCGGATGCGTCGCCGAAGCGCTGCTGGCCTTGCTCCCGCCCCAACTCCAAATGCTCATCCCGCCCGGCGCCGCCACTCTTGCCGCGCTGCATGACATCGGCAAGGTCTCGCCGGGGTTTCAACGGAAGAACGAAGCGTGGTTGGTGCATCACGCGCTGAGGGATCGTGCGCTGAAGGAAGGCTGGAGCATGCGGGAGTCTGACCACGCCAGGATCAGCCAATTTACCGTGCAGGAGTTGCTCCAAAGCCCTCGACTCCAAATCTGGGCGGCGGCCGTCGGTACGCACCATGGACGGATCAAAGGTGAACGGGTGCAAGTGCAGGAACCGTGGGAAGAGGAACGCTGCCGATTGGCGGCGGAACTCATGAGGGAATTCGGACCGTTGCCGGATCAGTCGCCCGGCGATGCAACAATCTGGTTCGTGGCCGGGCTGATTACGATTGCCGACTGGATCGGTTCAGACGAGAGGCACTTCCCACTCGATGCGCGTTGGGACGTGTCGGAGCGGCGTCGCCGAGCGCAGACGGCGTTGGCCACGATCAACTGGAGATCAGTTGAAGTAAGGCAATTGACCGAATTCGCTGAGTTATTCCCTGAAATCCCGCAGGCGAACAGCTTACAGACAACAACCGACCAGGTGGTGGGAGAGCCAGGCACTTACGTCATCGAAGGGCCGATGGGCTGCGGCAAGACGGAGGCGGCGCTGGCGGCAGCGCATCGACTCATCGCGACAGGAAAAGCGACCGGGTTGTATTTCGCGTTGCCGACACAAGTGACCAGTAACCGGATTCATCTGCGTGTGCAGCCGTTCGTTGATCGGATTTGCGCTAGCCCGGCAGCAGTGCGGCTCGCCCACAGCGCCTCCTGGCTTGCCGAGACCGACCCGCCAGCACAACTGTCCCCGGCCATCGCGAATGACGAGGAAGCAAGGAATCATGTCCACGCCGGGCGCTCCTGGTTCGCGTCAGCTAAGCGGGCGCTGCTCGCGCCGTTTGGTGTTGGCACGATAGACCAAGCGTTGCTGGGTATTGTGGCGGCCAAGCATTTCTTCGTCCGGCAGTTCGGACTTGCCGGAAAGGTGGTGATCCTCGATGAGGTGCACACCTACGATCTTTACACCAGCACGCTCATTGACGCGATGGCGAAACGGCTGCGCGAACTGCAATGCACCGTCATCATCTTGTCCGCCACTCTCACGGGAAAGCGACGCCACGAGTTGCTCGGACTGGCCGACCAGCAACCGCTCAGCGCGGGTTATCCGCTAGTTTCCGGTGTGGCAAGCTCACTCATCGAGAGCACGTGCGAGGCACCGCCAGCGAAGACGATTCAGATACGCAACGTCTCCGCTGCCTTGCCGGTGGAAGAGGCCATCGATCGCGCCTCCGACGGCGAATGTTTGCTGTGGATTCACAACACGGTCGATGAGGCCCAAGAGACCTACCGGGCACTTCAGAGCGCCAATTTCCAAGGCGGTCCCAGCGTCGCGCTGCTGCATTCTCGCTTTCCTTTTTTCCGCCGCGAACAGCTCGAAACCGACTGGATGATCCGACTCGGCAAGGACTCCACTAATCGGCCCAACGGCTGCATCTTGGTTTCAACCCAAGTTGCCGAGCAGAGTGTGGATATCGACGCCGACCTGCTAATTACGGACCTCGCTCCGACCGACATGCTATTACAACGGATCGGCCGTCTGTGGCGCCACGACCGGCCCCTCCGTCCCTGTCCACAACCCGAAGTCTGGATTCAGATGCCGCACTCGGATGATGCCTCACTGCGCGACGCGAGCGAGAAGGAACTTCGCCGGGCTCTGGGCAAGAGCGCACGTGTCTATGCGCCCTACATCCTACTGCGTTCGCTCCAACAGTGGCGCGGGAGAGCGACGATCACGTTGCCCGACGACATCCGCCCGATTCTCGAAGCCACCTACGCCGACCCCACCGCCGCCGAGCCGCCCGCCTGGCAGGAACTGCGAGAACAGTTGGAGAAGCAAAAAGAGAAAATGGCCCGGCAAGCCCTCAACGCCACCACCATCTGGAACAACCCGGCCTTGCCGGACGAGGAAGGCATTCAGACCCGTTTCAGTACCTACCCGATGGCCCAATTGCTTCTGGCGACGGAGATCACCTCGCTTGACCGGCACTCGGCGCGTCTCTGCCTGCTCGACGGCGCGGTAATCACAGCCCATGACCGCGACTGGAACTTTGACGCCGTCAAAGCCATCCATCGCAATCTCGTCCGTGTGCCGCGCTGGGCCGTTGCGACCGGTCTCACTAAGCCACCGGGCTGGTTGACCAATCACGTTTCGCAACCCACCGCCACCGGACTGCTGCAACCGGCTGGCAACATCCGCTGGTCCGGCGACGAACAGCAGACAGGGCTTTCATATCACCCCGATCAGGGTATCATCATCGAACGCGAGCGTTTGCCGCGTGCGCTTCATGAGGAGTCCGATGAATCTTACGACTGAAGCTTGGATTCCGATTGTGTGGAATGAGGGCAAACCGGGAACCGTCAGCCTGCGCGAAGCGTTCGAGCGAGGCCATGAGATTCGAGACCTTGCTGTCCGCCCGCATGAACGCATCGCCCTGGTGCGGCTGCTGATTTGCATCGCGCAGGCGGCGCTCGACGGCCCAAGCGACCAAGACCACTGGGAGGCGTGCCGACCACGCATAGTGCCGTCGGCGCTCGAATACCTCAATCGTTGGCGACACGCCTTCGAGTTGTTCGGCAACGGCCAGCGCTTCTCGCAGGCTGCCAACTTAAAGAAGGCTACGACCAAGTCCAATGGCGATGATGACGATGAAGGCAACTCGACCAGCAAGCTCGATCTCGCGCTGGCCACGGGCAACAACACAACGCTTTTTGACAACGCGGGTGGCTCAGAGCGGGCTTTCACGCCTGGCGAACTCGCTTTGATGCTGACGACATTCCAGTGTTTTTCTCCCGGTGGTCGCATCGGAGTGGCGTTATGGAACGGTAAGGAAACGGCCGGCAAAGGATCGAGCGACCATGCGCCGTGCCTTGCCGGCGGGATGTTGCACGCGCTGCTCCGAGGCGACAATCTACTCGCCACTCTGCACAAAAACCTTATGACCAAACGGCAGGCCGAGCAGTTCTTCGGGCAGGACTCCTGGGGCAGAGCGGTCTGGGAGTTGATGCCCCAGCGACTTGCCGACGCCGAAGCCGTGCGGAACTCCAACCGCACTTACTTAGGTCGACTTGTTCCGCTAACCCGCGCAATTTGGCTTGCGGATGATTGCCGATCTCTCATCCTCGCCAACGGGCTGGAATATGAGTCCTATGCTGATGGATGGCGCGAGCCTTCCGCTACGATTGTCACCCGGACCGTGAAAGGCCAGCCTACGCGTGTCCTATTACCGGCTTCGATCGACGAGGCCGCGTGGCGCGAGTTGCACGCCCTGACCGTCAAAGCTGTCGGCCAAAATCCCGGCGGCCCTGCCGCGCTGCAGAACATCGCTGACGACCAGGAAGCATTCGATCTTTGGGTGGGGGGCCTGGTCGCCAACAAAGCCAAACCGCTGGATACGACGGAGTCCGTGTTCCATGTCCCTTCCGCGATGCTGAAAGAACCTAGCCAGATGGTTTACGAAGCTGGAGTACGGTTGGCGGAAACCATGGCGTTTCGCGTCAAGCGGGCCGCCTCAGTTTACCACAAGGAACTCGGTGACAATCTTGACCGGCCCGAAATGAAAAACCGGCGCCAGCAAATCCAGAGCAACGCCGCCGCCCAGTTCTGGACGGACATCGAAAGTGCCTTGCCGCGCTTGCTGGAGGTTGCGGCCGCTCCCGAAAGCCTTGGGCTGAAATCCGAGTGGAACAAGACCGCTTGGGGACAATCCCTCTGGCGCGCCGCCCGTGCGGCGTATGAAAGGGCCTGCACGCGTGAGACACCACGCCAGATACGCGCGTATGCTTTGGGGCTGAAGACATTGTTCGCTGCGCCCGCCGAATCAGCCGAGGTTGGAACCGAAAAGGAGGTTTAAGCATGAGTGCCGATCAATTCGATCCCAAGGAAGCCGCCGCACGCTTGTTGGCCCACCTACGCCGACTCAAGAACGACCGGGGTGCGATGGCTGATCTGCGCTGCGCGTTGAGTCCCACCAAACTCCCCCGCGCTTGGCCCTTGCTGGCGCGCGTGGGCGGCATCGGCAATCCCCGCATCGAAGCCGTTGTCGGCCTGTTCGCTTACCATCCTGACGAAACCGACAACGGCAATCTCGGAACGACCTGCCTGCGGCTCAAAAAACAGAACGAATCGTTCGATGGCCGATTCCGACGCCTGCTCTCTTGCGACCGCGACGAGATTTGCGAGCGACTGCGTCCCGTAGTTCTCGCCGCAAGAGCCAAAGGGATACCGATCAACTACGAGGAGCTTTTCGCTGATCTTTGTTACTGGGGCGACAACGTGAAAGCCCGCTGGGCGCAGGAATACTGGGGTTCGCCGGGAAGCGAAGAGCCCGCTGCTGTGAGTGTATCGGAGGCCACGCCATGACCCATCTCACCCAAGTCATCCTCGATTTCGCCACCGCCGCCCGGCTGCGCTTGCGCGATTGCTACGACTGGCATCAGGCAGTATGGAAGGCCTTCCCCGGCCGCAATGGTGAGCGGCGCGAGTTTCTGACGCGGCTCGACCAGCGCCCGGAGGGCTTCCGATTGCTGATCGTCTCACCCGCGCAACCGGTGC
The DNA here is from genome assembly GCA_020072655.1 of Terriglobia bacterium. Classification (GTDB taxonomy): domain Bacteria; phylum Acidobacteriota; class Terriglobia; order UBA7540; family UBA7540; genus JAIQGB01. Next base: position 3,691 of record JAIQGH010000039.1, on the reverse strand, counting down.
GGCCCGATTGGTGTCCGGGGGACGCAGAAAGCTGGAAGACGAAACCCATTCCGGAAACGTATTTCACGCGCAGCCAGTATGCGTTCCAACTCTGCGCGAACCCCACGAAGAAAGTCTCCAAGGAACGGTCCGACGGCTCGTTGACGAAAAACGGTCGGCGCATCCCGTTGGGGAAGCGCGAGGAACTTGTAGAGTGGATCAAGCGCAAGGGAGACCATGGCGGCTTCACTGTGGATGAAGCCAAGCTCCGCACGTTTTCCCGTGGCAGGGAGTATTTTGAGAAGAACGGGCAGAACGGCCTGCACAGTGCCGTGGAGTTTCAGGGCGTGCTGACGGTGACGGACCCGGCCAAGTTTCACGAAGCTTTCACGCGCGGCATCGGCTCGGCCAAGGCGTTCGGCTTCGGCCTGCTGGTGATCGCGCCAGTCTCATAAGGAAGATCCAAATCAAACGAGAGGAACTGACATGAAACTCATCGAACTGCACATCCTGCAATCGTTCCCCGTCTCGTGCCTGAACCGCGACGACGTGGGGGCGCCCAAGACGGCGACGTTCGGCGGCGTCACACGCGCTCGCATTTCCAGCCAGTGCCTGAAGCGGGCGATCCGACTGCAAGCCAAAGAACTGTGTCCGGAGTTGTTTAAGGGGGAACGCAGCAAGCTCATCGTCCAGCCTATAGCCGAAGCCGCCGAGCGGCATGGTGCTCCGGCTGACAAAGCGCGAGAGGCTTCCAAGAAGTTCTGCGACGGGTTGGCAACCGTCGACGAGAGCGCATTCAAGAACAAGGGCATTCTCAAAGTCAAAACGCTCATGTTTCTTTCACCCTCCGAACGTGAGGAAATCGGCAAGGAGTTGGCCACGATTCTCAAGGAGAGCAAGGATACAAAGGCCTCGGACAAGAAGATCAAGTCCGCCGCGAGCAAGGTCCAGGAGGCAAAGCTGAAAGATGCCGCTGATATCGCGCTCTTTGGACGCATGGTGGCCACGGACCACTCACTCACTGTGGAAGGGGCGGCGATGTTCAGTCATGCCTTGTCAACTCATCGCGCCGACAACGACATCGACTTTTACACGGCGGTGGACGACCGGCAGGGCGAAGACCCAACGGTTGAAGAAGAAGATCGGGCGGGTAGCGGGATGATGGGAACGCTGGAGTTTACTTCAGCAGTCTACTACCGCTACGTCGCGCTGAATCTCGGGCTGTTGGGGGATGACTCTCACCTTGGTGCGCTCTCGGCGGAGGACCGCCGAACGGTCGTGGACGCCTTCCTCCGCGCAACCATTCTCGCTGTTCCCAGCGCGCGGAAAAACTCGATGAATGCCCACACCATGCCGGGCTACGTGCTCGGTCTTGTAAAAGACAAAGGCCAACCTCTGCAACTGATTAATGCTTTTGAAAAACCGGTGTCCTCCAAGAGCGGACTGATAGACACCTCTGTCGCGGCGCTCAAGGAGCATCACGAGCAGTTGAAGAAAACCTGGGGCATCAAGCCGTCGGCGGAAATTGCCATTCCGGACAAGCCGCTCGACGAATTCTGCGAGGAGATTCTGCGCCATGTCTGACACTGCGTACCTTGCGCTACTTCTGGACGCCCCGCTGCAATCGTGGGGCTTTTCCAGCCGGTTTCAGCGCCGCACCACGGAATTGCACCCGACCAAGAGCGGCGTCATCGGCCTGATCTCTGCCGCGATGGGTCTGGCCAAAGGCTCGCCTGAAGAGCGCGACATGCTCCCTAAGCTGGCGGCGTTGAAGATGAGCAGCATTACCATCCCACGTAATGTGCTAAGAGCGGGTGGGCTGCTGCCCGTCCTTCGCCTGGAGGACTTCCACACCACAGGCGGTGGCTACGATAAGAAGACGCAACGGCAGTTCATCCCACGCAAGGCATCTGGAGGGCCATGCGACAATCCCACGGTCAGCCACCGCCAATACCTTAACGACGCACGCTATGGCGTTATCCTTGCAGGCGACCGGTTTATGCTAGAGCGCGCCGTCGCTGCGCTCGAAGACCCCATCTGGGGTGTCTGGTTTGGGCGCAAGAGTTGCATCCCAGCCGAACCGATTTTCCGTGGCATGTTCAAAACGCAACCAGAAGCTGAACGCGCATTGATTGGCAACGCTGCTATCGAACAATTCACCCGTCTGGAGGAAGTTGCGAACTTCAACGCGGGGACGGACTCTTACAATGACCAACCGGTCTCCTTCGGTACATCAGGTTCCAGCGCAGAGGGGCGCGACTATGCTGTTCGTCGGGTGAATCTCGTAGTCGGCAAGATTCCGGATGTGTGATCCATGCCCATCTTCGAAAAACCGCCCTTGGAGACGCTGACGCCGGCGAAGGACCGCTGGACGCCGATTTACCTCGAACACGGCCGGCTGGAAGTGGATGACTCCAGCATCAAGTGGATCGGCGCGGACCGGATGGTGTACCGGCTGCCCGTCGCCACGCTCTCAGCCGTGCTGCTCGGGCCGGGCACCACGGTGACGCACGCGGCCATGAAAGCCTGCGCCGATTCCAATACCCCCGTCTGCTGGATCGGCGAGGACGGGATGCGCTTCTACGCCTTCGGCATCACGCCCAATCACGACAACTTGATGCCCCGCAAACACGCCGCTGCTTGGGCCGATAGGAAGAAGCGCGCCGAGATCGCCCGCCGCATGTTTACCCACCGGTTTCCCGGCGTGGATGTGCAGGCGTATTCCATTGCCGAGTTGCGCGGCATGGAGGGGTTGCGCGTGCGCGCCAAGTACAGTGAACTCGGCCAGCAGTACGGGGTTACTTGGAAAGGGCGCAATTACGACAAATCGAACTGGAATCTGGCCGACAATGTCAATCGCGCGCTTTCTGCTGCCAACGCCAGCCTCTACGCGTTGTGCGCGGCCGTCGTTTGCTCGCTCGGTTACTTGCCGTCGCTGGGATTCGTCCACGAAGGCGGCACGCTACCGTTCATCTACGATGTGGCTGACCTTTACAAAGAAATCACGACTTTTCCGGCGGCGTTTCAGGCCATGCGCCAGAACCCCAACGACAAGGGCGAACTGGTTCGCACGCTGCTCAAGGACCGCGTCGAACAGGAAAGGCTGCTCCAAAAAATTCCCAAAGACTTGGAGGAACTGTTTGCATGACGGTCATCATCGCCCACGACATGCCCGATGCCATTCGCGGAATGCTTAAACGCTGGTTTATCGAGCCGCGCCCCAACGTTTTCGTGGGTACACTTAACCGTCGCACCCACGAGAAAACCATCGAGTACATCAAACGCAACGCTGCCTGGATCGGCCTGCTGATCGTCACCAGCTATCCCAATTGCCAAGGTTACAAAATCGAAACCACCGGCCTGACCGACCGCAAGGGTATTGAGGTGAGCGGTCTTTGGATGGTCGCCGAGAAATGGGAGGAGGAGACACCGACCGCACGACTTCGAGCGCCCGGTCTTCCCCCCCGACCGGGCGCTTTTATTTTGGCCTCGCGCCGGATCCTTCAGCTTGACGGACAGAGCGGCAGCGGGAAATGTGGCGCCCGCCGCATCTTCAGCCTTTCCGCCCGGTTCATGGATTCCGACCCAGCCGTTCAATTCGAAATCTTTCCGCCTTCGCGTCCTGCGGCGGACCATTGCCGCGCACTGATTCACGACGCCTTTGCGCTCATGGACGCGGGCGATCCCGAGCTGGCCGCCGAAATCCGCGCTC
>JAIQGH010000038.1 GCA_020072655.1 Terriglobia bacterium | reverse complement strand
GAGCGGGTGGAACGGATGACCGCCTGCAGGCCCTCCCGCTCTCGCGGCTGCAGGCGCAAAGGTTCTGTCGAAGTGAACATGAGCCCTTATACCATACATCGGTCCATGTTACACTTATTTATGTAACAGAACACTAGTTCCTCCGCCAACACCTGCTCGAGCCCCGAGACGTTCAGCAGCGCCGAGACATAGCTGTAAACCGACTCCCAGTGACGCGAGATTTCTTCCTGAACATCAACTTCCTGGATCCAGAGGTTCCTGGCCACATTCACAAGCTGGCCCGCGCGGAGTTTCATCAGAGGCTTGTCGAGATCGAAGGCATCGCTCAAAGAGTGCGCCGGGTCAACCGACATCACAAGCGTCTTGTATCCGCGCCGGGCCAGCTCCAACCCCGTCGCCGCGGAGATGCTGGTTTTGCCGACACCACCCTTGCCGGTATAGAGAATCATGCGCATGACTTTCCGCCCTCCGGCTAGAGGCTCCCCTTTCGAGCCAGTTTAGCACTGCGAACACCCTCATGCAATTTTGGATGCAAATGTCCTGCATTTGGCTGGTATGCTGTTCGCAACCATGGCAGAAATCCTGTTGGTGGGGAGGGGCTGGCAGACACGAGCGCTGCTCCGCGCTCAACTCATCGAGGAGGGGTTGGAGGTCGAAGCCTTTGAGACCGTAGGCGAGGCGCTGGCGACGGCCGAGAACGTCGCACTCGGACCCTCGCTCCTGGTCGCAGACCTTTCCTCGAGCAAAGAGCCACAGAAGGAGATCGAGCGGCTTGCCGCGTGGTCCGGACAAGTCCCCATCTGGATCATCGCCGGGCGCGGGCTCCTGGCTGATCCGCAACTGAAAGGTCGCGGGTTCGAACTGATTCTGGCGCGCCCGATCGACATGGGACAGTTCGTGGAGCAGATCAAGCGTCGCGTCAGAGCGTAATGCCGCCCCGATGAAGCGCATCGGGGACCCCGGTATGCCGTGCCCGACGCCCATGACCAGGGCCGCCGGCGTTGCCGCCACGGGCTGCAATTGCCGGGACCCAGCTGCACAATCCCGGGAGTCTGTATTTGGATTCGCAGATTCCCGGTCCAAACGGATGGAAAGGTTGAGAAGATTCACGGAGGATGAATGAAATCGCACACCGAGTATCGCTGGTTTAACACCAAGAAGCAGCGAGAGTTCATCAACATTACGCCCGAGCTGGAAAAGGCGCTGGCCAAGGCGCAGGTCAAGGAAGGCCTGGTGCTTGCATCGGCGATGCACATCACGGCGGGCGTCTACATCAATGACGCGGAGGACGGCCTCATCGCCGATATCCAGGAGTGGCTGGAAAAACTCGCGCCCTTTCGCGCCGACTACCGCCACCACCGGACCGGAGAGACGAACGGCGACGCGCACCTGAAGAATCTGCTCATCGGCCACCAGGTTCTGGTTCCGGTCACAAACGGGAAACTCGACTTGGGCCCCTGGCAGCAGGTTTACTACGCCGAATTCGACGGCCAGCGGCGCAAACGCGTGCTAATCAAAGTTCTCGGCGAATAGGCGTTACACTTTGCGGGGAGGAACCCATGCGGAAGAATCGCGTCCATTCCTGGCTGCTGGCGATGGCAGCTCTGGGCATCGCCTTCATCACGCTTCGATCCACGGAGGTTGCCATGGGCAGATCGGCCAACGCCGCCACGGGCACGCCGACCGAGGAACTCCATCAATTCTTCGCTACCGAATGGGACTACGAGATGCAGTGGGACCCGGTGGGCGCCTCCCTGCTCGGCGACCGCCGCTGGAACGACCGCTGGCCGGACCGGAGCCTGGAGAGCCTCCGCGGAGACCGCGACCATCGCGTTGCGGCGCTCGAGCGGGGTACCACTGGTTTCTGGTGCCGGGCGACCAGCGGGAAGGCATTCAAACTACCGACCAACTGGCCGAAACGTTGCGTTTTCAGACCCTCAAGGATTACGAAGATTGGATCGCCCGCTTGCGTTCGTTTCCGGCTCACATGGACCACACCATCGCTCTGATGCGCGAAGGCGTGAAAGAAAGGATTGTCCTGCCCAAGGTGGTCATGGAGCGCATTCCCGCCCAGATCGCCAAGCAGATCGTTTCCGATCCCGAGTCGAGCGGCTTCTTTAAGCCCTTCCGGAATTTCCCGGATGCGATCTCCGGGGCGGACCGCACGCGCCTCGCCAGCGAGGCCCGCGACGCGGTCGAGCACAGTGTGGTTCCCGCCTTCCAGCGCTTGCAGCGTTTCTTTACCGAGGAATATCTTCCCGCCTGCTTCGATCAAGTCGGCATTTGGCAGGTTCCCCGCGGCGAGGAAATGTACGCGTTCTTCGTGCGGAAGTACACGACAACCAAACTGACGCCGGAGGAAATCCACGCCATCGGGCTGCGCGAAGTGGCGCGAATCAATGCCGAGATGCTGCGGGTGATGGAGCAAACGGGCTTCAAAGGCTCGCGGGCGGAGTTCTTTCACTATCTGCGGACAGACCCGAAGTTCTACTACAAAACTCCGGACGAGCTGCTGATGGCCTACCGGGCGACGGCCAAGCGCATTGACCCGAACCTGGTGAAGGTCTTCCGCCTGTTGCCGCGCCTCCCCTACGGCGTCGAGCCCATTCCGGAGGCCGTGGCGCCGGATACGACGGCAGCTTTTTATCGCACCCCTGCCGCCGACGGCACGCGTGCCGGGATGTTCATGGTGAATCTCTACAAGCCTGAGGCACGCCCCAAGTGGGAGATGCTGGCGCTCGCGCTGCACGAGTCCGTGCCCGGCCATCACCTCCAGATCGCGCTGGGGATGGAGCAGAAAGACCTGCCCGATTTCCGCCGCTACGGCTATGTCGACGCGTTCGGTGAGGGGTGGGGGCTCTATGCCGAGTCCCTAGGGGAGGACATGGGGCTCTACGATGACCCTTATTCAAAATTCGGTGAGCTGACTTACGATATGTGGCGCGCCGTCCGTCTGGTCGTGGACACCGGCATGCACCAGATGCACTGGAGCCGGCAGAAAGCCATCGATTATTTCATGGAGAACGCTCCCAAGACGGAACTCGACGTTACCAACGAAATCGACCGCTACATTGCCTGGCCCGGCCAGGCGCTCGCGTACAAGATCGGCCAGCTCAAAATCCAGGAGCTGCGCGAGCGGGCGAGCCGCGAACTCGGCCCGCGCTTCGACGTGCGGGAATTCCACGAGGTGGTGCTCAGGAACGGCGCCGTCCCCCTCGACATCCTGGAACGACAGGTCGATGAGTGGATTGCTTCCAAGAAGCAGAGCGGGTAGTGGGAAATTCGTGCGAGGCCGCTGGGGCCCTTCGCGCAGCGCCCCCTAGCGAGCTGAGGGGGTGATGTCATAACCTTCAGCGTCCGGATTTGCCCGTTGCGGTTGCCTTCTCTACGACGGGCTTCCCTTCCGTGTCGTAGACTTCGACGGGGCCATACTTCTCGAGTGCGGTCTTGATCTGGCTGCCGTCGCCGACGCAGACAACCTGCAGGTGGTCAAGGTCGACATACTTCTGGGCGACGCGCTGGACCACAGCCGGCGTCACCTTCGCGACCTCTTCGGGAAAGCGGTTGTAATAGTCCTCGGGCAAGCCGTAGTACTTCACGGTCATCGCGTAACGCAAGAGTGTGGCTGGCTGCTCGAGCGAGAGCGCGAAGTTTGCCACAATCGCACGGCGAGCGTCATCCAGCTCGTTTTCCGGGACGGGCTCGCTTCGAATGCGCTGGAGTTCCGCCATCAGCTCGTGCATGGCGCCGTCGGTCACGGCGTTCCGAACCTCCGTGGAAGCCATCCAGGGCCCCCGATAGATATCCGCGGTGAAGTAGCTGTATGCCCCGTAAGTGTAGCCCTTCGCTTCGCGCAGGTTCAGGAACAACCGCCCCGTGGCGCCGCCACCGAGGATACGGTTCATTACGAACAGCGGAATGTAATCGGGATCGGCGCGGCGCACGGCGTAATCGCCCGCCACGATGTTGGCCTGGACGGAGGTCGGCCGGTTCACGAGGTATATCTTTTTGGCCGCGGGCGGCGGGAGCACGCTGAGATTGGGCTGTGTGACTGGACGATTCTTCCACCCACCGATGTACTTCTCCAGGAGTGGCTGCAACTGTTCCGGCGTGACGTCGCCCGCCACACCCAGGAGGGCGTTGTTGGGCACATAGTATTGCTCATGGAAGCGCTTGAGCTGGTCGGTGGTCACCTGTTTCACCGACTCCGGTGTCGGCGAGATTACCGCCGCCGGGAAATCCCGATAGAGGACCTGGAAAAATCTCCCGCGGCTGAGAAAGTCGGGCTCTGACCGTTCCTGCTCGAGCTCCGCCAGTTGCCGCTTCTTGTATTTCTCAAGCTCTTCGGGAGGGAACGTCGGATTCAGGACCACGTCGCTCATCAGGTCTATGATTTTGCCGAGGCTGTCCACCAGCCCCGAGGCAGCGACGGTAGATACGCTCGAACCGAAGTCCGCTGAGGAACTGAGCGTTGCGCCGGTGTCGTCCACCTCCGCAGCCAGCTGCGCGCTCGAACGCCGCGTGGTGCCTTCGCGCAGCATCTCCGCCGTAAAGGTTGCGAGGCCGGGAAGGTCCTTCGGGTCGGCCAGTGCTCCAGTCTCTACCCAGAGCACCAGATTCACGGTCGGCAACTCGTGCCGCTCCAGGACCAGCACGGCCAGCCCATTCGCGAGCTTGATCTCCTTCGGCTCGGGAAGCTGCACGCGCAGGATTTCTTTGTTTACGGGCGCGCGATTCTTCCGCTCCACGGCGGAGACCGAGGTGCCTTTGTCCCCTGCGGGCTCCTGCGCGCGCAGGCCGGGAAGCCAAACACCGGCGGCGACGGTCACGACCAACCAGATGACGAGTGCTCTGGGCTTCATCCTTGCCCTCCTCTAACGCCCTGCCGCTGACTTTTCTGCCGGCTTGGCTGGCAGGTCGTAGACCACCGCAAGGTCCGTTTCGATCAGGTACTTCTGCGCGAACTCTTTCACTTGATCCGCCGTCACGGCGCTGAGTTTGCCGTAGGCGGTGTTAATGAGATTGGGATCGTTGAACTTGACGGCGTACTCACCGATGCGCGTGGCGGTCGAGAGGGCAGACTCACGGCCTTGAATGAAGCTGCGACGGAATTGCATGCGCGCCTTCTCCAGCTCGCGAGCCGTGACGCCCTCTTTCTTCACCGCGTCGATCTCGTCATCAATGGCCTTCTCGAGATCTTCCGGCTTTACCCCCGGCCGTGGAATTGCCAGGATGTAGAGCAGGCTGGGTCCAATGCGCCAGTCGGCCTGCACCTGAACTTCCGTGGCCACTTGCTTGTCTTTGACGAGGTGCTGATAAAGGCGCGAGCTGCGGCCGGTGCCCAGGATGTTGGCTAGCACCACCGCGGCGTTGTTTTCAGGAGTATCACCGGGTGGAATGCGGTAAGCCATGAGCACCATCGGCAGCCGCGCGAGCGGGTCATCAATGACCTCGCGACGCTCGCCGTAATGCTCGGGCTCGGACAAATCCGGCGCCTTCGGGATGGGCTGAGAAGGGATGCTGCCGAAATACTTCTTAACTTTCTCCAGGGCAACCTGCGGGTCAACGTCGCCCACGACGGTGAGAATGGCGTTGTCGGGAGCGTAATTGACCCGGAAGAAATCTTTGACGTCTTGGAGGCTGGCCGCATCCAGGTCGGCCATGTAGCCGATCACGGAATGCTTGTAGGCGAAGTTGTCGTACGCCAGGTTGTCGATCTCGAGGTAGGCCTTCCCGTACGGTTGGTTATCGATCCCTAACCGACGCTCCTCCTGGACCGCGTTGCGCTGGTTATCCAGGTTCGCCTGGTTGACGGCCAGCGAGCGCATGCGGTCGGCTTCGAGGAAAAGCACCAGATCGAGCTGGTTCTTGGGCAAGACCTGATAGTAGTTGGTGAAGTCCTCGTGGGTCGTGCCGTTCATCCCGCCGCCGTTGTTCAGGACCAGCAGGAAGTGCTCACCCTTGCCGACATTCTCCGAGCCTTGGAACATCATGTGCTCAAACAGGTGCGCGAAGCCGGTGCGGCCAGGGCGCTCATTGCGGGAACCCACGTTGTAAGTGACCGCAACCGCCACGACCGGGGCGCTATGCTCCGGGGCAATGATCACGCGCAGCCCGTTCTCGAGATGCGTGTCCGTGAAATCCAGCCGCGGAACCTCCGGACCGGACGCCACCAACGCCCGGGCGAGCCCGAGCAGGGCTGCCAGCAGGAATCTGCCTAATCGATTCAGTCTCATGGGACTTGTTCCCTCGTGGAGCTTTGTCCTGATGGTTGCTAGAATTCTGAAGCCTGACCTAACTTAGACGCAAACTCAAGCGAAAAAGTTCCCCTAGGGTACCGCCGGGCTTCAGCACGGCACCTGGCGCCCTGAGGGGCGGCGCTACATAAAGGGTCAAAGCCTGCGTTTAGGTTAGAATGGATGATTGGGGCGCACGCGGCGAACTGCGCCCAGTGGGCTGGTTACAGCATGTCTCCAATCGTTCTCGTGGAAAACTTGACCAAGGAATTCCGCACCTTTCGCCGGCGCGAAGGCGTCTGGGGCGCCCTGCAGAACCTCTTCGTGCGCGAGTACCTCACCGTGCGCGCCGTCGATGGCGTCAGCCTGTCCATCGAGCCGGGCGAAATGGTGGGTTATATCGGGGCAAACGGCGCCGGGAAATCCACCACCATCAAGATGCTCACCGGCATTCTGGTGCCGACGAGTGGCAAGCTCGTCGCGAACGGATTTGTACCCTACCGTGACCGGCGGCATTATACGCGCCACATCGGCGTGGTTTTCGGCCAGCGGACGCAGCTCTGGTGGGACATCGCCGTTATCGAGTCGTTCAAGCTGCTCAAGGAAATTTACAGCATCCCCGAAGCCAACTACCGGCAGCGGCTCGGAGTTTTCTCCGAAATCCTCGGCTTGAATGATTACCTGCATACCCCCGTCCGCAAGCTCAGCCTGGGCGAGCGCATGCGTTGCGACCTGGCCGCCTCGCTGCTGCACAATCCGCCGCTGCTCTTTCTGGACGAGCCGACAATTGGGCTCGATGTGGTGGCCAAGGACCATATCCGCGAATTCCTGAAGGAAGTCAACCGCACCGAGCGCACAACGGTGATGCTGACGACCCACGACCTTTCCGATATCGAGGAACTGTGCCGGCGGATTTTGATCATTGATAAGGGCAAGATCCTCTTCGACGGCGACCTGCAGGAAATGAAGAAGCGCCTGGCAAAATTCAACCAGGTAAAATTCTTCCTCAAGGACCGCGCTCAGGTGGCGAGGCTTCCCCTCATCGCAACGGACGGCATCTCCTGCGAGCGCGTGGATGAACTCACGTATCTGATGCGCTTCGAGCGCGAGCAGCACTCCAGCGCCGAGGTCATCCGCACGCTTGTCAATACGCTCGCCGTCCGCGATATCCTCGTGGAGGAAGAACCCATCGAAGACATCGTGAAGCGTATCTACCTAAGCGGCGAAGTGGCTTAAAAGCAGTAGGCAGTAGGCAATAGGCGGTAGGCAGTAAGCAGCCAGAATCCCTCATGGGCGCTGGTACTTATCCTTTGCAGCCGCGGCCGTCGCTGGTCGGCACGTCCCTCGCGCGTGTGGCGCGGGTTTATGCCGAATTCGTGCGCGTGGGCTTCGTTAACACGCTTGCGTACCGGCTGCGCTATTACACGGGAATCGTCACCTATTTCATTTACGTTTCCGTCTACTACTTTATTTGGAAGGCGATTTACGCAGACAGCGCCTCGATCCAAGGTTTCGATTTCGGCCAGATGCTGACGTACATCTCCGTGGGCTGGATTATCCGGTCGTTTTACTTCAACAACATCGATCAGGACATAGCCTACGCGGTGATGGAAGGCAAGCTGGCGATGGACCTCATCAAGCCGGTCAACCCACAATTCATGTACATCGCGCAAGCCCTGGGCGAATCACTCTTCCGCCTGGGGATGCTCACCGTGCCGACGGCCGTCGTGCTGCTCCTGGTCTATCCGATTCGCAAGCCCGCCAGCGCCCTCCATTTCACAGGCTTCTTCGCGAGCGTCCTGCTGAGTTTTTTCATTGTGGCGGCCATCAATTTTGCTGTGGGCACGTTCGCCATCCGGCTCCAATCCATCCTCGGGCTACTGCGCGCCAAATATTTCCTTCTGGAGTTGTTCTCCGGACTCCTCATTCCAATTTCATTCTTCCCAAGAATATTCGTGGACATCTTCGCCGTGCTGCCGTTCGAGTACATCAGCTATGTCCCGGTGCTGATTTATCTCGGCAAGCTGAGCGGTTGGGGAATCGCCAGAGCACTTACCCTCCAGGTGTTCTGGATTCTCGTGCTGTTTGCTCTAGGCGACGCGATGTGGCGTTGGTCGAGCCGGAAAATCACTATTCAGGGAGGATGAGGGACGGCAATCGGTAGATGGTAGGCGGTAGATGGCATGTGGGGAAAAGCCCCGATAGGGTGAGTGATGAAGCGGCACCTCAGGCTCTTTCTGCTCTACTTTGCTCAATACGCCAAAGTGCGGATGGCGTACAAGGCGGATTTCTTTATTGCGGTCATCTCTTCGATGACCGCGACGGTGCTGGGCTTCGGGTTTGTGCTGGTGCTTTTTTCCAAGATCCCGAGGCTCCAGGACTGGTCGTTCTACGAAGTGCTCTTCCTTTATGGTTTCTCGCTGGTCCCGCTCGGATTCTTTAACGTGATCAGTTGGAACCTCTACGAATTCGGCGACGTTTACATCATCCAGGGCCGGTTCGACCGCATCCTGCTGCGGCCGGTGCACACACTGTTTCAGATCCTCTTCGAAAAGTTCCGGCTGGAATCGCTGCAAGAAGTGCTCACGGGAACGGTCGTCATCGCAGTATGCGTCCAGCGTCTGCGGCTCGCGTGGCACGGCGCCGACTACTTATGGTTCGCGCTGATGGTGGCCTGCGGCGCGGTGATCTATGTTTCCGTTTTCCTGATTCTCACCGCGGTCTCGTTCTGGTTCGAAGACCGCGTGGGGATTGTGCCGCCGGTGTTCAATATGCTCACCTTCGGGCGCTACCCGCTGACCATTTACAACGTCTTCATCCAGTTTATGCTGAGCTGGATTATCCCCTTCGCCTTTGCGTCGTTCTACCCCACCACGCACTTCCTGCGGCGTGAATCCTTCGAATCACTGTTTCACCTCGTGCCGGTCGTGGCGGCCAGCTTCTTTGTTCTGGCGCTGATTGTCTGGGAGCGCGGCGTTCGGAACTACAGTAGCACGGGCTCGTAAAAACCGCGGGCGCGTCACGGCAGGGAGGCAATCCCAGGCCAGCAGGACGGGGCGACGAACTCAGAGGTCCCGTCCGGCCTCCGTGCTCATCTTGGAAAGGTTGAAGGTGGTTCGGACCTTGAAATATTTGAGCTTGCTGCAGCTGAACTCTACGGATTTTTCCCGCGCGGCGATGGTCGGCCGGCCCTCGATCTCCGTAGGGAACTCGAAGTGGACAGACGTGATGCGGCCATCGAGCTGCTTCTGAGTTATGGCCCGCGAAGGGTAGATCTGGGTCTCGTTGCCATTGGCCCGGAGATACGTCGTCGCTTTCAGTTCTGCTTCGGTGATTCCATCGAAGGCGCTCAAATCAGCCCCGCCAACGGTCAAAAGGAAACTGGGCGGCACGGAGGCCTCTCCGACCTCTCCGGCGTGCCCGTCCAATGCGCTCAAGTGAGAAATTGCCTGCCGCACGATTCTGGCCGAGCTCCACTGAATGAAATAAAGTCCCCCGCCGCGTCCACCCTCGCCTGAGCTAGATTCAATCCCGCTGCCCGTCGCGGTGGGGCTCTCAGGCGGCAGCTTGAGGTCGGTACAAGACGCACAGACACTGGCGGATAAGCCCGGCCCGTCGAAGGGCGAACGCGAAAATGCCGGCGAGTCAGGCTTCGCCCTCCCGGGTCCCACAAAAACCCTACGAGCCCACGGCGAGTTTCGCAAGAACTCTAGCGTCTCGCGCCGGCTCCACGCATCAACAGATTTCTTTTTCCAGAACTCGCCCGCGGGACTCGTTGCCGCAAGCATGAGGAGCAATACGGGGACGATAAGGACTCGTTTCCTCATAACCATCCCCCGGTCGTCTGATCTTGCCAAAAGTCTAGCACGCACGTCGGACGCCAACAACAGCCGGTCGACCGCGGCCCACCTCCTGTCTGCGCTGCCCGAGCACCCTTGGCGCCGCGGCCTCGCCCGCTTAGGATGGGGAGCCTGCGTCAGATTTGGGCTCGATCCTGTACTCGTGGATCTTTCTGTAGATGGTGGTTTTCCCGATACCCAGGAGTCTGGCGGCGCGGATGCGGTCGCCCTGTGTGGTCTCCAGCGCCTGAAGGATGGCGCGCCGCTCTTGCTCCTTGAGGGTTGGCATCACTTCGCCTTCGGTCGGGCTGCCAACGTGATGGAGGAGGTTGGAGGGGAGGTCTCTCACTTGGATGAGCGGACCCGAGCCCAGCGCCAAGGCGCGCTGGATGCAGTTCTCGAGTTCGCGCACGTTTCCCGGCCAGTCATAGCTCATCAGGCGGGACATGGCTTCGCAGGAGACATCCACGGTCGCGCCGTCTGCCCCACCGTGACGCTCGATGAAGTAGTGGGCGAGGAGTGGGATGTCGCTTTTGTGCTCGCGGAGTGCCGGCAGCTTGATGGAGACGACATCCAGCCGGAAGAAGAGTTCCTTGCGGAAGTCGCCCCGTCGAATCGCCACCGACAGATCCTGATTGGTCGCCGCAATGATCCGCGCGTCCAAGCGGGTCCGAGCGTTACTCCCAATGGGCTTGATCTCGCGTTCCTGCAGCGAGCGCAGCAGCTTGGCCTGGAGTTCTACGGGCAACTCGGCAATTTCGTCCAGAAACACCGCCCCGCCCTCGGCCGCCGCCAGCAATCCCTGCCGGGTCTGGACCGCGCCCGTGAAGGCCCCTCGCACATGCCCGAAGAGCTCACTTTCGATCAGGGCCGGGGTCAGCGCCCCGCAATCGACCGGAACAAACGGGTTCTTGTTCCACGGGCTATAGGCGTGAATAGCGCGTGCTACGAGCTCTTTTCCTGTTCCACTCTCTCCGACAATGAGGACGGGATGCCGCTTGGGGGCGACCTTGAGAATCAGCCGATAGACCTTCTGCATCCTGGGCGAGGTCCCGACCAGGTTCGCAAAGCCCCGATGGGCTTTGAGCTGCTCGCGAAGCAGCCGGTTCTCTGTGGAGAGTTCCTGCTTTTCAACGACTCGCTGAAGGATTCTTCGCAGGTCCTCAAGCTTCAAAGGCTTAGTGAGATAGTCGTAAGCCCCCTGCTTGATCGCCTGCACAGCCGATGCAATAGTCCCGTAGCCCGTCATCATGACGACATCGATGGGGGGATGATCCTGCTTGACGACCTTGAGCAGGTCGAGGCCGCTCATGCCGGGCATGCGAACGTCCGCCAGAACGATGTCAAAATTCCCCGTCGAGAGCAGGGAGAGCGCCTGCTCGGCCGACTCGGCAGCATCCGCCTCGTACCCCAGTTCATGAAGGACTTGCAGGCAGAAGTCGCGCGCGTCTTGCTCGTCGTCGACAATCAGGACCGCGGTTCGCATCGCTGTCAGGCCGAACTCTCGATTAGCTTAATACGGGGCTACTAGGGAAACAAGATACCGGAAAAGTAACCTAGGTTTTCTCGTCCAGCCATAGTCCGGCAACGTGTGTGCATGAACGTAAGGCGTTACACGGGACGACCGTTGAAAACCGTCAAGTTCCGGGGACGAACCACGGGATCTTGGGAGGAGGCTGTGTAAAAATTACCTTGTACACTGTCTTTGGCGTCAAAGACATAGGCGTGGATGTGCTATATTTCCTACAGCGTAAAGGGGAGGGCGTGTGACTAAGGGTGCCAGGATCCTCGTAGTGGAGGACGAAGCGAACGAGCGATTTGGACTGGCCGAGGTGCTGCGGGCTTGGGGCTACGAGGCGGAAACCGCTGCCGATGGCGTCGAAGCGTTGGAAAAGCTATCGAGCTTTTTCCCCTCCATCATCCTCTCCGACCTTCGCATGCCGCGCATGGGCGGGATGGAATTGCTGAGGCAGCTGCGCGAGAGCCAGCCGGACGTCGGCTTCGTCATCCTAACCGGCCAGGGCACCGTTGAGGAGGCGGTGGAAGCAACCAAGCTGGGAGCTTTCAACTTTCTGGAGAAGCCGCTCGACCCGAAGAAACTGCAGGTCGAATTGCGCAACTGCCTGGAGC
Source organism: Terriglobia bacterium (assembly GCA_020072655.1). Taxonomy (GTDB): domain Bacteria; phylum Acidobacteriota; class Terriglobia; order UBA7540; family UBA7540; genus JAIQGB01. Next base: position 18,724 of record JAIQGH010000038.1, on the reverse strand, counting down.
GGTCCGAGAAGGACCGTCAGCTTGAAGTGGCTCATCGGCGACTCCGGGAATTGGGGGTGCTGGGGAAGATCGTAGGGCGGTCGAGAAAGATGCAGGAGGTCATGACGCTGATCGCCCAGGTGGCCCCCTCGAGCGCCTCAGTGTTCATCACTGGCGAGAGCGGGACTGGAAAGGAGCTCGTGGCGCGCACGGTCCACGAGCTCAGCCCGCGCGCGATGCGGCCCTTTGTCGCGGTCAATTGCGCGGCGATTCCCGAGAGCCTGATGGAAAGCGAGATCTTCGGCCACGAGAAAGGCGCCTTCACCGGCGCCGTCGAGCGCCGCGTTGGGTGCTTCGAGCTCGCCGACGGCGGCACGCTCCTGCTGGATGAGATCGGCGAGATGCCTTTCCCCACCCAGGCCAAGCTCCTGCGCGTGCTCGAAGACTCCCGCGTGCGGCGACTGGGCAGCAAGAGTGAAATCGCCGTGGATGTCCGCGTCCTGGCTTCCACGAACAAGATTCCCGAAGACGCTGTTGCCAAGGGGGAACTTCGGGGCGACCTCTACTTCCGTCTCAATGTCGTCCGCATCTTTGTTCCCCCGCTCCGCGAGCGCCTGGAAGACCTGGATGATATGGCCGCGGCGCTCCTGGAAGAGTTGAACCGTAAGCACGCCCGGGCGGTGAAGGCCGTAGACGACGACGTTCGTGAAGCGTTCAGCCGCTATGCTTGGCCTGGGAATGTCCGTGAATTGCGCAATGTGCTGGAGCGGGCGGTGGTGACCTGCGCCGACGAAGTCCTTCACAAGCGCGACCTCTCGCCAGATTTCGGCTCCCCCACCCCTAGCGGAGCCGATGACCAGCTTCGCCTGCGCGCGGGGATGAGCGTGGCGGAGGCCGAAAAGCGGCTGATCTACGAAACTTTGTCGTCCACGCACAACAACAAAACACGCGCGGCAGATTTGCTGGGGATCAGCCTGAAGACCCTCCACAACAAGCTGAAGGAGTATGAGAGTCAGCCTCAAAGCTAAGCTCACGGCCCTGATTTCCTTGCTGGTTCTTCTGGTGGTGTTTGCCACGTCCGCCCTCTACCTCGCCAGCCTGACGCGCCAAGCGCTGGCGGAGGTGGAGAGCAAAGGCGAATACGCGGCCAGCGAAATCTACCACCAGGCCCGTCGGTTGCTCGCCCAGAGCCGAATCCCCGCCGGCATAAACCCCTCCGACGCCCTCGCCCTGCGTAGTTTCATTCAGGATTTGCTTGCCCACGATCCGGGAATCACGTCGCTGATTGAATCGGATGTCGGCTACTCCCCGGTCATCTACTACGTCACGATCACCGATACCGAACGCCGCGCAATGGTCCACAGCGACCCGCAAATGATTGGGCTGACGTTTGAGCCCGCACCGCGTTACGAGGAGTTGATGCGCGCCGGGCTCCTCCGCCAGCTCGATGTCATCTATGGGCCGCCCCGCGTCTACGAGGTGCGTCTGCCGCTCGACCTGGGAGGAAATCCGCTAGGGGACATTCGAGTGGGTGTCTCGACCCTCTTCCTACGCAACCAGATCACGCCCGAGCTGAACCGGGCGCTGATGCTCTCGGCACTCGCCATTGCGCTGGCGACCGTGTCAGCGGGGCTGCTCTCCTACCGGATCCTGCGCCCGCTCGAGACCATCTCCCGCAACGTAGACCGTCTGGCGCGGGGCGAATACTCACCCGCCCTGCGCCTCGACCGCGCCGACGAGTGGGGCATTCTCTCCTCGAAGCTGAACCTCCTCGGGGAGCAGATCCGTGGCGAGAAAGAAGCCTTCGTCGCCCTGAAGGGTAACCTCGACCAGCTCTTCGCGCGGTTGACCGACGGCCTGCTGCTGTTTGACCGGCAGGACCGCCTGGTGCTCGCCACGCCGGCGGCCTGGCGGTTTCTCCGGCGGGCTGCGGTTCCCTCGGCGCATCCCACGGCAGAGGAGCTTTTCGCTGGCGACAATGCGCTCGAGCAGTATCTGCGCGAGGCCTTTCATGCGCGTCAGTCGGCTCCCTGGAGGGTCGTCGAATTGGCAGGCGACACCGCTCTTACTCGCGTCGCGGTCAGCCTGCAGTTCGTGGAATCGGAAGGCGAGAGTGTGGGCAGCCTGGTCACCCTGCGCGATGCGACTACCCGCGCGCGCCTGGAAGACCAGCTTGACATCACCGCCAAGCTCGCGGCGCTGGGCCGCCTCACTTCCGGAGTCGCCCACGAAGTCAAGAATCCGCTCAACGCCATGGTGTTGCAGCTCGAGCTTCTCAAAGCGAAACTGCAGGAGCAGGGCGAGTATGTGCAACCCCACCTCAATATTCTGAGCGAGGAGATTCGTCGCCTGGATCGAGTCGTGAAAACCTTTCTGGATTTTACCCGACCGATCGAACTCCGCCCGGTGGAGACCGACGTGGAAGGCCTCGTCCGCGACGTCTTCACGCTCGCCGAACCCCAGGCCAAACAAAACAACGTCCGCCTCGTCTTTGAGGCCGACGGAGCTTTGCCGCGCCTCATCATCGATCGCGACCTAATGAAGCAGGCGCTGCTCAACTTGGTTCTGAACGGTTGCCAGGCCATGCCTGCGGGCGGCGAGTTGAAGGTGACCCCTCGCGCTAAGTCCCGACACCTGGAGTTAGAAATCGCCGACCAGGGCGTAGGAATCCCTCCCGAGCTGCGTCCCAAGGTCTTCTCTCTTTGCTTCACCACCAAGCCGGGCGGGACAGGCGTGGGCCTGGCGATGGCCTATCGCATCGTGCAACTCCATAACGGCTCGATTGATTTTATGAGTGAATCCAACCGTGGGACCACCTTCCGAATCTCCCTGCCTTGCTAACGTGTCGGGTCTTGAATCTCTTGCTGGTCCCCCGCCTTCCGCGCCGCTCCGACCCGCAACTTCCAAATCGCCTTCCGGCGCGCTAAGATAATCCCGCACAGAGGGTCGGAGGGGACGCCCGAAGGCGTCCCCGCAAGGAGTTCGACCCGAAGCACGCACGTCATGTCTCGCCCGAGCCTCGCAAGGAGGGAACATGCCCATCAAACAGATCAAGAAGTTCTTTTCAGGGCCTGCCCCGCGCCTAACGCGCGAGGAGGCAATGAAAGTCTTCCAGCGAGACCATTTCAAGTGCCGGTACTGTGGACTGGACGGGCTGCACCGCTTTGAGAACTGGTTGATCCTCACCGTCGACCACGTCCATCCCCACGCGCGCGGCGGTAGCCGCAGTATGGAGAACCTGGTGACGGCCTGCCAGCCGTGCAACCTCCTCAAAGGCAAACGGACGTATGCTTCCTTTGAGGAGGCCAAGACACACGTGCTAGCCAAACGGGAAGAATGGCAACGCGTCTTCCACGAGCAGGTCAAGAGTTCCGGAACGCCTGCGGCGGGGTAGTGGCACGCCCGGAACCTCCGGCTCGGGGCCAACTCCACCTGCCGGCTCGCGTCCGGGAAGGGGAGGCGCGCACCCGGGGCGAGGCCGACCGGCGATGAGGTGTACATGAGAGCTGGCATTGAGGTGGGATGGGCCTCGAGACACTTGGACGCTTGGAGCAGCCTCTCGCACCAGACAACCCGTTGACCAGCGCCACCCAGCCCGTCCCGGCTTCACCCCGAGTCCCAAAGTGGCTGCCCTCCGCCGATTCGCCCCTCGGGGCTCTGGTGGCCGCGTTCAAAGACACCTATCACCTGCTCTTCCACCCCATAGACACGCGCCGGTGGGTGAAACTCAGCTTTCTTTGTCTTTTCCTCGGCGGCGGGGCGATTTCAGCCGCCTTCCACTGGGCGCTGGGGGCTTTGCCGGCGGAGGCGGGAGCCTCCGGAGCTTCCACCCGTCTGCGCGCCCTGCTGGCGCAGCATCCGGCGCTTCTCCTCGGCGCCGTCGCAGTCGCAATCACGCTCGGCGTTATGCTCGTCTATGTGCGCGCACTCTTCCGGTTCGCGCTGGTCGGGAGCATTCTGCGCAGAGAAGTTTATCTCCGCCACGCCTGGAGGGAATTGCGCCCCGTGGCGGGTTCATATTTCCGCTGGTTGCTCACGGCGCTGCTCCTCGTGGGAGCTCTCCTGGCGGTGGGAGTCCTGTTGTTTATGGGTCTGCTGCGCATGATGGAGCGTGCGTCCGTTGCCGCTTCGCTCCTCTTCGCGCTGCTCTTGCTCGGAGAAGGCTTCGTGGGGCTCCTTACCGGGCTGGCGATCACTTTGACCGACGACTTGGTGGTCCCCATCATCTTTGCCGAGCGTCAGCCGATGGTCGCGGCCTGGTGCAGGCTCCTTGAAAAAGTGCGCTCGGAGCCAGGAGCATTCACGCTCTACGTTGTCCTGCGCGTGGCGATTGCGGTGGCCGTAGGAATTGCCGTGCTGCTCTTTCTCTTCCCCGCTCTGGTCGCCCTCTTTTCTGGAGGCATCCTCGTCGCCGTGGCGGCGGTCATGGCTCTCCAACTCGTGGGGTTGAACTGGGCCTGGACTCCGGTCACAACCGTCTTGGCCGGGACGGCCGTGCTCCTTTGGATGTCCTTGCTCCTAATCCTCCTGGGAGTGGCGGGAATGCCCGGCCAGGTCTTCCTCCAAACGTTTGGAATGCGCTTTATCGCCACGCGCGTTCCCGCGCTGGGCGACCTGTGGCGGGAACAAATTCCGCAAAGTGAGCCTGAATGACTCCACCGCTCCCCTCCCCGGCCAAGCATGTAATGTCGCCGTGGCGCCGGCTGTCCGGCTATCAGTGGCTGGTTCTGTTCGTGGCCTGGCTGGGCTGGGTCTTCGACTCAATGGACGCAACGATCTACGCGCTGGTGATGACGCCCGCCCTCCGCGACCTGCTTGGCAGTCGCGCCACACCCGAGAACATCGGCTGGTACGGCGGCGTAATTTTTTCCGTCTTCGTCGTGGGCTGGGCGCTGGGCGGAATCGCCTTTGGGGTCGTCGCGGACCGTCTGGGGCGCGCTCGCACTCTGGTGATCACCATACTTATCTACGCAATCTTCACCGCCTTGGCCGGCTTGTCGCACTCCTGGTGGGAACTGGCGCTTTACCGCTTCCTGACCGCCCTGGGGATCGGCGGGGAGTGGGCAGCAGGAGCAACCCTCGTCGCAGAAGTCTGGCCGGAATCGCTGCGCGTCAAGGGCGCGGGGCTGCTGCAATCCGCTTGGGGAGCGGGCTATTTTCTTGCTGCCGTGGTCTATTTCTCCCTTTCTTCACAGAGCTGGCGCGTGATGTTCTTCGTGGGGATTCTCCCCGCCGTGGTTGCCCTGCTGGTGCGCCTGAAAGTGCGCGAGCCAGAGCGCTGGGTGGAGGCGCGCGCGGGCGCCGGCCCGCGCCGTCCAGGCCTGGCCGAACTGTTCACTCCAGGCAGGCGGCGCGACACGCTGGTGGGAACAGCACTGGCTTTTGTGGCCGTCTTCGGGCTCTGGGGAGCCACAAACTGGGCCCCCACGCTCATTCGCGAACTGCTCGCACCACGGGGCCTCGACGAGGCTGGCAAGGTCCGCTTGGTGAGTCTTGCCGTTATGAGCTTAAATGGGGGCGCAATCCTCGGCTACTTGGCTTTTGCCCCCTTGGCGCAATGGTTAGGGCGGCGTGGTGCCTTTTCAATAATGCTCGTTGGCTCCGCCGCCGCCTTGCCACTGACGTTCCTGTTGCCCGCGTCTTACGCTACGGCGGTAATGCTGCTCCCCGTCCTGGGATTCTTTACGAACGGCCTCTTCAGTGGGTTTCCCATCTACCTGCCGGAACTCTTCCCGACTCGCATCCGCGCCACCGGTGCTGGCTTCTGCTTCAACGCAGGCCGCGTGCTCGCCGCCGCGGGCCCTTTGCTTACAGGCGTCCTGGTGGCGAATCTCGGCACGTTCGCCCGCGCGGCGAGTTCCATCGCCGTCATCTATCTCTTCGGTCTCGTCGCCGTCGCTTGGGCCCGCGAGACAAAAGGGGAAATCTTGCAGTGAACTCCGCCGCGGGGCCCCCTGGCGTTTCCCGCCCAGCAGCGCGGCCGGCGAAATGCTACAATCGTCATCATGTTTCGCGCGCGTTTGTGTTCGGTGTGCGGGTTGGCGCTGCTAATTTGGGGTTGTCAAAAGCGGCCAGCCATTTCGCGCATCGTTTACGTGCCCGCCCCTCCCCCCGCCGCCACTCCTGTACCGAGCGGGGACAGCGGGACGTTGATGATCGAAGAGCCCCAGCCGCCTGAGGAGGTTGCCGAGCCGACCCCCGCAACGGAATCCCCTTCGCCCCCACCGGTCCGCCGCCGGCCCCGCCCGGCGCGAAGCGATGCCACTTCCGCGTCAGAGGAGGCGCCCCCGGAACCGGAAGGGCCGGCTCCGGCACCAACGGAGGTGCCGGCCCTCGAGGCTCGCGAAGCCCCCGCGCAGCAGGTGGCCCTCCGCCGCCAGATCCTTGACCTCCAGCAAAGCCTCCATCAGCGGACCGGCCAGCTCGAACGCCTCAGCCTCTCCGCCAGCAACCACAAGACGTTCGAAGACGCACGCACCTTTCTCGCTCAGTCCGAGCGCGCGCTGGCCGATGGAGACCTGCAGCGCGCCCTCAATCTCGGCCAAAAGGCTTCGCTCCTGATTTCCGCCATCGACCAAGAACTCAACAGGTGATGTGCAAGATCGCGTTGGTCTCGGCGGGGCTTCCCCGGAGGATTTCAATCGCCTGGGCGGTGGGGAGAATGAGCAGCTCGACCTTTCTTCTCTCCGCCTCGGCCTGCACCTCTTTCATGACCGGCAAGGCGCCGTGCGCGCCCGTCCCGATGACCAACCGGCGGCACTTCCAGGGGATTCGCTCGTCGTTCGAGAGCGGAGTGTGCCCGAAAGCATCGCGGTACTGCTTGGAGGGTTTCTTCTTGCGTTTGCGGATTTCGCCGCCGTCAATCACCACATCGTACTCGTAAGTGACGCCGTCGATCCGGATCGAGCCGAACGAGAAGTCTTCAAAGCGCATATCGCGCCTCCGCTGATATTATAAGACCGGGACTCGGAACTCGGGCTTCGAGATTCGGGAGAGAGGGTCGGGGACCTAACCTCATGGCGGCTGCGTCGCACCCCGGCACTTTCTGATCCTGAATGCCAGACCCAAGCCCTGACTCGGAGAGGAACCATGCCGCTGTATTTTTGTGCTCACACCACGGCCTGCCTAACCAAGCAGGCGCTACGCGACCTCATGAAGCAGCTCATGGCAGCGGGAGACGTGAAAGTAAAACGCCTGGTAGCCAGCCAGCTCGGCGGACGAATGCTCACCGAGGTCGAAGCTCCTGACCAGCCGGCGCTCGAGAAATTCTTCGCCGCGCATCGCGTGAACTGCGAGTGGATCATGCGGATCGAGCTCGACGGGCACGAGGGGAATGTTACGGAGTATTAGCCTTCGACAGTGCGTTGCCAGGAGAAAAGTCCACGCGCGGAAACCTCATGAGAACTTTTCCGGGGGCGCTGCCCCCGGCTACCACCCTCGGCCCCTTCAGGGCCACACAGCAAGAGATTCATCGCCGCTGCACAACCAGCATGTCCTGGTACGAAGTCCAGTTAGCTCGCCCACACCAGGAACCGAGCAGTGGAGGGTCCTGCACAGTCAAGGCTACTTGGTTTAGGGAATCCGTTACGAATTGCTCCGCTAAAGCCACTGCTGTTTCCGGAAAAGCGGGGTCAATGACCATGCAATACTGTTGCGGGCCATCCTGGAATCGCAGAGTGGACTTCCCGGAGGCGATGAGGTGGCAGGACTCCTTGTTGAGGAGGAAGGCCGTGAACAGGCACCGGCCGCCGAGCTTGCATACGCGACTCATTTCGGCGATGTAGTTCTTTACTCCATCGGGCAGCATATGCGTGAAGACGGATGCCGCGAAAACAAAGTCGAAGCTACCATCAGGATAGGGGAACCTGTAACTCGCGGCTTCCAACCGACCGTGGGGGTTATAGTGCCTGCTGTAAATTTCCGCGACGCAGAACTTGAAATTAGGGTAACGGGGGGTGATGTGCTCGCGGCACCACTCAATCCCCTGGGACACGATGTCAAGCCCCTCGTAAGATCCGGCTGTGCTCAAGTACCTTGTCAGTGGAACGGCCATCCGGCCAATACCGCATCCAACGTCCAGAACCCGGTCGTCTGGTTTCAGCTTTCCAAACCGAATAAAGTAATCCAAGAATTGCTCACCTATTCCGCGGAAATTCCCCCCGCCGATAAACCAGAGCCCTCGGGGAGGGGTAAGTTCATCGCGGTGCCCGAGAGCAGCATCCCACAGGTCTAGCGGCAAGAACGCAATCCGTCGCAAAACCAAACGCGTGGCGAAATCAGGAAACAGGCGTTTGGCGATGGCGCTCAATCTCATTTTGCTGTCTGGCGTCAAGTGTTGTCCTCGGGCGGCGTCAAGGGGATGGGTTGTAATCGTAAGAAGTCCGGACCTTCTCGCGCTGCCGTTCGAGGGCGAGTTCCACCAGGCGGTTGATCAGTTGGGGATAGGGAATGCCGCTTGCCTCCCAGAGCTTGGGATACATGCTGATCGGCGTGAATCCGGGGATGGTGTTGATCTCGTTCACATACAGCTTGCCGGTTTTCCGTTCGAGCAGAAAATCCACCCGCGCCATCCCCGCGCAATCCGTCGCCTGGAACGCCCGAACTGAATACTCCTGGGCGAGTTTCGTCTGTCGGGGCGTGAGCCTGGCCGGAATGATCAGCTCCGAGCCTTCCTTGACGTACTTGGCTTCGTAGTCGTAAAACTCGTTGACAGGAATGATCTCGCCCGGGACGGACGCCGCGGGGCGGTCGTTGCCAAGCACCGCGCACTCAATTTCTCGCCCGTCCACTCCCTTTTCGATGAGAATCTTCCGGTCGTACCGCGCCGCGAGGTCCACGGCCGGAGCAACCTCACGCGCCCCGTGGACTTTGCTGATGCCTACCGACGAGCCCAGGTTCGCCGGCTTCACGAAAACCGGGTACCGCAGGCTTTTCCCAATCCTCTTGAGCTGGCGTGCGCGGTCACTTTCCCATTCGTTCCGCAGGACAAGAATCCACGGCGCCACCGGAAGGCCTGCATCACGGAAGAGCCGCTTCATGACGTCCTTGTCCATGCCCACCGCAGAACCCAGCACGCCCGCGCCGACATAGGGGATGCCGGCGAGCTCGAGCAAACCCTGCACGGTTCCATCCTCTCCAAACGTGCCGTGCAGGACGGGAAAGATGACGTCGATGTCCGCGCCGGGCGGAGGAGGCTGCGCGGAGTGCCGGTCAAGAACAATCAGCTTGGGGCCCGAGGGATCGACCGAAGGTGTTACGGGTTTGCCGTTCTCAAGCACTGCCGGCAGAAGCCGGTCGGCGGCGGAACCGACTAACCACTTCCCCTCCCTCGTGATGCCGATGGGAACCACTTCATACTTTTCGGGATCAAGCGCCTTCATCAACGACGCGGCTGAAGTTAGTGAAACTTCGTGCTCGCCGGAGCGCCCTCCGAACAGAATCCCCAGACGAATTTTCTTGTTCACAGGATTTTCTTCCCCAGCGCCGAACTCACCAGGCCCACGCCCAGAATTGCGGTCTTGTTCAAGATGTCGATGATGGGGTTGATCTCCACCAACTCCATCGCCACCATCTTTCTGCTGTCGGCGACCATTTCCATTGCCAGGTGCGCTTCCCGAAAGGTAACGCCGCCGCGGACGGGCGTCCCGACGCCGGGCGCTTCGTCCGGATCGACAACGTCCATGTCGAACGACACCACAAAGCCCGCCGTGTCAGCCGTAACGAGTGCAATGGCCTTATCCATGACAGTGCGCATGCCCAGCTCGTCGATGGCGCGCATCGTGAAGACATTGATGCTCGCTTCCTTGACGAGGCGCCGCTCGCGCGAGTCGAGGTCGCGGGCTCCGATCAGCACGCACTTATCGGGTTTGATCTTGGGCGAGAACCCGAAGATCTTCGAGAGCGAGTCCGGCCCGAGCCCCAGCGTCACCGCAAAGGGCATGCCGTGGACATTCCCGCTGGGACTGGTTTCCGGTGTGTTCATGTCGGCGTGGGCATCGAACCAGATGCAGCCGACAGCCTGCTCGCGGTCGCGAAAGAACTTCGCTGCGCCGGCTTGCGTGCCGATGGCGACCGAATGGTCGCCTCCCAACGAGAGCGGAAAGTATCCATTTTCGAGCGTCTGATACACCTGATGCGCCACTTCCTGGCTGGTCTCGGCAATCTCGGTCAAATACTTTGCCCGCCGGTCGCCGAAGTGCTGCATCTCCGGAATCTTCACTTGGATGTTGCCAACATCTTCGACCTGGTGCCCCAAACCCTTGAGCGCGGAATTCAAGCCCGCAGCGCGCACCGCCGACGGACCCATGTCCACACCGCGGCGTTCCTGACCCAAGTCCAGTGGCACACCGAGAATACGAATTTTCAGCACGTCCACTCCGGAGGCAAGGTGCTCACATCGGGCATCTTCTTATACCATATTCCGGCGGGTCGGCTCTTGCGGCGGTGTGCGGACCGTGAACGGTAGCGGCGGCCTACGGGCGGCATCCTCCGGTTGTCATTCTGAGCGAAAGCGAAGAATCTCAGCATTCAGGATTGAAGAAGACCCTTCTCGGAGTTTACCCTGAGCAAAATACCGAGATCCTTCGCTTCGCTCAGGATGACAAGCGAAGGGTGGAGGATACAAAAGCGACGCCGCTCGTAGAGCGGCGTTACAGCAGCGGCCTGCTATGGAGTCAGGCGATAGAGCATACGCGGAAACGGAATCGTCTCGCGGACGTGCTCGAGGCCACAGATCCAGGCTACAACTCGCTCAATGCCCATGCCAAACCCGGAGTGCGGAACGCTGCCATAGCGGCGCAGGTCGAGGTACCACTCAAAGGCTGGGCGCGGCAGTTGGTTCTCCTCAATCCGCTTCATCAGCAAGTCGTAATCCGCCAGGCGCTCGCCGCCGCCCACGATTTCGCCGTATCCTTCGGGCGCGAGCACATCCACGCAGAGTGCCAATTCCGGCCGCACCGGGTCCGGAGTCATGTAGAAGGCTTTCACCTGGCTTGGGTAGCGATGCACCAGCACGGGCCGGTCGAAATTCTCGGAAAGGATCGTCTCGTCCGTCCCGCCGAAGTCGCCGCCCCACCGGATCTCGCTGCCTTTCGCTTGGAGAATCTTGACGGCGTCGTCGTAACTCAGGCGCGGAAAGGGCGGCGTGCATTTCTCGAGCGGGCCGATCGCTCGCTCCAGGGTCTCCAACTCGGGACGGCGCTTCTCCAGCACGCGCCCGACGACAAAGGCGATCAACGCCTCGGCAAGCTCCATGGTGTCGTCGAGGTGGGCGAAGGCAACCTCCGGCTCGACGATCCAGAACTCGGTCAGGTGGCGTCGCGTCTTCGACTTTTCCGCGCGGAAGGCCGGTCCGAAGCAGTAGGTCTTCCCGACGGCCATGACCGCGGCCTCGTTGTAAAGCTGGCCGGACTGCGTTAGGTACGCCTTGTCCTCGAAATAGTTCACTTCGAAAAGCGTCGTTGTGCCTTCGCACGCCGCAGGCGTAAAGATGGGCGTGTCAACGAGCGTGAAGCCGCGCTCGTCAAGATAGTCCCGGCACGCCTTGACAATCTCGTGACGCACCCCGAGGATGGCCCGCTGGCGCTGCGAGCGCAGCCAGAGGTGCCGGTGATCCATCAGGAATTCGATTCCATGCTCTTTGGGCGTAATCGGGTAGGGACGATCGAGGGGGACGAGCTGCAGGACTTCCACGTGGCTGACGTCCAGCTCGAATCCACCCGGCGCGCGCTGGTCCGCGCGGACCTTGCCGGTGACGCGGAGAGAAGACTCCTGCGTCAGCTCACGGATGCGGGCAAAAACCTCGGGCGGAACCGCGCTCCTGACCACCACGCCCTGAATGATTCCTGTCCCGTCGCGAACGAGCGGGAACAGCAGCCTGCCGCTCTCGCGCAGGTTGTAAAGCCAGCCCTGGATGGTCACTTCCTGGCCCGCGAAATTCGCGACGTTACGGATTTCCACAATCGGGGGCAAGATTTGGCCTCTCTGTGTGGTGCGTCTCAACGAAGCTTACAGATGTAGCTCCGCCCTATAGGGTAGCATGCTGGGCTCCCGACGCTGTCGGGACAAGTCCCGTCCGGCGCTGCGAGGATGTCCGAGCGCGGGACGACCATCAGCGGATTGATTCGATGCGGTCGATCACTCCCCGCAAGCGGGAGAGACCGCTGATTTCCGGCCCGTAGTATTGGAGCTCGAAAAAGATCGGAAATTGTCCCTCCACGGCGCGAAAGTCACGTATCGTCTGCTCCCAGTCAATCTCCCCGTCGAAAGGCATGAGGTGATCATCCTTCTCACGCCGGTTGTCGTGGACATGCGTCGAGACAATCCGGTCCCGCAGGATCTGGAAGGCGGGCCGCACACCTCCGCCCATGTGCGCGTGTCCGGTATCGAAGCAGATCCTCAGGTCCTCCATCCGCGTGTACCCAATAAATTCCAGCAGCCGCTCCGGCGCGCTGAGCTCGTTGGGAGTATTCTCCAGGAGGATTCGCACGCCGCGCTCTTTGGCGAAGATCTTCAGATGTTCGATCGAAGTGAACGCCGCATCGAATTTCTCAAGGTGGTAGTCCTCGTTCGCCAAGCCGAGGTGCAGGATCAGGTAGCGAAAGGGCAGCACGTCGGCCACCTCCAAGGCCAGCTTGATCTCATCCATGGATTGAATCCGTCGCCCCCTTTGGAGATAGGCTACGGAGATGGGAGGACCCCCCGAGCGCCCCCAATCGAAATCGGCGTAAAGCGGCGCGTGCAGGGAGTGCAGTTTGACCTCATGGTCGGAAAACCACTGGGCCACGTCGCGGACGTGATACTTGTCGTGGTAGTCCAGGTGCTGCCGGGCGGCGTAGATTTCAATCTGGTGGAAACCGGCGGCCAGGATCTGGTCCAGGATATGCGAACTGAGACGTTCGCTGACGAACAGATGCGTGGAGAGTCCAAATTCCATCAGTATCCGGCCGCCTTTCCTGCCGCGCGCGGGTCCGCTGCGCCGAAACGCCATCCCGTCGTCGGGTCAATCTCGATCGCCTCGCAGGCGCCCATGCGATCCCGCATTTCGAGTTGGTATCCCGCTCCCTCAAGTTTGTGGAGCGTGTCCGCGGAGAATCCCCACCTTTCCATTACGAGTTGATCGGGCATCCATTGGTGGTGGAACCGTGGAGCGGTCACGGCCTGCCGAACATCCATGTGATACACCAGCACGTTGAGAAGCACCTGCAGCACGGTGTTGATTATCGTCCCTCCCCCGGGAGAACCAAGGACCAGCCGGACCTTCCCGCCCTGAACAACGATGGCCGGAGTCATGGAGGAAAGCGGCCGCTTGTGCGGCTCGATCGCGTTGGCTTCGCCCTGGATGAGGCCGAACATATTCGGCTCGCCGAGCTTGGCGGTGAAATCGTCCATTTCGTCGTTGAGCAGGAAGCCTGCGCCTTCGACCGCGACGTAACAGCCGTAGCTCCCGTTTAACGTGTACGTGTTCGCCACCGCGTTTCCCTCCGCGTCGACCACGGAAAAGTGCGTCGTTTCCGGCGCCTCGAAGTCGGCAGGCCGGCCCGCACGGACGGCCACTTCGGCCTTGGTTTTCGGAATTTCACTCCGCAGCTCGGCCGCATATTCTTTGCTCGTCAGTCCGCGGACGGGGACCGGGGCGAAATCCGCATCACCGAGATACGCGGCGCGGTCGGCATAAGCGTGACGCATGGTCTCTGCAATCACGCGAATCGACTCGTAAGAATTCGGCGCGGCGAGATCCAAAGGTTCGAGCACGTTGAGCATTTCAATCAGGCCCACACCACCGGAGCTGGGCGGCGGCACCGTCAGGATGTCATAACCTCGAAACGACCCGCGCAAGGGCTCGCGGACTTTCGCCTGGTACTGGCGGAGATCGGAAAGTTGAATGAGCCCGTGATGCTTCTCGATCGTCGCCACAATCGCCTGCGCGATGCGGCCCTGGTAAAACGCCGCTGGGCCGTCCCGCGCAATCTGCCGAAGTGTTTTGGCAAGTTCGGGCTGCCGGAAGATTTCGCCGGGCTCGTACGGCCGCCCGTCGCGCAGAAAGATGCGGCGCGATTCTGGAAACTTGCCGAGGCTGTCGCGGTCGGCGAGCAAGGACTGGCTCAGCTCGAAGCTGACGGGGAAGCCCCGCGCGGCCAGGCGAATCGCCGGGGCCAGCGCGCGCCTCCACGGGAGCTTCCCATATTTCCTATGGGCGAGCGCGAGGCCCGCCACCGTCCCGGGCACGCCAGCCGCCAGGACGCCTTCCCGGCTCGCTCCCGGAATCAGCGTGCCTTCGGCATCGAGGTACATGCCGCGCGAAGCCGCCGCCGGAGCCTCTTCGCGATAGTCCACGACGAGGCATTCGCCTCCGGCGAGGCGAATCACCATGAAGCCGCCACCGCCAATGTTCCCCGCCTCGGGGAGCGTCACGGCCAGCGCAAACCCCACCGCCACCGCCGCGTCTACCGCGTTGCCGCCCGCGCGGAGGATTTCCAGGCCCGCCTCGCATGCATAAGGTTCGCTCGAAACCACCATCGCGTGCCGAGCCGCGACGGGCCGGAAGGCTGCGGCAGGGAGGCCTGAGGCTGACAGTAATAGTCCGAGCACCATTCCAAAAAGTGCTCTCGCGGGCTGACGGTGAAAATTCATGGCAGAACCAGAATCCGCTCTTGGAACTTGCTGGCCTCCGCGATCGCTGCAGCGTGCTCGCCTGTCCTCAGCCTGCGGGCGGGAATCTTCCGCGAAGTTCTAAATCTAGGTGAAAAGGTGGGGCAGGTCAAGGCGACGGCCGGTCCCGCCCGTCCTTCCGAACCCCAGGTTGGTGCGATGACATGAAACCGACCCGCGAAGGCGGGCGTCCCACCCGCTGCATCGCCTGCCTTCCCGGGGCGAGGCATTTCTCGGCCCCAACGGGCCTTTTGTCGCTTGAGAATCGTAGGCAAGCGTGCTCGCGATTATATACTTGACAAACCCAAAGTATTCTGATACGCTTTGAGCATGGAGAACATGACCATGAACCTAGCGAAACTGGCAGAGCACTTTGGAGACGATGAAAAGGCGCGTGCATTTCTTGAGAAGATGCGCTGGCCTGATGGTGCGGTATGCCCTCACTGTGGCGTGATTCGAGTAGCCTACAGACTAGAGCCGAAGCCAAACGGAAAGACTCACGTCCGCAAGGGAGTCTGGAAGTGTAGCGCGTGCCGTGAGCAATTCACGGTCACAGTCGGTACGATCTTCGAGGACTCGCACATCCCGCTTCACAAGTGGCTGCTTGCAATTCATCTGCTTTGCGCTTCCAAGAAGGGCATGAGCGCACACCAACTGCATCGGATGTTGGGAGTAACGTACAAGAGCGCGTGGTTCATGGCGCATCGAATCCGGTACGCAATGAAACAGGAGCCGTTATCAAGCAAGCTCCAAGGCACGGTCGAGGTAGACGAAACTTACGTTGGAGGCAAGGTGAAGGGGAGGGGCTGCTACCTTGCACGAGAAAACAAGACTCCCATCGTCTCTCTGGTTGAGCGTAATGGTCGAGCACGTTCGTTTCACTTCGAACATGTCACAGCCGCCAATCTTAGGCCGGTGTTGAGAGAGCAAATTCACGAGAGCGCAGACCTCATGACCGATGACTCCGGCCTGTATCGAGGAATGCGTAAGGGATTTGCCTCGCATCACACCGTGAAACACGCGAACGGAGAGTATGTGCGGCGGCGCGAAGGGAAGGTGATCCACACCAACACCGTCGAAGGATTCTTCAGCATCTTGAAGCGGGGAATCTTTGGGGTGTATCATCACGTCGGAAGGCAACACCTTCACCGCTATTTAACTGAGTTTGACTTTCGCTATAATTCGCGAGAGACTACAGACGGCGAGCGAGCCTTGCTCGCCATAGAGAGCGTTGCAGGGAAAAGGTTGATGTATAAGGACTCATGCGTCAAGGCATGAGAAGCAAGGGGAACGAAAGGCCGTGATTTGCCGTCAAGCGTAATCCCACTGGCCTTCTGGAACAACTTCAGGATGACCGCTGTGTGTGAGAGTGGCGCTCGCAACGCCTCTTCCACACGCCTCGCTAGAATTGTATCACGAGGAGGCAATCATGCCAAGGCATTCTGACGCCGCGCTATTCACTATCATCTTCCGAAAGGGCTTGGCAGATCGGAAACGCCTTCCAATGGCCCATGTCATCCGAACTCTCCAAGAAGTTGATGAACTCATTAGGGAGGTTGGCCGACAGGTTCAGAAGGAACGTGGGATTGAGAACCCAACGGGTGATTTCGGGATTGAGCTGCTTGCTGGAAGGTCCGGGATGGTGTTTAGGCCTGGAAGCCTTCAAGCTGAAGCGGCGGTTACACGCGACATTGAAAGTGCTGAAATTGCGGTTATGCGAGTCATGGCGACTGCTGATCTCCTTGAGAAAAAACAGCCCGGTTCCATAGAACCTGCTCATGCTCTAATCATTCGGCGCTTTGCTAGAATTAGTGGCTTCCAGCGTGAGGACAAAACGGAACTCCGTTTGGAATGGCGGAAAGTTGGACAAAGAACCAAAACGGCGAAGTTTAGTGAAGCCGGGATTGAAACAATAGACTCTATCAGTGGTGTCGGATTTACTGTTGAATCTATTACCCTATACGGTAAACTAAGGGAACTCAAGGACCGCACGAAGATTGACGAGGAAGGTAAGCACTTTTGGGGAGAACTCGTGGCTGACAACGGCGAGGTTTGGAGAATCTTCTTTTCTACCTCTGACTTGCCACAAGTCCTGCCGCTATTCAGGAAGCAAGTCGCGGTGACTGGAGATGCCACGTATTTCAAGGCAAACAATCCAAGGTTAATTGCAGAGCGAATAGTTGCCGACCCTGAGCGTGATTATCTTGCGGCATTCGACAAACATCGTGGTTCTGATGCTGAGTTGTTTGGTGACACCGATGTTCAGGAACTCTTGAAAGAGCTCCGGGACTAGACATGGCTCTACCAATCTACTTCGACACTTCTGTTTTCCTCGAAATTGGGGCGAAGCGCAGCAAACACGCCAAAAATATCAAAGAGTTACTGAAAGAGCTTAAGGCTGAAAAAGCGCGGATCTACACATCGATCCTCACGGTTCAAGAAGTGTCTGTGCTTTCTTATCGCCGTGGCCAATTGGCCAGAGATGACTACGGGAAGATCAGTCAATTTGCGCGTATCGTTGGAGTTACCAAAGACATTGCGTTAACTGCCGCAAAAAGAGAAGCGGAGATCAAGGACGATGCGAAAGCAAGCACGGGCAACGATATTGAGGATAACCGACGGAGGAAGTGGGACTGTTTTCACATAGCTACCGCACAGCATCTTGGCTGTCCTGTGCTTTACACAACCGATGAGAAGTTAATGAGACGCCACGGCCAGTTGGGTCTTACCGACATTCGCATCCTTGCTCCACGTCCCGCCCATCCAAGTCTCGATTTTACGGCTGAAAAGTCTTCTGTAGTAAGCCCGCAGACGGGAATAGAATTACAGGAGTCTAATGACAAGAATCAAAACTCTAGGAAAGCAAGCTAAGAAACTGTCACTTAGACCGCTGCCTTTTAACGAAGCCGTCTCCGATCTTCTCAAGGTCAAGCCTGAGTCTAAGAAAAAGCGGTAAAAGTCCCGCAAGTAGCCGACGGTATAATCCTTGAAGGACTTCACCGCCTATTTACTTTTTCAAATCCTGTTTCGACATACCGACGCACTCAGGATGTTCGAGCAAGTAATTCCAAGACCAGTCCGTTAGAGTAAAGGCGAATCCCTCCACCAAGTTTCCAACTTTAGATGACTGAACAAGGATTCCATCGTATACCAAAGGCGAAATAACCCCTTCGCTCGGCAAGAACTTAAGAGTTCTCACGCCTTTGGCCAAAAACTCGCCCAAGATTTCTCTCTCATCTGAACTCAAGTTTTGGAGCTTGCTGATTGATTGTCGCAAGTTCTTCCTTGCTACAAAATGGCCGCTTATGGAGTTGAACAGGAGAGAATAGCACCACCCCAGGGGATAGGTTATGAGCACCAAAAACGAGAACAGGAAGACAACCCAAAGCCAGGGCTTGTAGGTAGCAATCAATTCACAAAGCCCCGCGTGTTGCCACAGTG
Source organism: Terriglobia bacterium (assembly GCA_020072655.1). GTDB lineage: Bacteria > Acidobacteriota > Terriglobia > UBA7540 > UBA7540 > JAIQGB01. Next base: position 655 of record JAIQGH010000038.1, on the reverse strand, counting down.
GGGCTGGCACTAATAGCATCATGGCTGTAAGGAGGCACGCGGCTAGCATGTACCTCCAAGAGCCTGAGATGACCTTGAAAATCCATTCCAAAGGGTTATTAGGTATAGACAAGATGGGGAGATGATACAGCCACGACAGCGGCCCAGCAAGACCGCAAGCGACATCCAAGTCGTCCAAGATTGGGTTCGTGAAGTATATAATCGCGAGCGTGCTAGACTACCAATGTTGTGGACGGTGTCCGACCCCGTGGCAGCCGGGGCGGCAGGGCAGGAGTCAGAAGCCTCGAGTCAGAAGGAACAAACCGCAACACAGCAGAACTGAGGAAAACGAACCCACGATGTCGTTTAGAATCAGCAAAAGGATTCAGGATCAAGGCGTCAGGATCAAGGATTCAGGATTCAGGATTCAGGAGTCAGAAGTCGAAAAGCAAAAGCCGCGGCAAACTGCAAATGTTGACGAAAACGAAGCCACGATCTCCTTTAGAATCAGCGAAAGGATTCAGGATCAAGGAGTCAGGATCAAGGATCAAGGATTCAGGATTCAGGAGTCAGAAGTCGAAAAGCAAAAGCCGCGGCAAACTGCAAATGTTGAGGAAAACGAACCCACGATCTTCTTTAGAATCAGCAAACGTCTCGGCTGGGCCCCACGCACTCC
>JAIQGH010000180.1 GCA_020072655.1 Terriglobia bacterium | reverse complement strand
GTACTCAGAAACTTATCTTGGGGATCCGCTCGTCTTCCGGGTCGGCCCATCTTGAATTCGGGATGGTTGGCGTCCATCCGGGCCGCAGAGGGTCCTGGTCGTAAGCATAGGGACCCAGGCGCTTGTATGCCTCAGCGTACTTCGCCACCTTGTCCCGATCGAGCATCACTCCGAGTCCGGGAGAATCGGGCACGGCAATCGAACCGCCTTCATACCGCATCTTTCCGCCCAGAATAATGTCGTCGACCAAGTGGTGGTAATGAGCATCAGCAGCGAAGGTGAAGTTAGGGATGATCGCGCCCAAGTGGAGCATTGTCGCCAATTGAATGCCTAGCTCGCCGGAGGAATGCACAGAAACTCCGAACTGAAAGGTCTCGCAAATGGCCGCCGCTTTGACGCAGGGGCGAATGCCTCCCCAAAAAGTTGTGTCCAGCAGAACAACGTCGATAGCGGGATCCAAAATGTTGGCGGCGAGTTGCTCGAAGTTCACCACGACCGTGTTCGTCGCCAGCGGAACCCGTAACTTTTGGTGCGCCCTTCTCATTCCATTCAGGCCAAAGACCGGGTCTTCAAGGTAATCGTTGTTCAGGTTTTCTATCGCGCGGCCGAATTCCATGGCCTGTTCCGTGGACCAGACGGCGTTGGGATCGAACCTCAGCCGGTCGCCGGGCAATGCCGCCGCCAACGCCCGATAGCAGGCGAGTTCATACGCGGGTGCGAAAACGCCCCCTTTGAGCTTGTGGGTCGAGAAGCCGTAGCGCCTTTTCAGGTCTCGTGCATGCGCCACAAGTTGTTCCTCAGTGCGGACTTCCCCCGTCCCATCCGCCGAGTTGGGATATCGGAAAAAGAGGTAGGAGGCGAAGGGAACTTGATCCCTAAGGCGGCCACCCAGAATTTCTGCAACCGGTACGCGCCAGGCCTGGCCCAGGATGTCGAGGCAGGCGAATTCAATCGCAGCAAGAATCTGAGTACGATCGTTGTAAAGCGAGGCCGTCGGATTGCTGATGAGGAAGCGCAACTCTTCCAACCGCGCGGGATCGCGGCCGACAAGATAAGACTTCAGTCCGCGAAATGTGGCCTCGGCCGCTTCACCGCCTCCGCCCGTTTCGCCCAGGCCGACCAGTCCGTTATCCGTCTCGACCTCAACGATGGTCCGGACGAATCGTCCCCAATGGCAGCCGTTCGCGTGTCTCAGGGGAGCTTCGAGCGGAACGCTTACCGTGGTGGCCCGAACGTCTTTGATTTTCATCGAAGGCCTGTTCTGCCGACCCGATTCCACCGCACCATCGGGGGCCCTCCGATCTGGCTCTAACCAAGGATCCTCTTGCGGTTTTGGTCTTGTCCCGGCTGTACCTGAGAAGCCATTCCGGTCGCTCAGTTGACATCTGCCGAACGGTCTTCCTCATAATGCATGATGTGGTAGTACGCTTCCCAGCCGTCCCAGAAAGCGGGCGGAGGTAAAGGGGTGAGCGGATCGCTGAGAAATTTCGAAAAGGCTTCGACCATCTCGCGCGTCCGGTATATGCCGGTTAGCCAGTCGCCCCGATACCAGTTTTTCCACTTGCCGTATTCGGCGGCGGTCTCGGCCTGCTGGATGCCATCGAAGGTGTGGAGAGCCGCAGTGGCCGACTGGCGCGCCTGGCTCATCTCGCCGCTCTGCGCTTCCTGGATGGCCTTCGATATCTCAAACAGCATCCGGTTGCTCTCGCGGTTGATGGCGATCATCGCCAGTACATGGGCGTGGTAGAAGGAGCGCCGAGCGGGGTCAACCCGCGGCTCTGCGGCGAGCGCCTTCTTCCACAGGGCGTCCCAACGGGGCTGGGCGCTGCCGCATTGCTCGATTTCGCGTTTTGCGGTTTCATTCATCAGCCTCTTGCCTGCTTCCTCGGTATATTCAGCGCCAAATCCAAAGATGCGCGGCTGCACCCACTTCGGGGCCTGGCTGGGAATCGCATAAAGAGGTGAGTCAATCATGTAAGTGAGCATCAATCGGCGCGCCTCGGTGTGGTAAAGCTGCTCTCCATATTCGCGTTCGGGCTCACCAAGACGCGCCGGAGCTCTGAAGTAGTCCCTGTAAATCTCCGCCACCTCGGACGCCGCCTTCGAGCCAAATTCGACGGAAGCCCAGCGCCGAATGAACTCGTCGCTGGCTTCGGCACCGCCCGGAGGCGCGCCTTTCCAGGCCACTTCCATAACGGCTTTAATGCTCAAGAGGACCGGGCGAGTGTCGCTGGTGTTCACAAGCAGATAATGCGTGGCGCCGGCTTTGATATAGCGCCCGACCTCGGAGAAAATCCGCTCGACCGGAACCAACTCAGTCAACTGATTTGCGCGGAAGTTCATCATCGCGACATGATAGTAGGCTCCTTGCCCCTTTGTCACCGCCCCCTTGTCCTGAATATAACCGTAGCCGTCGTCGGCCCAGACGGTGCTGACGTCGGAAGGAATGCTCAGGTCGCCCTGTTGAACGAGTCTTGCCCCTTCTTGCCACAGATTGGTGATGAACTCGGCGTCGGGGTGGTTGGCCCGCACAATCTGCATTTGGTCGGCGATCGCCTTGCTAATCAGGTGCCCAAGAGCTTTATTGTCTCCCCGAACGTTCGAGTCCATGGAAGCATAACTGACATCGGACAGGCCTCGCAAGCCGACCGTCCAGAGCACTTCCAGGCCGCGCGGATACTGCCGAACTGCGCCGCTCCAGGCTCGCTCGAGAATTTCCGGGTGAGTGGTGTAGTTGTAAGGCACGTCCTTGGGCCAGCGCGCCACGTTAAGTCCCAAAGGGATGGCGTGGTGCTGCGTCACAATCAGTCCTCGTTTTCCTGCCAGCGCGATTTGTGGGTCATCCGGAAAAATCCACGTTCCCGGCGCTGCGAGATTCCCTTTGAGGCGCAGGATGGTTTCGAAGATCTTGTTCCACACTTCCAGGGAAATTCCCGTATGGTCTTTCTTTTCACCCGGTGCCCAGCCCGTCAACAAGTCTTCATCATTGATAAAAAAACCGCGGTACTTGAATACAGGACTGGGAAAGGCCTCTTTCAAGGATGCTGGAAGTTCGATGCGGGCGTGATGGACAGGTTCGTGATCGGTCCAGTAATACAACGGGTCGATGCCAAGGAACTCTTCCGAAAACTGGTAGATGGCGAAAATCGTTCCGCGCATGTCAGCCCCGGCCAGCAGGACGACTTTGCTGGACGGTTGCGGCTTCCAATCGGCCTGGACAACCGAGATCGAAAAAGACTCCGGCGCTGTCAAATCGGCTGGCCGCATCCCCTGGAGGAGCTTGGATTGAGAAACGATCGCAACCGTCCCAGGCGCCGCATCCTCCTCGCGATGGACGATTCTTGGCTTCTTCCCTAGCACTTTTTCGAAATCGCTGGCGAGATCCCGGCTCGCCTCGACAATCGGTGAAGGCTCGTCGGAACCCACAAGAATTGTAGCTGCCGAATCGAGAACGACCAACTCGCTGGGGGCCCTCTTCGTTGCCTGTGGCTGAGCACCTGCCAAGGGGCGAGCCCCGCACCCTGCAGCCAGCGCGGCAAGCAGCAGGGTTTTCGTGGCGATCTTGCCGCCGCAAGTGCAATGAGAGCCCCTGTCACACTTCATGCTGACCTCTTCTTTCTGCCGTTGTTCCAGCCAAGCCTCAGCGAGTAGATCGCCTCGGCTCGTCAGATGTAGGCTGGAGTACCAGTCCGGCAGCCAGACGAAGATTGGAGCAAAGACACAGGGTCAGCGCCAGGCCCTCGCCCAGCAGCGCGTTGACCGCCTTTTGCCGGGCGTAGAGCCCACTCCCCGCTGCGCCCTTGTGGGCGCGGGATTAAATCCCGACGTCACATGCCGTCTCGGGGTTGGCTCCCTTGATCTGTAGTGTCGGCTTGCCAGGCATTGGCACTCCTCCTGGCATATTTGTATTGGCCTCGAACCATATTTGCGGCCCCCACCCTTGTCAAGGGGAAAATACTGCAGGGGTGGAAGTGCGACGTACGGCTGGGCGCCTCTTAAAGCCGGCGTCTCGAAGCTTCGAACGGTCCACCAGGAATTATCAATTGGAATTGTCTTCCCATAAGGTGCGATCCTTACCATTGGAGGACCAGGACAAGTTGAAGCGACTGATCGCAATCATTTCCGAAGCGGAGGCTACATCATGCGTCAGGACCAATGGGACCTGTTCAAGAAAGCCGCAAAATTGGAGCGCCTGGATCGCGTGCCTCTCGCTCTAATTATGGATAGTCCCTGGTTGCCCGGCCATCTGGGCATCCCTCACCGTGACTATTACTTTGATCCCGATAGATGGTTCGATTCGAACCTCAAGATCATGCAGGAGTTCGCTAAGGTTATCGTATTTCCCTCCTGGTGGGCGGAATATGGCATGGCAATCGAGCCCTCGGCTGTAGGCTGCAAGATTCGTTTCCATCAGGATCAGCCTCCCAGCCAGTTCCCAACGTTATTTCACCTCGAGGACCTCGATCGTCTCTCTCCTGTCGACCCTTACGCCGATGGCTTTATGGCTGCGGCGCTCCACCGGTACCAGGCGCAGAAAACCCGGATTCTGGAGGCAGGTTACAAGATCCGTGTGGCCACCGCACGCGGCCCTGCCTGTACTGCTGCCTTTATGCGGGGCATCGGTGAGCTTATGCTAGACCTCAGCGATAATCCCCCGCTCGTGCACAAGCTCATGGCCTTCGTGACTGAAGCCATCATCAGGTGGCTGAGGGCGCAAGTCGAGGTGATTGGGGACAGTGTCGAAGGAATCTTCATCCTGGATGATATTGTGGGTCTTCTGTCCAAAAGGCATTACTCGGAGTTCGCGCATCCCTATCTCAAACAGATTTTTGACGCCTTTCCGAGGGATTGGGTGAAGGTCTACCACAACGACGCCAACGTCGCGCCTTTCCTGGACTACCACAACGACGCCAACGTCGCGCCTTTCCTGGAAGACCTTTCCACCCTCGGCTTCGATGTATTGAATTGGAGCCATAACCTGGATATCGCTGAAGTTCGCCGGCGGACAGGAGGGAAGATCTGCCTGATGGGGAACGTAGCGCCGCTAGAGACAGGAACTCGAGGCACGCCTCAAGAGGTCAGGACGGCCGCCCTGGGTGTTCTTCGGAAAGTGGGCGGCAGCGGAGTCATGCTTTCCCTAGGAGGCGGGGTCAGCCCTGGAATGCCCAAAGCCAACATCATGGCGCTGATCGAGGCGGTGGAGGAGTTCAATCGTGGATTACTCGTAGGCCCCTGAGGCTCGTCCGAGCCGACTTATCGTTGAAAGGACTTGGCAGCCAGTGAGGGAATCGACCTCCAATCTACTTACCAACCCAGAATTGCTGCTTTGTTGTTTCGCT
>JAIQGH010000179.1 GCA_020072655.1 Terriglobia bacterium | reverse complement strand
CTACCCGTTCACGACCCTCATCGCCGCCTCCGAGTAACGCTCCCCAACCGCAACGCCCTGAGGCGCGATTTCATTGATGCGGGCCAGCTCCTCGGGCGTGATAGTGATATCGAGCGCCGCCAGGTTTTCTTCGAGATGGGCGCTACTGGTCGTCCCGGGAATCGGCAGGATGTCCTCTCCCTGCGCCAGCACCCAGGCAAGCGCCACTTGCGAGGGTCTGCAGCCCTTCACGGCGGCCAGTTCCTCGACGCGGCGAACCAAATCGAGGTTCTTGCGAAAATTGTCGCCCAGGAAGCGCGGCATATTGCGTCGCCAGTCATCAGGAGCCAGGTCGTCCAGGCTTTTGATTCTTCCTGCGAGGAACCCGCGCCCGAGCGGGCTGTAAGCCACGAAGCTGATGCCGAGTTCGCGGCAAGTGGGAAGGATTTCATCCTCGGGATCGCGGCTCCAAAGCGAATACTCGGTCTGCAGCGCGCTGAGGGGATGCGTGCGATGGGCGCGGCGAATCGTGGCGGGCGCCGCTTCGGACAGGCCCAGAAAACGGACCTTGCCTTCTTCGATCAGGCGCGACATGGCGCCGACCGTTTCTTGGATGGGCACATTGCGGTCCACGCGATGCTGGTAGTAGAGGTCAATGGTGTCAACCCTGAGGCGTCGCAGGCTCGCGTCGCAGGCCTGGCGAACGTACTCGGGCCGGCCGTTGATGCCCAGGAACTTGCCGTCCGGTCCGCGCATGTTGCCGAACTTGGTGGCCAGAACGACTCCTTCGCGTCGCCCGTTCAGGGCCCGCCCGACCAACTCTTCGTTTCTGCCGATTCCGTAGATGTCGGCGGTGTCGAGGAAGTTGACGCCCAGGTCCAGCGCGCGGTGGATCACAGCGATCGACTCCTGATCATCCGCAGGACCATAAAAATCCGACATGCCCATACACCCCAGTCCGATGGCCGAAACGGTCAAGGGACTATTGCCCAATTTGCGATTCTTCATCAGCAGTCCTCCACCAAGTTCTCCTGGTTTTTCCCTGAAGCCCCAGCATAGCATTTGACATTGGTTTCCCTCAACGGGGTCGGCTGACGACAGTGTCCATCGCATCCACGACGCGACTCGGAGCAAGCTCGAGTGATGCCGCGTGGAGAATTTTCCCGCCACCTCGTTAATTCGGGAGTGACGAGCCAACGGCCATGCAGATTGACAGCCAAGGGAACTTCCTACCACCCATTCACGTATGCAATGTCAGGAACGTGCGTCGCCGAAGGAGACCCCTATGAGTGTGTCACCACAGCCTCCTCGCCCGCCGGTTGCGCCAGCTCCGCCGCGCACCGGGAGCCACCTCTTGATGATTGTCCTCTTGCTCCTCGCCCTGATTGTCGCTGTGTCGTTGGCCAGCGTCTGGCTCGGGCTGCGCTTCTTAGCCCGGGGTGTCGGCGTCAGCGTGGATCACGGACCCGCCGGGAAAGGCCAAGTATCTATCAAGACCCCGGTGGGATCGTTGGAAGTCGGGAAGGACGTGGACGAATCCCGCCTAGGACTTCCCATCTATCCCGGCGCGCAGCGAATGAAAGATCAAGATTCCGCCAACCTCAGTCTCTCTTTCGGAGGAGAAGCAGATCTGCGCCTGCTCGTAGCCACCTTTGAGACGCCTGATCCGCTCGAGAAAGTGCGCGACTTTTACAAACAACGCCTCGGGGGAGATGTGACCCAGTTCGTGGAGAAGGATCGGGAGGGCAAGACCGTCTTCGAAATCAAGCGCACCGGGCAGGAAAGAGTCGTAGCCCTCGAAACGCGGAGCGGAGGAACTCGCATTGCGCTCGTCCGGGTCAACCACGGACCCCCGGGGGCTAACTAACCACCCTCACTCCGCCCGGAGCCATCGTCCCGTTGACAGACCACGGGGCTCGTGCAAGACTAATCTCTCGCGTAGTAGCCGCTTCTTCTGTGCGCCCGTAGCTCAGCTGGATAGAGCACTTGCCTACGAAGCAAGGGGTCGGGTGTTCGAATCACCCCGGGCGTACCAACTCCCTACAATTGATTTGGTTGGCTCACATCATGCACCGGCCGGTTCCTCCCGCCTGCTCCTCGTGTCTGGCCAGCCGCGCGCGCTGGCGCGCCTAAATGGCGAAGCTGATATACTCCCCACCCGGGCGTAGACGGCAGCCTGCGGATTCCACGAGAGGTGACAGCGATGAGTGCTTGGACTTCGGTCGTTCTGACGATGCTTTCCTTCGTAGTTGTCTCTCTTCAGACACCAGCGCAGACCATTCCGCACCTCGAGAAACATGGCACGGCTACCCAACTCATTGTGGACGGGAAACCGTTCCTGATACTCGGAGCAGAGCTTCACAATTCCAGTTCCTCAAGCCTTGACTACATGCGGCCTATCTGGCCCCGGCTGGCGGACATTCCGTTGAATACCGTGCTTACCCCCCTCACCTGGGAACTGATTGAACCGCAGGAGGGAAAGTTCGATTTCTCTCTGCTCGATGGCCTCATTCAAGACGCCAGGCGAAATCACCTGCGTCTGGTGTTTCTTTGGTTTGGCAGTTGGAAGAATGGCATGTCGAGTTACGCACCGCTGTGGGTAAAGGAAAACACGGGGCGTTTTCCGCGCGTCATCGATAAGGGCGGCCATACGCTCGAGATCCTGAGCACCTTCGGTCAGGAAACAAGAGATGCCGATGCCCGCGCCTTCGGGGCGGTGATGCGGCACATCCGCGAGGTGGATAGCGAAGCGCACACCGTCCTGATGATGCAGGTGGAAAACGAGGTCGGTGTCTTGGGAGATTCGCGAGACCGGTGCCCTGCCGCCAACCAAGCGTTCGAAGGAAAGGTCCCCCCGAAGTTGATCGCCTATTTGCAGCAGAACCGCGACGCGCTTATTCCCGAGTTCCGCCGCGTGTGGGAAGCGGCGGGCGCCCGAACCTCCGGCACGTGGCCGCAGGTCTTTGGCGCCGGCCCGGAAGCGGACGAGATTTTCATGGCCTGGAACTACGGGCAGTTCATCAACGCTGTCGCTGCGGGGGGGAAAGCCGAATACTCGCTACCGATGTACGTCAACGCCTGGCTGGCTGGACCCAACGCTTCTCCCGGCGAATTTCCCAGCGGAGGCCCGTTACCCGAAGTTATGGATGTGTGGAAGGCCGCCGGAACGGCCATCGATATCTACTCACCGGACATCTATGCTCCGAATCTCACGGAGTGGTGCGAGCGCTACAATCGTTCCGGGAATCCCATGTTCATACCGGAAACGCGGGGTGGCACGGTGGGCGCGGCGAACGTTTTCTACGCGTTCGGCCAGCGCGATGCCATCGGCTTCTCTCCCTTCGGAATTGATTCTTGGACCGACAAGGACAACGATTTGGGGAAGAGCTACGCCGTCCTGATGTCGATGGCCTCCTTGATCCTGGCGCATCAAGGCACGGGCGAGATGGCCGGTTTTCTCCTTGATCAGAATAAGCCCGAGACCAGTTTTGAGTTGAATGGGTATCAGCTCGACGTGAGCCTTGACGAGATCTTCGGCACCAAAGCCAAGACCGGGTATGGGCTCATCATGGCGGTGGGTGCAAATGAGTTCTTGGGTGCTGGCAGCGGATTTCGAGTTTCGTTCTCATCCAAGAAGCCTGGGCCGGCCCGCGCCGGAATCGGCTGGGTTGAAGAGGGAATAATTTCGGATGGCATATGGGTGCGGGGCAGGCGGCTGAATGGCGATGAGAACGACCAAGGACAATTCTGGCGATTCGCCCCGCAACGCATCAACCTAGAACGAGTGACCGTGTACAGGTATTGAGCTGATTTGGGCGGCACCCCTGAACCGTTAATTCATCATGAAACGAAGTTGTGGGGTGGTCCGCGTCCATCAATTGTTTTCTTGACATAGCCAAAGGCTGCAGCTTGTTTCCCGCGGCTTCAACTTTTTGATTCAAAAGCAAGTTGGGCGGGTTAGACGAGCTGCTAAACGCTGACTCCCTGGGCGCTGCCTAAAGGTCAGACGGTCCGCTCCTGAGGGCTTTCTGTAGGATCCCGAAGCAGGTTTTGGTGGACCTGGAGAGGCTCGAACTCCCGGCCCCCCGGTTGCAAAATACACGCCGATTATGCATCTTGTTGGCTCGCTTAGCTTCTTCTTCGGTCTTGATAGTCGGTTTTATGGGGTATTTGGGTGATTTTGTTCCCTAGTTGTTCCCGCGCGAGGCCTCAATACCCCGCAAAGCTGACTTCGTTTCGCGGCACATTCGGGCTGGACGAGCGTCCTTCGTTGCGGCATAATGTGTGCACCACATTCGGTTTTTCCAAAGGTTTTGCACACAATGAAGACCATGGCCAAGAAAACTCCCGATCATGACGCTCTCTATCACCTTGCGGAGCAGCAGGCAGGATACTTCACCGCTCGTCAGGCGGCCAGGGCGGGCTTCTCGGGGAGCGTCTGAGCGACTATCCGAAGAATGGGCGCTTTCAAAGGGTCGCTCATGGAGTTTATCGCCTGGCTCAGTTTCCTTGTTCCCGATTCGAGGATCTGTTTGTGGCTTGGCTGAAGTGTGGCCCGAAGTCTGCCATTTCACACGAGAGCGCTCTTGCCCTTTACGACCTGTCTGACGTCCTCCCTCGGGAAGTTCATGTCACCGTTCCGCGAACCGCCTCGCGTAGACGAAAGGGAATTCGTCTTCACACGAATCGCCTGTCGCCTGCCAATGTGGTGAAGCGCGAAGGGCTGCTGGTTACCTCAGTTCCACGCACTATAGCCGATGTGACCAAGGCAGGACTTCCTGAAGATCATGTTGCCCGCGCCATCCGGGAAGCGCTGCAGCACGGACTCACCACGAGCCAGGCACTCGTGGCCGAAGCGAAGCGCCGGGGAGGACGGGCCGCACGCCTAATCAAGTTTTCCGCGAACCCGTCGGAAGGTCACTCGTGAAATACAAATCAGGGGCGGCATATTTCATCTTGCGCCAGATGCCAAGTCATGTGACGACGTTCGGCATCTCTGGAACAGCCACCTTCGAGCCAA
>JAIQGH010000037.1 GCA_020072655.1 Terriglobia bacterium | reverse complement strand
CGCTCCGTCCTCGACCTGGTGAGCAAGATCCTGAGCTACGTGCGGCTCTACAACCGCAACGCCCAGCCCTTTCGCTGGACCTACCGCAACCCGCGAAAGCGAATTCATGTTTCACCTATTTCGGTAACGCGACACTAGCCGTTTTCCCGGGCATGGAGGAAGTCAGTTCGCTCCTCTACGTGAACCAGTACATCCGCGAGAAGAGCTTCGACGTGATCCTGCTCGATTGCGCGCCCACCGGGGAATCCCTGCGCTTCGTGAGCATACCGACGACCCTTGAGTGGTACATGTCGAAAATCTTCAAGCTCGAGCGGCGGGTGGCAAAAATGGTGCGCCCTATGCTCAGCACCTTCGCGGGCGTGCCACTTCCGCAGGAACAGTATTTCGAGAACCTCCAGTCGCTGTACCAGAAGCTTTCGGGAGTCGACAAGCTTCTCGCCGACCCGAAAGTGACGACAGTTCGTGTGGTCACCAATCCCGAGAAAGTTGTCTTCAAGGAGACGCAGCGCGCCTTTACCTACTTTTGCCTATACGGTCTGACCGTGGACGCGGTCATCGTCAACCGGATCCTGCCGCCCGAGGCGCAAGGCGGCTTCTTCAGCACCTGGAAGGAGACGCAAGAGCGCTGGGTGGACAACGTCGAGGAATTCTTCGCGCCCGTGCCGGTCTGGCGCGTGCCGATGTTCGATGACGAAGTCCTGGGAGTCGGGCGGCTCAAAGCGCTCGGCCGCGCGCTCTACGGGGCGCGTGACCCGGCCAAGCGCTACTTTGAGGAAGCTCCCTACCGTTTTCGCAAGGTCAACGGAAACTACGAACTCCGCCTCCGGCTGCCCTTTGTAACCAGCGAGGAGGTGGACCTCTACAAAAAGCTCGACGAGATGGTCGTCCGCGTCGGAGGATACAAACGCCATATCGGTTTGCCGCAGCGGATGGCCCATTGCGAGCCCATCGGCGCTCGCGTCAAGGGCGGAGAACTACTCGTCGTCCTGGGGAGGAATCATGCCGAAACGGAATCGCAAGCCGCGCCCCCGGCGTAGGGGTGCCGCGGAGAACATTCCCTCCTGCGCGCAGTGGATGATACGAGAGGTGCTGCCGCTTCTGCGCCGGGAATTCCCGGCGACGAAACGGTCCCGGCGCCATTTGCGCAACGCCACGATCGAGCTCCTGGAGGCTGTGCGCGCTATGCTCGATGAGACCATCGAATGGCTACGCCGCGAACACGGCAAGGGGCCTACCCTCAAGCGTATCCGCGTAGAGGGCTGAAGCCGGCCGCGCCAACGCGGCGAACCAGGCGTTCCAAGGTGTAGAGCGCGCCTTCCTGTTTTCGGCTGAGTTTCCTGCCTGCAGATGATTCCGACACGCCTCCCATGCGCCGGGCGTGTATACTGGATATTCGACGGTTGTGCTTCCGGGGATTCGAGGGGGCGTCGCGCGCCAGGATTGGAAAGCCGCTGCCAAGTAACTGCGTGTCGTGAGCGCGGCTCTCGAGCGCGCTCGATTGGTGCTGGAAGGCGCTGCGAGCAGGGTCGAAAGACTTCTTACACAAACTGTATGAAAATTAACGTGCTGTTTTTCGGGATGGTCCATGACCTCGCCGGATTCGACCGGGAACAAGTAGAGGTTCCGGAAGGCGAGCGCTTAGCCGACTTGCGACGCCGCTATGAGCTCCGCTTCCCAAGGCTAGGCGAACTGGCCGGCTCGCTCCTCACGGCTGTGAATCAGGAAATAGTCGAGCCGTCCGTTGTCCTGCATGAAGGTGATGAAGTGGCCTTTATGCCTCCCGTGAGCGGAGGCGCCGGAGACGATTTCTTTCGCCTGACGCGCGACCCCATTGTGACATCTGATCTCATCCGTCAGTTGCAGACACCGGAGGACGGTGCGGTCGTGGTCTTTGAAGGAGTCGTCCGCAATCACTCGCGCGGCCGCAAAACGCTTTTCCTCGAATACGAAGCCTATGAGCCTCTGGCGGTACGCAAGATGGAAGAAATTGGCCGCGAGGTGCGGGAGAAGCTCCCGATCGATCGCTTGGGGATGATTCACCGGCTCGGGCGATTGGAGATCGGAGAGACGAGTGTGGTCATCGTGGTGACCTCCGCGCATCGCGCCCCGGCGTTCGAGGCTTGCCGCCACGCCATCGATCGCCTGAAACAGATCGTTCCTATATGGAAGAAAGAACACTTCGAGGACGGAGCCGTCTGGGCGGAAGGTGAAGGCCAAACAGATATCCTCATGGAGGCAAGGAAATAAGGGCGCGTCCATTTGATGTAGGGCAATGCCCACTGAGATTATGCTGGATTATCTTACAACTGCGGTCGATATTGCGCGCGCGGCCGGTGCCCTGCTTGTCGAGCTCTTCCGAGGCCCGCTCGAGATTTCCTACAAGAGCCCCTCAAATCTCGTCACGGAGGCCGATCGTCGTTCCGAAGCGTTGATTATTGAGCGGCTGCAGCGGCATTACCCTGGGCACGCCATCGTAGGTGAAGAGGGCGGGGGCCAAAAGGCCGAATCTGAATATTGCTGGTACGTCGACCCCCTCGATGGCACGACGAATGTCGCCCACGGCATTCCGGTTTTCTGCGTAACGCTCGGCCTTGCACAACGGGGAGAAGTCATTGTTGGGGTGACCTACGACCCCACGCGCGAAGAGCTCTACACCACCGAACGCGGCGGGGGAGCATTTCTGAACGGGCAGCGCCTCGGTGTGTCGAAGAATGCGACCCTCGCGGAGAGCCTGCTGGCGACGGGTTTTCCGCCTTTTGATTCCAACCACGACCTGAACGCACAACTCTTCTTCCGCTTCACGCTCATGTCCCATGGCATCCGTCGTCCGGGATCGGCGGCTCTGGATCTCTGTCACGTTGCTGCGGGTCGCTTCGACGGCTACTGGGAGTTGAAGCTCAACCCTTGGGACAAGGCCGCAGGATCACTGCTGGTTCAAGAGGCGGGCGGCCGAGTCACGGACCTTGCGGGGGGTCCGTTCAAGTTGCAGACCGGTGAAGTGTTTGCCTCCAACGGCCTCATTCATGATCAGATGATCCCGATTTTCTCCGAGGTGCTGGGTCAGAAACCTCGGCGCTAGGAGTCGGATCGCGGGCTCAGCGAAACAGACGGACCGGGGGGCGGATTCGGAGGCGTTGAGTTGGCAAGACCTTTGAGCGCCCGCCGGCTATTGCGGCGGCGCGGACTGATCACTCTTGCGCTGAACGGCCGGGAGCCGGAATACCCTCCAACTGGATTTTCTCCTGATCCTGAGTTGACCGAGGCCGACATCTGGTTGCGGCGCCTGCCGGCTGCCTACGATGGACTGCGCATCGCTCACCTCACGGACATTCACCACAGCCTCTTCACGCCGCTCGAGGATGTTCAGCGCGCCGTCCACCTGGCGAATCTCCTGCGGCCGGATTTGATCGCGCTTACGGGCGATTACGTCACGCTTTCGCCCTCCTACATCTGGCCGGCGGCACGCGCGCTCGGAAAACTACGCGCCCGGCTAGGGGTCTTTGCGGTGCTTGGCAATCACGACTTCCAGGTGGATGCCGATGAGATCACGCACGCGCTCCGCACGCAGCACATTCGGGTACTGCGCAATGCGCACTTCGCGCTCCGAGCGCACTCTGCAACCCTCTGGCTCGTGGGTGTGGATGACCTTTGGTGGGGTGCCGATGATCTCCCTGCGGCGCTGCGCGCTGTCCCTGCGCGTGATCCCAAAATCTTGCTCTGCCATAATCCCATCGGCATCCGGGAAGCCGCCAAGCACGGCATCGACCTTGTCCTCTCCGGCCACACGCACGGAGGCCAAGTTCGTCTGCCGGTGGTAGGCTCGGTCTACGGCCGCTCGAAACTCGGGGCGCGCTTCGTCGAGGGCTGGAATCGGGTTGACGGGACGCAGATCTATGTCAGCCGCGGAATTGGCAAAGTGCTCGTGCCTGTGCGGCTTGGTTGCCCGCCGGAGATTGCCTGCCTTCGCCTGCGCCGTGCCTGAGGCGTGAGAACAGTTCCCCCTTGCGCTGAATGCGCTGCCGCGTCATCCTTGCACACGACGATGTTCGCTTCACGCACTGACTGGTCGCTTACTCCCAACCGTCTCTCCAAGGCGATCGAAGAGCGCCGAAGGGCAGGACTTCCTATCCTCGATCTGACGGAGTCGAATCCGACGCGCTGCGCGTTCAGCTTCGAGGCCGAGAAGGTGCTGGGATCGCTGGCTGATCCTCGCTCGCTCACCTATGAACCTGATCCGAAAGGTTTGCTACGGGCACGGCAAGCGGTGGCTGAGTACTATGCGGAACGCGGAGTCCAGGTCCCGCCCGAGCGGATTTTCCTCACCGCGAGCACAAGCGAAGCCTATTCCTTCCTCTTTCGGCTACTGGTGAACCCCGGCGAAGCGGTTCTGGCGCCGCGGCCGAGCTATCCGCTTTTCGAGTTTCTGGCTGGACTCAATGACCTCGAACTCCTGCCGTATTCCATCGCTTACCACGACGGCTGGCAGTTTGATGTTCAGGCAATTGCGGAGATCCTCCGGCATCCCCCGTCGAGGGTCAGGGCCATCGTTGTGGTCCACCCCAACAATCCTACGGGGTCGTTTGTGAGCCGTGAGGAATTGCGCCTGCTGGCCGCATGTTGCCGCGAGCACGGCCTCGCCCTCATTGCCGATGAAGTCTTCGCCGATTACGCGTTCGAAGCCGACGCGCGTCGCGTCGTGAGCCATGCGGACGTTCAAGACGCGCTCACGTTTACTCTGAGCGGGCTCTCCAAAATCTCCGCGCTTCCGCAGATGAAGCTGGCTTGGGTGGCCGTGAGCGGCCCACCCGAGCTCGTCCAGCCGGCTCTCGCGCGCCTGGAGATTATTGCCGACACTTACTTGTCGGTAAGCGCGCCAGTGGCCCATGCGCTGCCGGCCATGCTGGAGACAAGGCACAGCGTGCAGCCTCAGATCCTCGAGCGAGTGCGGAGTAACTTGGCCTGGCTGGACACGGAGCTTTCGCCGGAGGTGCCGGTGACACGACTGAGGGTCGAAGGCGGTTGGTATGCCGTTTTGCGATTGCCGGCCATTGAGAGCGACGAAGACTGGGCCGTCAAGCTGCTCGCCGAGGACGGCATCTTCGTCCATCCGGGTCACTTCTACGACTTCGGTGCCGAAGGGCATTTGGTTGTTAGCCTGCTTCCGACGACTGAGATTTTCCGAAAGGGAATCTCGAAAGTCCTCGCGCGCGTGCGACGCGCGGGATGAGTTCACATGGCCTCCCGTCGGAACTTCGATATGCGCTGCTGCATTCCAACTTGCTGAGGAAAGCTACGGAATGTCCCGAATGAATCTCATGGCCGGTTGGAGGCTCGGATGATGACGAGCGTACGTGCCGCGATTCTGATGGGATGCTGGCTGATCTCCGCGGCCTCGGTTTTCGCTGCGTCCGACAGCCCGCGGAAAGTCATCATTGACACGGATCCTGGGGCGGACGACGCCATGGCGATCCTGCTGGCGCTCAACTCTCCGGAGCTCGATGTGAAAGCCCTTACAGTGGTGGCGGGGAACGTCGTGATCGAGCAGGGCGTCGAGAACGCGCTGAAGCTTGTCTCACTGGCAGGACGTTGTGACATTCCCATCGCCGGCGGCGCGCATCAGCCGCTCGCCCAGAAGCTGATTACGGCAGAGTACTTCCACGGCAAGAATGGACTGGGCGATGTCGAGCTTCCCTCTCCGGCTTGCCACGCCGACACGCGCTTTGCGCCAGATCTCACCATCGAACTCATCCACCGTTATCCGCACGATATCACCCTGGTGCCCATCGGGCCACTGACCAACATCGCGCTGGCGCTGGCGAAGGACCCTTCGATTGTCCCGCTCGTCAAGGAAGTGGTCTTGATGGGCGGCTCGATTTCCGGAGGCAACGCAACGGCGGCCGCGGAGGCCAACATCTACAACGATCCTGAGGCGGCTCGGGCGATTTTCGCGGCGGGCTGGCCGCTCACCATGGTTGGCCTCAACGTCACCGAGAGGACCCTCTTTACCGACGCCGACCTGAACGAGCTTGCCAAAACTCACGGCCGGGAAAACAACTGCGCGGTCGGCGTCTTGAAGTTTATGGTGAACCTGGCGGGAAAGCTGGGGGGCGCCGGCGCCGCGATGCACGACCCATTGGCTGTGGGCGCGGCGATTGACCGCAGCCTGATTGCCACTGAGGATATGCGGGTCGAGATCGAGACGCGCGGGGAGTTCACGAGAGGCGAGACCGTGGCGAGCCGGCACAATTCCTCAGACCTCAAGGTTCTGCATGGCGAGCGTTACATCATCGAAGGGGTCGAGGCGGTGCGGCCCAACGCTCATGTCGCCGTGAAGTCGGACGCCCGGCGTTTCGTCCAACTTTTCATTTCCAGAATTGCCGGGAAGTAGCGGCTCCACGAGTGAGGACTGATACCGGGAGGGAGAAACTGGACACTGTAACGTCGAAGTCGGCGACTCGTCACTTGTCACTCGTCACTCGTCACTGCCGTCCCGGGTACACTGAGGCGCAGGAAGCCATGGCCTTTCTGAAGCGGCGCTGGCCGGCTCCGCCTCGGGTAGGAGTCGTGCTGGGTTCGGGTTTGGGCAGGGTTGCGGACGAGCTGCGCGACGCGAAGAAGGTTCCCTACCAAGCCATCCCACATTTTGCGCGGCCTACTGTTGACGGTCACGCCGGCACGTTGCACCTGGGTCTGTGGCGAAAGGTACCGGTAGCCGTCCTGCAGGGCCGCCTGCACGTCTACGAAGGCTACACGCCGGACGAAGTTGTTTTCCCGATGCGCGTACTCGGCCTGGCCGGGATCAAAACGCTTGTCCTGACTTGCGCGGCGGGCGGAATCGCTTCGACGGCGACGCCGGGCAGCCTCATGATCTTCGCGGACCACTTAAATCTTCAAGGGCTGAACCCGCTGGCCGGATCACACGACGAGCGCTGGGGGCCACGGTTTCCGGACATGACGCAGGCGTACGATGCTGCCCTCCGCCGCGTCGCGCTTCGAGTGGCACGAAAACAAGGCCTGCACTGCTTCGCGGGTGTCTATGCCGCGTTGCTCGGGCCGAGCTACGAAACCCCTGCCGAAATCAGATCATTGCAGCGATTGGGTGCAGATGCCGTCGGCATGTCCACTGTTCCGGAAGTCATCGTGGCGCGCCAGATGGGCATGCGCGTGCTGGCCGTGGCGGCGATCACCAATCGCGCCGCGGGACTTGCCGCAAAGCCGCTCTCTCACCAAGAAGTCTTGGCTGCGGGGGCGCGGGCCGCGAGAAGCCTGACGGGGCTGCTGCGGGCCGTCGTGCCGGCGATCGCCTGAAATCAGGCGAAGGGATGTCAGAATTCTTGGGGTCTCAGTGTTTCTTGCCCGGGACTTTGGGCTTATTGGCTTCTTCTTTCTGCTTGACCATTTTCAGCGCCATGCCGCGCACCACATCCGCGACGTTCTTATTGATCGTCAGGCCTTTCAGATCGCGTTCATTCAAGCGGTTGAGCAACGGCAGGCTGACGTCAATCGGCGTGCGGGGGTTATTGACGAGCTGTCGTACCACGGCGTAAGTCTTCATAAACTTGCGGTTCATGGCGATGAGCCGCAGCACTTCCTCCGTGACGTTCTTCATGGACGCGATGTTCTCGATCTCCA
This sequence comes from Terriglobia bacterium, assembly GCA_020072655.1. Classification (GTDB taxonomy): domain Bacteria; phylum Acidobacteriota; class Terriglobia; order UBA7540; family UBA7540; genus JAIQGB01. The sequence continues at coordinate 14,783 of JAIQGH010000037.1, read as the reverse complement.
TGTCCGAGAGTTTGGGGGATTGCAGGACGGCGCGAGCCACAATCTTGTTCGAGTCGCGGACTAGAATCAGTCGCTCCTCCTGATTGCCGGTCAGGGCCGCCTTGATTTTTTCTGCGGCGGTCATGCGGTTGATGCGTTGCAGCAGCGTTTCACGCTCCTGGGTCTTTTCGGCGCCGCGCTCCGCCTCGATGGGCGTGGGCGTTGGAGCAACGAGGCTGGCTTCGCGCTCGAGCGCGGTCGTCATCTTGACCCATTCGCGCAGGTCATCGGGCAGCGCAATGTTCGCGAGCAGCGCGTCAGCGATCTCCGGTCGGCCCGTGATCAGATGGTTGGCCGCAAAGTCAAGGACCTCAAGGGGGCTGGCGGGGTTCGAAAGGACTTGAAGGAGTTCTTCGACCTTCCAGGTTTGCAGCGTATAGAACGCGGTATTGCGCGTCGTCTCGTCTTTGTCGGCGGCGAGAAAAACGAGAATCTCGATCTTCTCGTCGGCGGGCAGAGAGAGCGTGCCCTCGGCGCCTTTGCGCCGGATGACTTCCGGGGCCTTGCCCTCGCGCAGGGAATCGATTAGACGTGCGGAAATGGTTCGTCCCTCAAGGAGAATTCCTCTTCAATTCGTCGCGCGTCAGATGGACCGACTTCACCTCTCCCCGGCGCCCCAGGGGCTTCAGGGTCTCGCCGTTCAGCGTCAGGATAACGCCCTGGGCGTTGCCCGTGGTCAAGTCAAAAGATTCCTTGGCCTTGAGAGTTTCAATCTCACCCGGATTGAGAACGCGCTGCAAGACGGTCTTGCCGTCGGCATCCGCCGCCACCCACGCCCGTTCGGTCGCCGCTACTTGGAGCGTAAAGTCTTCAGCGGTGGCGGGGAGGGCTGGTGCGCTCGGGCCGCCGGCAGGCGCCCCGGGAGTGGGCGCGTTTGGTGCCGCGACGGGCTGACCGCCGCCGCCGACCCCCTGCCCGGTGGCGGTACTCTGCTCGGTGGTGGTTGGCGTCGGGGCCGCGGACGGCGCCGCAGGCACGGCAGTCGTCGGCGACGCAGGTGACGGTTCCGCAGTGGCCACGGCAGGCTTGGGAGGGCTGGAGGATGCTTCGGAAGCGCGGCGCGTATAACGATAGACCGCGTAGCCGCCCGCCAGCAACACCGCTGCCAGGATGACGGCGATCACGGGGCCGCGCGGCGGCCGCTGCCGCGCATCCGGCCGACGGGCCGTGAGACGCGTCAGGTCGTACTCCGTTTTGGGCTGCGCGATGAGCTGGTACTCCGCCAGCACGCGCTCCTCGTCCAAGCCCAGGTACCGGGCGTAGGCGCGGATGAAGCTCCGCGTGAAGATCCCGCCGGGAAGTTTCTCGAAATCTTCCGTCTCCAGGCAGTTCAAAAGGCGGACGCCGATTTTGGTCGCGGCAGAGATCTCCTCCAGCGTAACGCCACGCATTTCTCGTTCGCGTCGGAGGTTCTCACCGAAGGAAGCCATCGAAATGCTCTCGTCAAGAGGCCGAAGGGAACCGGACGTGATGATATTTCCACCGGGAGAAGAGTGTCAAACGATTTCAAGGAGTTAGCACACTCCGGGGAGTAGTAGTGGGAAATGTTACCCGCTTTCAGGTAAAATCGGTCGGCGGCAAAAACTTGTTGAAAAGACTCAGCCAATAGTTTACAAGTGATTGACCTCGAACGAGCAGGTGGAGTGCTGCGCTGCTTATGGACCCGCAGGAAGAGGTTACCGAACTGAAGCGGCAGATCGAGCGGCTATCGCTCTTCCACGAAATTGGGAAGTCGCTCGCCTCCACACTCGACTTGCAGAAGATCCTCCAGACGGTCATGGAGAAGATCAGTGACCTGCTGCAGCCTGACACGTGGTCGCTGCTGATGCTGGACGAGGCGTCCAGTGAACTCCACTTTGAGATCGCGATTGGCGCAGGCGCGGACAAGCTTAAAGACGTCCGGCTCAAAGTCGGCGAGGGCATCGCGGGCTGGGTGGCCCGGAACGGCGAGCCCGTGCTGGTTGAAGACGTCAAGCGCGACCCGCGGTTTTCTTCGCGCTTTGACGAGCTGACCCAGACCGACACGCGCTCCGTGGTCTGCGTCCCCATCAAGGGCCGGGAGAAGATTCTGGGGGTTATTGAACTGGTCAACTGCCTGGGCCGGGAGAGCTTTCGCGCCGCCGACATTCCGATTCTGAAGAGCCTCGCCGATTACGCGGCCATTGCCCTTGAAAATGCCCGCTATGTGCAGCGCATCCATGAGCTGACGATCACCGATGACTGCACGGCACTCTATAACGCCCGGCATCTGAACTTCGTGCTCGACGCCGAAATCTACCGTTCGACCCGCTACGGCTACGAGTTTTCGGTCATCTTCCTCGACTTGGATCACTTCAAGCAGGTTAACGACACCCACGGGCACCTGGTCGGCTCGAAGCTGCTCTGGATGATCGGCGACCTCATCAAGGGCCACCTCCGCCTGATCGATTACGCCTTCCGCTATGGAGGCGACGAGTTTGTCATCCTCCTGCCCCAGACCTCGAAGCAGAATGCGCTCATGGTGGTGCGCCGCCTGAAAAGTCTGCTCAACTCCTCGGTGTTCTTTACCGATGAGGGCCTGAACATCACCGTGACGGCTAGCTTCGGGGTGGCGGCATTTCCGGGCGACGGCCGCTCGCGCCGCGAGCTCCTCCGCATGGCCGATGAGGCTATGTACCTCGTCAAGAACACCACCCGCAACAGCATCGCCCTGGCCGGGGAAGGCATCCGGGTTTAGCCCGCCAATCAGACATATTGTCCATTTCGGTCCCCAGCCCTTTGCCGCCCTTCTGGCTGAATCCTGAATCCTTGATCCTGAATCCTTTTACTGATTCCAAAGGACATCGTGGGTTCGTTTCGTCAGTTCCTGTATCTCTTCGTCGGCTTTTTCGTCTGCTGCCTTACTCCCACCTGCTGAATCGTGAATCCTTAATCCTGAATCCTTTTCCTGATTCTAAAGGACATCGTGGCTTCGTTCCTCGAGTTGCCTTTTGGGAGCGCGCGCCTCCCCATCCCAAGGGCCGCCGCAAGGTCGGCGTAACGGCTTGCTGGTGATCTAGTCTACAACTGTTGGCTAGCTACGTCAATGCCCAATGGGTCGTCTCCCGATTTCGGCGCAGGTTGTGGCCTCATGGAATGCGTTCTGCCCTCTGTGGTATGCAGTTCCCTCGCTAAGCTGATGGATCAACATGCCCCCTATAAGATCATGGTCTGATTCATGCCCAGCATTCACCTCGCCCTGGAGTCGTGAACGATCAGAGTGCTTTGAGAAGCGGTCTTGCATGCAAGCCCATCCTCTGTCACGATGGCCTGTCACTCATGCGTTGGGAACTCTCCGTTGCAGAACAAGGTTCTGTCGCGCGCCTAGGGCGCGAACTGGGCGTCTCGAGCCTGTTAGCGCGCCTGCTGGTGTTGCGCGGCATCGGCAACCCGGAGGCGGCGGAGCGATTTCTCAACCCTGCCCTTAGCCACCTGCACGACCCCTACCGGATGGCGGATATGCGCGCTGCGGTCGTGCGGCTGCGTCAGGCGATCGCGCAACGCGAGAAGATCCTCATCTACGGTGATTACGACGTCGACGGCACCATGGCGGTGGTCGTGCTGCTTACGGCGCTGCGGACGCTCGGAGCCTCGGTGGAGGCGCATATTCCCCATCGCCTGGCTGACGGCTACGGCATGCGCGTCCCGGTGATCGAGCAGGCGCACGCCGAAGGCTACCGGGTGGTGCTGAGCGTGGATACGGGCATCGGCGAGCACGACGCCCTCGGGCGGGCGCGCCAGTTAGGCCTGGACTGCATCGTCACGGACCATCACCTGCCCAAAGGCGATCTGCCTCCCGCCTCCGCGATCCTCAATCCGCATCGCTCCGATTGCCCCTATCCCGAGAAGAACCTTTCGGGCGTTGGCGTGGCCTTCAAGCTGGCGCAGGCACTGCTTGCCGAGCAAATGGCGGAGCGTCAGGTCGAGTCTTATCTGAAGATCGTCGCGCTCGGGACGATAGCGGACGTTGTGCCACTGGTCGGTGAGAATCGCGTCATCGCGCGCTTCGGGCTAGCGGGCCTGGGGGAGCCCTCCCAGCCTGGCTTGGCGGCCCTGATTGCAGTTTCGGGCCTTGCGGGACGTACGGTGACGGCGGGCGATGTCGGTTTTCGCCTGGCACCACGCCTGAATGCCGCGGGGCGGAGGGAGGACGCCCGCGAGGTCATCGAGCTCTTGACGACTTCTGACGTCGCTCGGGCCCGCGCCATAGCCGAGCGGCTCGATAACCTGAACCGCGAGCGGCAGCGCGTCGAGGAGCAGATTCTGGCCGCCATCGTGGAGGAGATGGATCATCGTCCGGAAAAGGCCGGGCGCTACACGCTGGTCTTTTCGGGCGAGGGTTGGCACCGGGGAGTCATCGGCATTGTCGCGCAGCGCGTCGTCGAGTTGTATCATCGCCCTGCGCTGGTGATTGGTGTTGAGGACGGGGTGGGCGTCGGCTCCGGGCGCTCGATTAAGGGCTTCCATCTGTTGGAGGCGCTGACGCCGGCGGGCGACCTTTTCGACCGGTACGGGGGGCACGCGCAGGCGGCCGGATTTGCGATGGCTGCGGCCTGCATCCCGCAACTCGAGGCGCGCTTCGAGCAGCACGCCCGTGCGGTGCTCGCTCCTGAGGATCTCGAGCCCGGATTGCGCATCGACGCTGAAGTTTCCTTGAGCGATCTGACCTGGGGGCGTCACGAAGAACTTACGCGGCTCGAGCCGTTCGGTTTCGGCAATCCCACGCCAGTCCTAGCGGCGCGCGGCGTGCGAGTGCTGGCCCCACCTCGCGTGCTCAAGGAAAAGCATCTAAAGTTAAGGGTGGCGCAGGGCGTGAACGCTTTTGACGCGTTGGGATGGGGAATGGCGGATCGTTTGACAGACTTGCGGGCGGGTGACACCGTGGACATGGCGTTCACCCTGGATGAGAATTATTATCAGGGGGAGCGGACACTGCAGCTTGTGATTAAGGATCTCTGCAAGCGATGAGGGAGAAGGCGGAAGGCGGGGAGCCCTCGTTGCGTGCTTGCGTGGGGGGAAGAAGGATTAAGGATCAAGGGCTGAGGACCGGGGACAAAGGACCGGGGACTAAGGACGAGGACTGACAACTGATGGCGGACCATTGACGGCTCTGGAGAAGGAACAAGCAGCGTGACGAACGTTGCAGATGTGCGACGACGGCGAAGGCTGATCACCGGAATTGTATCCGGGGCGCTGGCGTTGACTTTCCTGACGGTCGTGGGTGCGTATTGGCGGCGACGCGGACGCGAGGACAAACCTCTGCCTCAACTTCCTTCGCTGCCTCAGGAAGTGCACCAGCAGCTTTCCGGCTACACGTTCACACGTTCGGACGAGGGGCGCCAAGTCTTCAGTATCCATGCCGCGCGCACGGTGGCCCTCAAGCAGGGCGGGACAACGGTGCTCGAGGATGTTTATGTGGAAGTCTTCGGACGCTCCGGGACGCGTCGGGACGTCCTGCGCACGCGCCGTTGCGATTACAACGCACAGTCGGGGGACTTTTTCAGCTCGGGCCGAGTGGAAATCGAGCTGAACGCTCTGCCTGGCGGAGACAATTCCCGACGCCCTCCGGTCATGCTTGAGACCTCGCGGCTGTCCTACTGGCAGCAAGGGTCGCGGGTCGAGAGCGATGAGCCAGTGCGCTTCCGCGTGGGAGACCTCTCGGGTACCGCGCGGGGCATGAGCTACGCTACGCGAGACGCTTGGCTGGAGCTGAAGAGCGATGTGGCCGCGGACTTCCAACCCGCGGCTGAGCAATTGCCGATGCATCTGGCCTCCAGCCGCGCTCGGTACGACAAGCGGAAGGGTGAACTGGCGCTCGCCGGCCCGGTGGAATTCACGCAGGGGAACCGCCACGTGAATGCGGCGAGCGGCCTGGTGACGCTCGACGCGCGGAACCGTGTGAGGCATATTCTGCTCGAAAAAGGAGTCCACGCAACGGATGCGACGGAAAGCGCGCAACTCGAAGGCTCTGCTGAACGGCTGACCGCCGATTTTGACCCGGCGAGCGGCGAGCTCCGGGCGCTGGAGGCTGATGGCAGCGTCCGAGGCGAATCTCGAAGCCGTGGAGGCGTGGCGCGGTTTTGGGCCGACAAGGTTGAGATCGCCTTCGCGGGGAAGAATCCGGCTGCGCGGCAGGGCACCGCCTCCGGGAACGTCCGGATTGCCCAGGAGCCGGTTCTCGTGCCTGGCCGTGCCCCAGCCGGGAAGACGACCAACGGTGATACGACGGCGGAGAGGAAGGAACTCAGCACGAGCGTGCTGCACTTCACCTTCCAGCCGTCCGGCAAGACCCTCCGGGACGCAGCGACGGACGGCGCGGGCCAGCTCGTTCTCTCGTCGGCGGACACGAGCGTCGGGGAGCGGGACATCGCGGCCGGGCGATTCCTCATGGATTTTGATGGGCAGGGGCGGCTTGCAACCCTGCGCGGAGTCGGAGGCACGAGAATAGTCTTCCAACCCGCGAAGAGCGCGCCGCCGGGCACGGTGCCCCAAGAGACGTCCGCCGAGCGCCTGTTGGCCACTCTCGACCCGGCGACGGGAATGCTGCGCAGCATCGAACAGACAGGCGGATTTGAATTTCGGGAAGCCGACCGCCGCGCGACGGCCGAGCGGGCGAACTACCGGGGCGCCGACGATTCCCTGACGCTGACGGGCAATCCGCTAGTCTGGGACGACGCAATGCGCGCCTTGGCGGAGAAGTTCGTGATCGCTCTGCGCGGTGATACGGCGGAGGGAGTGGGCAAAGTCCGATCCACGCAATTGGGATCGAATGGCGACAGCGAACCGACGAGTGTGCTGGCCGACCGCATGGTGGCCAAGCGCCAAGGCGAGACCGTGCACTATGAAGGGCACGCCCGTGCCTGGCGGGGGACGGATGTCGTGGAATCCGCTTCCTTGGACGTGTTCCGGGCGGACCGCCGAGTCAGTTCAGGCGCGCGCGTGCTGACTTCGCATTTGCAGCCGGCGGCCCTGGTGCCGGAAGAATCCGCGGCGAAAGGCCAACGCGGGGCTGCGCCGGTCACGATTCGCGCAGACCATCTGGAATACTTCGACCAGGGGCGCAAGGCGCGGTACCGGGGAAATGTTCGCCTGCAAACCGAGAGCAACGTACTCGAATCGGACCGCCTCGATGTCTACTTCTCGACTCAGTCGAGCGCCGACGAGGTCGAACTGGAGCGTGCGGTGGCCGATGGCCACGTCAGAGTCACGCAGCCTGGACGCCATGCGACGGGCCAGCACGCTGAATATTTCGCCGCCGACGGAAGGATGCTGCTGACGGGTGGGCCGCCGGCGCTCTACGATGCGGAGAAGGGCATGACGACTGGCCGTCGTTTGACATTCTATATTCACGATGATAGGCTGCTCGTGGACGGAGGTGAAAAGTCGCCGGCAATATCCAGGCACCGGGTCGTGCAATGAGCGGCAATGCAGATTCTCTCCACAGTGGACCTGAGCAAGGCGTTCAAGGGCCGCAAGGTCGTCAACGACGTTAGTCTCAGGATCGCTCAGGGAGAGGTAGTAGGGTTGCTGGGGCCGAACGGCGCGGGCAAGACCACAACTTTCTACATCATCGTGGGCCTGACGCCTCCGGATTCGGGCCAGGTCCTTCTCGACGGAGGGGACATCACCCATCTCCCGATGTACCTCCGGGCGAGGCAGGGTATCAGCTACCTCCCTCAAGAGCCCTCCATTTTCCGAAAACTCACGGTGGAAGAGAATATCGCGGCGGTGCTGGAAACGTTGCCGTTGACCGCGCACCAGCGGCGCGAGCGGCTCGAGGAGCTCATCGAAGAGTTTGGCCTGCAGCAGGTGCGGCGGAGTTTTGGCTATGTGCTCTCGGGCGGGGAGCGGCGGCGGGTCGAGATCGCACGCTCGCTGGTGATCTCGCCGGCCTTCATCCTCCTGGACGAGCCGTTTTCCGGCATCGATCCCGTGACCGTGCTGGACATCCAGCGGATCATTGTCCAGCTCAAGGATGCAGGGATTGGCGTTCTGGTAACGGACCACAACGTGCGAGAAACCCTGCGCGTGACCGACCGCGCGTATATAATCAATGAGGGAAGGATCTTCCGGGCGGGCACGCCGGAAGAACTCGGCAACGACGTGGAAGTGAGACGGGTTTACCTGGGAGATAATTTTCGGCTGGCAGTCTGATGGGTGGACAACAACCCAGAATCGGTCTGAACCTCAAGGTCGCGCAGAAGCAGATCCTGACGCCGGGTCTCGTGCAGATGGTGAGCGTGCTGGCGCTCAACAAGCTCGAACTGCGCGAGATGATCAACCAGGAGATGGTTGCCAATCCGGTGCTCGAAGAGCTGTCCGAGGATGTGCCGCTGCTGGAAGATGTCGAGCAGAAAGTGAATGCCGAGAAGCCCCCCCAACCGCCGGCGGAGCAACCGGTCGTTCCCGGAGACAACCACGATTCCTTCCAGGAGATCGACTTCGGCTCGTTCTTCGACGACTACCTCGATCCGGGTTATCGGTCGCCCGCGGCGGAGGTCATTGAGAAGCCTTCCTTCGAGAATTTTCTTTCCCAGCCGGCTTCGCTGACCGATCACTTGGAATGGCAATTGAGTCTCTCGATTTGCCCCGACGCCGTCCGCGAGGCGGGCCATTCCATCATCGGCAACCTCAACGAGGACGGGTACCTGACGGCGACGTTGGAGGAGATCGCGCAGACCGGCGAGCACGCGCCGGAGGATGTCGCCGCGGCCCTGGAACTGGTGCAGCAGTTTGACCCCTTGGGGGTGGCAGCGCGGGACCTGCGCGAGTGCCTGCTGATCCAGCTCAAGGCGCTTAACCCTGATAACACCCTGGTGCAACAGATCGTCTCCGACCACCTCCGGCAGCTCCAGAACAAGCAATACCGGGAGATCGCCCGCGCGCTCGATCGGCCGGTCAAGGCGGTGGAGCGCTGCGTGGAAATCATTCGCAAGCTCGATCCGCGGCCGGGGCAGCGCTACAACCGCGCGGAGGCCCGACTGATCGAGCCGGACGTTGCCTTCGTGAAGATGAGGGACGGCTACCAGGTGGTGATGAACGAAGATGGGCTGCCGCAGTTGCGGTTGAGCCGACATTACCGGCGGCTCCTCGAAACCGACGGCACTACGCGCGAGGTCCGAAATTACGTCAAGGAGCGGTTCACTTCCGCTATCCAGCTCATCAAGAATATCGAGCAGCGCAAGCAAACCATCATCCGCGTCTGCGAAGCCATCATCCGCCGGCAGGGCGAATTCCTGGACAAAGGGATCGAATCTCTGCGACCCATGATGATCAAGGAAGTCGCCGAGGAAGTCGGCGTTCATCCTTCCACGGTCAGCCGCGCCGTCGCCAACAAGTACGCCCACACCCCCCAGGGCGTTTACGAACTGCGCTATTTCTTCTCGGAAGCGGTGCAGGGACCCCTGGGAGGCTCGACGTCACTCATCAACCTGAAGCGGCTTGTGAAAAAAATGATCGAAGAAGAAGACCCGGGGCACCCGTTCACCGACGACCAAATCGCGCAACAACTCCACGAAAAGGGCATCTGTGTGACGCGCCGGACGGTCGCCAAGTACCGCGAAGATATGCGGATTCCCAGCACCCACCAGCGCAGGGTGAAAGCTTGACGGGCTCCCGCCAGCTGATCTTGCCTCCATCCAATCCTGGGGAGGTCTACCTATGCGAATCGATTTCACCGGCCGGCAGATCGATGTCAGCCCTGACTTGCGGTTGTATACCGAAGAACGCCTTCGCAAGCTCACCCGACTGCTCCGGGATCGATTCGACGTTCACGTTATCCTGACGGCGGAGAAACACCGGCGCATTGCGGAAATCACTTTGAAATTCCGCGAGCATACGCTCGTCGGGGTTCAAGAGACGGGCGACATGCGCACTTCCATCAACGCCGCCCTGGATAAACTCGAGCGGCAGGCGGTGCGCTTGCTGACCCGGCGGCGAACACGCAAGCGTCGCCCCAACCCAGCCACGGCGGTCCTGCTGAACGTTTTCGGCAGCGAGCGCGTCGACCATGAGGAGCGCCGCGTGCTGGAGACGGAGCGCTTTCCGATCAAGCCCATGTCCGTCGAAGACGCCATCGAGTCGCTGGATGCCGGCCGCACCGGCTTGGTGGTCTTCCGCAACAGTGACACCGAGCGCGTCAACGTCCTTTACCGCCGCGACGACGGCAACTTGGCCCTGATCGAGCCCGAGCCGTGAGGAGAGCAGTGAACAGTGACAAGTGACGAGCGACGGAATTAACTGATTGAGTGATTGGGTCATTGAACTGCCCGGCTTGGTACGGCCAATTTGCACTCAGTGGGGATTTCGACTACTAACTTCTGGCTTCCGGATTCTGTTTCTGCTCGCCACTTGTCACTCGTCACTGTTCTTATGAAGACTGCATCTGCCAAGAACTCTTCGCGACAGTTCGTGGTGATCACCGGCCTGAGCGGGTCGGGGAAGGGTTCGGTCCTCAAGGCGTTTGAGGATCTGGGATTCTATTGCGTTGACAACCTTCCCATCGACCTGATTCCCAAGTTTGCGGAACTCTGTGCCGCGCCGCGCAGCCGCATCCAACGGGCGGCGGTGGTGGTGGATATCCGCGGTGGCGAGGCGCTCAGCCAACTCCCGGCGATGTACGCCAATCTGCAACACGACGACCTCAAGCCTTCCCTGGTTTTCCTGGAGGCAACGGATCAGGCGCTGGTGCGACGCTTCGAGGAGACCCGCCGGCCCCATCCCTTGGGACGTGACCTGCCCGTGCGGGAGGGCATCCGTCTGGAGCGGCTGTTGCTCAAGCCCATGCGTCAGCTCGCCGACGCCGTGATCGACACTACGCGGATGAACGTCCACGAGCTGCGCGATTTCATTCACGCCCGCTTCGGCGGCCACTCGGCGCGCAAAAGCATGCTCGTCTCGGTGGTGTCTTTCGGGTTCCGCTTCGGGGTGCCCGCGGAGGCCGACTTGGTCTTCGATGTGCGGTTCCTGCCCAACCCGAATTATGTGCCTCGCCTCAAAAACAAAAACGGCAAGGATGCCGCCGTGCGGCGCTTCGTCGACTCCTACCCGCAGACTCGGGAATTCATGCGGCGGCTGGCCGACCTGCTGCTTTATCTGCTGCCCAACTACCTCCGGGAAGGGAAGAGCTACCTGACCATCGCCATCGGCTGCACGGGCGGACGGCACCGCTCGGTGGCGCTCGCTGACGAGGTCGCCGCGGTGCTCGCCCGGGAGGGATATCGAGCCAAGACCCTGCATCGGGATCTCGGGAAGGCTTCGTGACGCTGATGGTGCTGTGACCCGGCGGACCCGGTTGCCGGGCGGACGCGAGAGGGCCACGTGAACAATGTCATCGCGGTGGATATCGGCGGGACGCATTTCCGCGTCGGGCTCTTCGACGAAGCGGGGCGCCGGCTCCTGGTAAGTGAGAACGCAACGCTGCCTGCCGGCGGGCGCGAGTGGGTGCTCGAGCAGGTCCGGGATCACTGCCGGCGCTTTGCGGAAAAGAGCGACTACCCGGTCAAAGCTTGTGGCATGAGTTTCGGCGGGCTCGTGGACTCCCAGTGCCAGCGCGTCACGTCCGTCCATTTTGCCGGCTGGAAGGACTTTGCCTTGGCGGACTGGATGTGGGAGATGCTGGGTGTTCCTTGCCGGCTTGAAAACGACGCCAACGCGGGAGCACTCGGAGAATACACTTACGGCGCCGGGCGTGGACTGGGTTCGCTGTTTTATGTGACCCTCAGCGCGGGCATCGGCGGCGGCTGGATCTCGGAGGGCAAAATCATTCGCGGCCGCGACGGCCTGGCGGGGGAGATTGGCCACTTGCCCGTTTCCGACACCGGTGTGCTTTGCTCTTGCGGCGCTCGGGGCTGCCTCGAAACCTTCTGCTCAGGGGAGGCGATTGCCCGCCGCGGGCAGGAGTGGGCCGGGCGGCGGTCGGAGACCCGCATGATTGAATTGAGCGGAGGCGCCATCGAGGACATTACTGCGAAGGCGGTGATCGAGGCGGCGGCGCAAGGCGATATGGCTGCGGAACGCATCCTCCGCGAGGCCGGCCGCTGGCTGGCGAGGGCCCTGCTGATGGTGATTCGCCTCCTGAACCCCGACAAGATTGTCCTGGGAGGAGGAGTAGCGCAGGCAGGTAATCTCCTGCTCGACCCTGTGAATGAAGCGATTGGCGAGCTGAAGTCCCCCACGATCGGTTTTTCGACGGCAATCGTTCTGGCGGAGTTAGGGACGCTTTCTCCTCTTTACGGGGCGGCGGTTTTGGCCAGGGAGGCGGCCGGAACCCCGGTATAGTTACCAAAAGGTAAACGCCGTAAGGTTCTGGTCGGACTATTGCTATCGGATTGATAATACGTGGGTTGTGCTTCTAGGCCGGTCAATGGCATCCCCCGCAAGGCCCCTTCTTGCTTGACGCGGCTTTGGGCGGGGAACTACCATTGCCAGTCTGGAGGGTATCTCCCGGCCCCTTGGGTGGGGCGTGACCGCGAATGAGCCAACTGCAACGCCTGCTGAGTTTTGTCCGTCCTTACAGCCTGCGGTTCTCCATCGCCGTCGTTCTCATGGCAGCGGTGGGGGCGTGCGAGGCGCTGCGTATCCTGCTCATCCAGCCGGTGTTCGACCGCGTCCTCGCCCCGCAGGCGGATTCGGCGCCCATCCGGCTTTTCCAGTTGCCATTTAGCGGCCAACCCCTGTATTTGCAGGATCTTCTCCCGCACTGGGTTCACAACGTCTGGACGATGGTGGCGATTGCCCTCATTGCCGTGACGCTGGCGAAGGGTTTGGCGGAATTCCTTGCCACATACTTTGTTAACTACGTCGGCCATTCGGTGGTCCGCGACCTGCGGAACCTGCTCTATGCGCGGATCATTCAGCAATCGATCGGCTTCTTCATGAGAAACCCGACCGGACGCCTCATGTCAGCCATCACCAACGACATCGAGAAGATCCAACTCGCTGTTTCTCAGGTCTCCGCGGATTTTCTCAAGGAGTGCTTTACGCTGGTCGGGCTGATGGGGGTAGTCTTCTACGTGGATTGGCGGCTGGCGCTCTTCTCTCTGGTCTTAGTGCCCTTTGTGGTATTTGCCTCCGCTAACCTGGGCCGTTACATCCGCATTTCGAGCCGCTCCAGCCAGGACAAGATGGCGGAAATCAATAACGTCCTGCAGGAGACTTTCACGGGCATTCGGATCGTCAAGTCCTTCGTCATGGAGTTGTTCGAAGTGGCGAAGTTCAAAGCGGCCACGCGGCGACTGTTGAGGATCAACCTGCGCTGGGTGCGGGCCCAGGCTGCTACCTCACCGCTGATGGAGATCCTGGGGGCCGTGACCATCGCCGGCCTGCTGCTCTACGCCCGCAACGCGATCCTTCATCATTCCCAAACGACCGGCGGATTCGTGGCCTTTCTCGTGGCGCTCTTCAAGATGTATGAGCCCATCAAGCGGCTGACCGGCGTCAACAACGCCTATCAGCAGGCGATCGGCGCGTCGGAGCAAGTCTTCAGATTCCTCGATTTGCGCTCGGAGGTGGCGGAGAAGCCGGACGCGATCCACTTACTTCCTTTCCAGAACGACATCGTCTTCGACCACGTGGACTTTGAATACGAAGACGGCGTTCCTCTCCTCCAGGATGTGAACCTCCGCATCGCCAAGGGCGAAGTGGTGGCCATCGTGGGTTCGAGCGGGGCGGGGAAGACCACCCTGGCGAACCTGATCCCGCGCTTCTTTGACGTTACCCGCGGAGGGATTCTGATCGACGGGCACGACGTCCGCGATGTCGCCTTGGGCTCCCTGCGCGGGCAGATCGGCATGGTCACGCAGGAGACCATTCTGTTCAATGACACGGTCTTCAACAACATCTGCTACGGCCGGAAGCCCCAGAATGAGGCGGAGGTCGTGGAGGCGGCACGCGTGGCGCTGGCACACGATTTCATAATGGAAATGCCCGAAGGGTATCAGACCGTCGTCGCCGAGCGCGGCCAGCGCCTCTCCGGAGGCCAGCGCCAGCGCATCGCCATCGCCCGGGCGCTATACAAGAACGCCCCCCTGCTCATCCTGGATGAGGCCACTTCGGAGCTGGATACCGAGTCGGAACTGCTCGTGCAGCGGGCGCTCAACAACCTGATGTCCGGGAGAACCGTGCTCGTCATCGCCCACCGCCTTTCAACGGTGAGGCGTGCCGACCGCATCGTGGTGCTCGACCGCGGCACCATCTCCGAGATCGGCACCCACGACGACTTGGTCAGTCGCGGGGGGATTTACCAGCGGCTCCATGAGTTGCAGTTTGTGGACGCACAACCGTGATGGCAGGATTAAGGATCAAGGAGCAAGAGGCAGGGAAGACACGGCACTGACCGCAGACGGCTGAGAATTGACGATGATTCGGAGCATGACAGGCTACAGCCGGCTTCGCCACGAGGAAGGTGAGTACACGCTCACCGCCAGCGTGAAAAGCACTAATCACCGGTTCCTCGACTTGCAGATTCGTCTTTCGCCCGGCCTCGAGCCGTTCGAGGTGGCGCTGCGCAATCGGGTGAAGAAGCACGTGGCGCGCGGGCACATCGAGTTCCAGATGAGCCTGGAATACTCCGGCGCGGCCGACCTCCATCTGGACTCGAGGCTCCTGAATGCCTACCTCGCCGCCTTGCAGAAGATACGGCAGGATTTCTCTTTGGCTTCGGACCCGGATCTGGTGGCTCTCCTGCGCGTCCCGGGAATTGTCGTGTCCGGGAACAGCGGAACCTC
>JAIQGH010000036.1 GCA_020072655.1 Terriglobia bacterium | reverse complement strand
GCTGACCTCGACCGACGTGCGGCGCTGGATCGCAGACCTGCGGGAGCTCGAATCGTGGGATGCGGACGTTTACGTTCCCGGCCACGGCCCGCCCGGGGACAAGAAGCAGCTCGGGCGATTCCGCGCCTACCTGGAATGGTTGGTCAGCGAAATCCAGACGCGCATTCAGCAGGGGAAAACCTTGGCTGAGATCCGGCAGGAGGTGAACCCGGTCGAAAAGTTCCACTGGGGCGCGCGCGAGCTGGGCTTGCGCGGCGTGGACGAAGTCTTTCAGCACCTCACGGCGGAAACGCCGGGGGCGCCGACGGAACACTCCTCTCCAATGGCTCCCCATTGAAAGTCGGAGACGCGGGTGCGACCTCGCGGAGTCGGATGCGTCAATTTGACACGGGCCGCCGGCGGCGCGTAGCATAGAATCAGAATGAGCGAGCAGGAGAAATCCGTCCTCGAGATCACGTGCCCGTGCTGCGGTGCCCGCCTGAAGGTGGACGCCGAGCTCGGCAAGGTCCTCTATCACGCCGCGCCCCCCAAGCACGGCAAGGCCCCGGACATCGACCACGCCGCGCAGTTGCTGGAGAAGGAGAAGGCTCGGCGCGAGGCGCTCTTCCGGCAAAGCGCGGAAGAAACGAAAGTCAAGTCGCAGCTCCTGGAACGCAAGTTTGCCGAGGCCCTGAAACAGACGAAGGACGCGCCCGCCGAACCTCCCACCCGCGACATCGACTTGGACTAAGCCCGGTTGCCCCGTCAGATTCACTGGTCCATCGCTGGGTTATGAGCAGCACATTATGCCCGCCTCGGAGTTTCTTGCCGGGCCGTGAAGATTGAAGGCCCTCGAAGGGATGTGCTAGCATGACGGTTTGTCTCAATTGCCAATTCTCCAGCAGAGCACGAGATCTGCCTTCCCAAGGAGTCCTCGGTGAGAATCTACGACGGCCAGAACCTCCGCAACGTCGCGCTCGTCGGCCACGGCGGCACCGGTAAGACGCAACTAGTTTCGGGGCTGCTCTTCACCGCGGGCATGGTGAACCGCTTCGGCAAAGTGGACGACGGCACCTCCATCACCGATTACGATGAGGAGGAGATTCAGCGGAAATTCTCCATCAGCGCCGCGCTGGCCTATGCCGAGTGGGGCAAGGCCAAGATCAATTTCATTGACACGCCAGGCTATAACATATTCATGCATGAGACCGAAGGCGCACTCGTGGCCGCCGATTCCGCGCTGGTGCTGGTGCATGCCGTGGCGGGCGTCGAAGTGCAGACGGAAAAGACCTGGGGGTTTTGCGAGAAGTTCAGTTTGCCGCGCCTGATCGCAATCAACCAGCTCGACCGCGACCGGGCCAGTTTCGAGCGGACGCTGGAAGCAGCGCGTGCCGCGTTCGGTCGCGCCGTGACTCCCATTCAACTTCCGGTGGGAGAGGAGAAGAACTTTCGCGGCGTCATTGACCTGGTGCGCATGAAGGCCTACCTCTATGACGCCGAGGGCTCCGGCAAGGCCAAGGAAGCGGAGATTCCCGCCGATCTCACGGAGGCGGCGACCAAGGCCCACGAAGCCCTGATCGAAATGGTCGCCGAGGGGAACGACAAACTGCTGGAGGAATTCTTCGACAAGGGCACCATCCCGGTGGAGGACCTCGTGCCGGGGCTCCGCCAGGCGGTGGCGGAGCGTCGGATCCATCTGGTCGCCGCGACGGCCGGGCTCGCCAACGTGGGCAGCGAAAACCTCCTCAACCTAATCGTCGATTTCCTCCCCTCGCCCATTGAGCGTGGCGCCGTCGAAGGCCTCGAGCACGAGGGCGGCGAGACCCGGAAGCGCAAGATCGCGGACGACGAGCCCGTTTCGATCTACGTCTTCAAGACGGTCGCGGACCCGTTTGCGGGGCGCGTGAGCTACTTCAAAGTGATGTCCGGGATTCTGAAGAACGAAGCGAACGTCAGCAATTTCAACCGCGGCAGTGCCGAGCGCCTCTCCCACATTGCCGCGGTGCAGGGCAAGACACAGACGGCGGTGGCCGAATTGCGCGCCGGCGACCTGGGCGCCGTCGCCAAGCTCAAGGACACGCTCACCGGCGACACGCTGGGTGACAAGGCAGCGCCGATCCTCTACCCCAAGGTGAAACTGGCGGAGCCCGCCATCTCCTTCGCCATCGAGGCCAAATCGCGCGGCGACGAAGACAAGCTCTCCACGGCCGTGCACCGCATCCTCGAAGAGGACCTGATGCTGCGCTTCTCGCGCGACCCGCAGACCAAAGAATTCCTGCTTTCCGGCGCCGGGCAGCAACACGTCGAGGTGGCGGTCTCCAAGCTCAAGCGCCGCTTCAACCTCGAGGTGACGCTCAAGGCGCCCAAGATTCCTTACCGTGAAACCATCCGCGCCAAGACCGAGGCCCAGGGACGCCACAAAAAGCAGACGGGCGGCCACGGCCAGTACGGCGACTGCTGGATCCGCATGGAGCCGCTCGCGCGCGGCGCCGGCTTCGAATTCGTCAACGACATCTACGGCGGCGCGATCCCCAAAAACTTCATTCCCTCCGTCGAGAAGGGCATCATTGACGCGGCCTCCAGGGGCTACCTGGCGGGTTACCCGGTCGTGGATTTCCAAGTGACCCTCTACGACGGCTCCTACCACGAGGTGGACTCCTCGGATATCGCCTTCAAGCTGGCGGGGTCGAAGGCGTTCAAGAAATGCATGGAACAGGCCAAGCCCTGCTTGCTCGAGCCCATCATGAATGTCGAGATTACCGTGCCGGAGAATTATTCGGGCGATATCATGGGAAATCTGAATGGCCGGCGCGGGCGCATCCAGGGAATGGAACCGAGGAGCGGCTCGACGGTTATCAAGGCGCAGGTGCCGCTCGCTGAAATGCTCACCTATGCCTCCGACCTCACCTCCATGACGCAAGGGCGCGGAACGTACGCCATGGAGTACTCGCACTACGACATTGTCCCGCAGCCCATCGCCGAGAAGATCATCGCCGCGCACCGGCCGGCTAAAGAGGAAGAGGAGGAAGAGTAGCAGCTCCTTACGCCGAGTCCGGACCGGAAACAGGCTTGCCGGCGCCTCACTTCGTGTTATTCTCTCCCCGCCGTGAAGGCTCGGCCCTCAGTCCCATTCCCTGATCGGGTGTGAGCCATGTTCGTCCCTCAGATTTACTCTCTTGCCCTCCTGATGATGATCCTCAGCATGCTGTGTTGGGGGAGTTGGCCCAACACCTACAAGCTCTGCAAGAATTGGCGGTTCGAACTTCTCTACTGGGATTACGTCTGGGGAATCCTGCTGACGGCCCTGCTCGTCGCCATGACCTTGGGCCGGACCGATCCGACCAGCCCCGACAGCTTCTTTCAGAACCTGGGCGCGGCCGACGCGCGCCACCTCGCCTTCGCCTTCTTGGGCGGAATCGTCTACAACTTTGCCAACCTCCTGATCGTGGGGGCGATCGCCATCGCGGGCATGGCCGTGGCGTTTCCCGTCGGCATCGGCCTGGCGCTGGTGATTGGGTCGGTCCTCAATTACCTCATCACGCCGAAGGGGAACCCTGCGCTGCTCTTCGGGGGCGTGGCCCTCGTTTGCATAGCGATCGTGCTGGACGCTCTGGCTTACCGGGGAATATCGAGGGATACAACGGTCTCGAAGAAAGGTCTGGTCCTAAGCCTGGTCGGCGGAGTCGGGATGGGGCTGTTCTATCCTCTCGTGGCCAAGGGCTTGACCGGCGAAGGCCACCTGGTGCCCTACAGCGTCGCCTTCGTCTTCACTTTGGGTGTCGTGGCCTCCAACATCCCCTTCAATTATTTCTTCATGCGCCGCCCGGTGGCCGGGCCGCCTCTGACGATGCGCGATTACATCCAAGGCTCGCGCGCGGTGCATTTCTGGGGCGTGCTGGGCGGAATCATTTGGGCCGTCGGAACCATCTCCAATTTCGTGGCATCCTACGCGCAGATGGTCGGGCCGGCAACCTCCTATTCCCTGGGCCAGGGCTCGACGATGGTGGGGACGATTTGGGGCGTCTTTGTGTGGAAGGAATTTCGTGGCGCGGACGCACGCGTGACGAGAATGCTCGCCTTGATGTTCCTCTTCTTCATCGCCGGCCTGACCTCGGTGGCGCTCGCGCCAGTGGTCCGGTAATGGGGCCAAGAGTCTATTGGGTCAAAGAGCGTGGATACCCTCCCCTGGGCATCATGCCCAGGCCGTGTGGCGGGGATTGGCTGGGAGAGGAAATTGTCTCCCTCACGCAGGAAGGCGTCGACGTCCTCGTTTCGCTTCTCACGCCTGAGGAGGACGAAGAGCTTGAGCTCCAAAAGGAGGCGGAGCTTTGCGCCCAGAACGGCCTCGAGTTCATCTCCTTCCCGATCCCCGACCGCGATGTTCCGCCGCGGGATGGCAACTCAGCCCGCTTCTTCCGGACCCTTCTCGACCGGCTGGCGGAAGGCAAGCACGTGACGATTCACTGCCGGGCCGGAATCGGACGCTCGAGCCTGGTGGCGGCCTGTCTCCTGACGGCCTACGAAATCCCCGTCGAGGACGCGATCAGCGCTCTCTCTTCGGCGCGTGGCTGGCCGGTTCCTGATACCACAGAGCAATTAAGATGGATTGCGGAATTCGCTAAGCTATACTCAGCGGACTCAGAACCATGAGGAAGGTGCTCGCCATGCTCGCCCTGGTCTTGGCGGCCGCGCCGTTCGACGGTCGGGCGGCAGCGCCCGCCAGCATGCCGATCGTGCTTGATACTGACATCGGCACGGATATCGACGATGCCTTCGCCCTGGCGCTCATTCTCCGCAGCCCCGAGCTCGACCTGGTCGGAGTGACGACGGTGAGCGGTGACACGCAGGCCCGTGCCCGGCTGGCAGCCAAGATGCTCTGGGACGCAGGACGGCGCGCGGTGCCCGTGGCCGCGGGCGAGCCGGGCAAGCGTCTGCCGATCGAACAGTGCCGTTGGGCGGAGGGCTTTACGAGTCCGGCCCTCACAACCCAAGCTGCGGTGGAATTCCTGATGGAGCAGATCGAGAAACGCCCTGGCGAGATTACGCTCGTTCCCATCGGCCCTTTGACCAACGTTGGCACGCTGCTCAAGCGCGATCCTGAGGTGGCGAAGAAGATCAAGCGTATCGTGATGATGGGCGGCTCAATCGTCCGCGGCTACGAGCCGGGTTCCGGTCCCGCAGCCGAGTACAACATTGCGCAGGACCCTGCGGCAGCGCAGGTGGTTTTCTCCTCGGGCGTTCCGATCCTCATGGTGCCGCTCGATGTGACCGCGATGCTGGGACTCTACGCCGAAGGACGGGATCGCATCTTCACGCACCTGACGCCGCTCACCAACGACCTGACCATCCTCTACCACCTCTGGGACCGCCCCACGCCGATTCTCTTCGACCCCATGGCCGTCGCCATGCTCACCGACCCGAGCCTTTGCGAAACCCAGCCACTCCCTATCGAAGTCGACGACAAGGGCTTTACGCGCGTTGTTGAAGGGAAGGCGCCTAATGCCGCCGTGGCGGTCCGAACTGACCCGAAGAAGTTTATCAACTTCTATCTGAACCGCCAGGGGGCACGGCCTCGCAAGTTTGGGCAAACCTTTCGGGCGGGGCAACCTCCGCCCCTACTTGTAGGGCGCGAGCTTCGCTTCGATCCGATCGTGGATCCAGTGCGGGTCCCACCACTCGACCGGGTTGACGGGAATTCCATCGAGCAACATCGTGAAGTGGATGTGGTCGCCACCGGCGAGTCCGGTCTGCCCGCTGCGGCCGATTTCCTGATCGCGCTTCACCGGGTCGCCTGCCTTAACGGCGATGGAGCTCATGTGGCCGTAAAGGCTCTCGAGGCCGCAACCGTGGTCGATCACCACCGCGTTGCCGAAAATCCCCAAGAACCCGGCAAATGCCACGACGCCGTCGTTGGCCGCTCTCACGGGCATCTGCTCGACGCCGGCGAGATCAAATCCCAGGTGCGTTTGATGGTCGACGACCGCTCCGTTGTAAAGGTAGGTGCGGTAGTCGGCAAAGGAGGCCTCCGTCTTGGCGGGGAGCCGGATGAAGGGCGCTGTCCATAGGAAATGGTCGGCGGTCTTCTGCGAGATCGCCACGAGCTCGCGCGCGTTGGCTTGACGAAGTTGGCCGTTGACAAGGAGAAAGTTCTTGAGCAGGCTGCCCTGATCCTGCAATTCCGGCGTTTGGCTCATGATGGAGGGCACGACGCGCGTCATGAAATCGTCCTTCAGATCGATCGTATCGGTGTGGAACTTCTTGGGGAAAACGCGGTAGGTGAAATTGCTGACCGTTTCGTTGCCCGCGTCATCGCGTGCCACGAGGCTGGCGGGCGTCGCCGGATCAACGTTATAGGGATAAGCAAAGAGGCAGAGCCTGGTTTCGGGCATCGAATCCCTCACGGGCCAGCTCGGAAAGAAGTAATCGCCCACTTTCACTCCGGATTCCATCGTTCCCGCCGACACTTTGAAAACGATCAGCTCCGAGCCGCCCTGATTCACATAGTGCGGAAAGCTCAGCACCTGGACCTGCGGCGGCGTGAGGCGGACGGGTAAGTCCATAGACAACTCGCTCCGCCCGCCGCGAAAGAAGCGGCCCCAGGAATCGTTTGTCGCCACGATGCGGAGCGTGGCGCGGCCTTCCTGAAGATCCGGAATCTCCTTCCGGCCGACACGCGTTTGGATACTGGCCCTGCTTTCCGGCCGCTTCCTCCAGAACCGCCACCAACTCGTGCGCACCTCGGTCGTCCCCGCGACGACGGGGACAGCGAAGACTCGCTTACCCTGCCGGACTTCGAGCTGTACACTTCTGACGCTGTGCTGCGGGTCGCGGACTTCGAACTGGATCGGCGTGCTCTGGCCGAGACCTTTAATCTGGCCCTGGAGTTGGATCGTCGGCGCTTCCCTGCTCGTCACCTTGACGATCAGCGCCGCCAACAGGACGACGAGAAGCACGAGCAGAAAGGCCAGACCCTTGCCCATGCCACGGTCTGAGATTCGTACGGGACTCTTCAACCTCGCACCTCCCATCGGCGGCGACGCCAGTCCTGGCCTGCCCGAAAAAACCATGCGGCGGGTATCGCCCCGCCGCGTCCGAAACGGCCGCCGTCCAAGAATACAGGCTTCTCGAGTCTCGTGACAAGTTTTCGCGAACCACCCTTCCGGGCTGCCGCAATCGACTGTATCGCGGCCAGGGAATCGCGGGGCTATGTCCCAAATCAGGCCGTTGCGACCCGGGTGCTATTGTCATCCGATATTCAATGTGTTATAAGCAGCTAACTTCGACAGCTTCTCGACTCGCGCGGGGTGCGCCCGCGACGGAGAGAAGGTTTCAGGTCTCTGGCCGGAAAACCCGGCGCTTGAGCTGGCTGCGAGAAGAGGATCCTATCGCGTGAGCTTCATCAACTTCGCCGCCCGGGAAATCAACTGCAAGATCGTTTACTACGGTGCAGGCCTCGGCGGCAAGACCACCAACCTGCAGTGGATCTTCGATCAGACGCTTGGCAAGAAGGGCGGGAAGATGATCTCCCTCGCGACGGAGACCGACCGCACGCTGTTCTTCGACTTCCTGCCGCTCGAACTTGGCACAGTGCGCGGCTTCAAGACGCGCTTCCACCTCTATACCGTGCCCGGCCAAGTTTTCTACGACGCCAGCCGCAAGCTCATCCTGCGCGGCGTGGACGGCGTCATCTTCGTCGCCGACTCGCAAGAAGAACGCATGGATGCCAACTACGAGGCGCTCGAAAACCTGCAGGCAAACTTGAAAGAGCACGGCTACGATTTCGCCAAGATGCCTTACATCCTCCAGCTCAACAAACGCGATCTACCCAGCGCCCTGCCGGTGGAAGAGTTGAAGAAGGCGCTGCTCAAGAAGAGCGAGCCCGCCTTTGAAGCCGTCGCCTATAAAGGCATCGGCGTCTTCGAGACGCTGAAGGAATGCGGCCGCCTCGTCCTCGGGGAACTCAAGAAGGGCTGAGCAAAGCGTTCCCCGCGGCGCCGTCGGAGGCCGACCGCAGGCCCTGTTCTTGATGTGGCGTTTCGGTACACCGGAGTCTCTTGAAGCCTCTGACGAAGAACCTTAATCCACTGAAAATTAGGGAGTTACAAAATCCGTTTGGCGAATCCCAGGAATCTCACTGTGAGGCCGCCCCAGGGGCGGTGAGGCTCTACCTACCGGCCGGTCGGTAGGCGGGACCTGTTACCACCAAGGCACGAAGACACAAAGGAACACGGCCCCCGATGAACTCTGGCAGGTTCTTGAGGCAAAGGGCAAAAAGGGAGGGCAGCCACAGCCAATCGAATTGTGATTGACTGCGGCTACCAGCCATGCAGAAGAGGTTTGAGCCTCTCTTTCTTGGTGACTTGGTGCCTTAGTGGTGCGAATGCGCACAAGAAAAGCTACGTGCTCGACGCGAGCGCCCTCAGGGTGTTTTTCTAGGACCGCGCGGGGGCCAGCCAGGCCGAGAAACCTTTCACCACAAAGACTCCAGGTCACGAAGGAAGGCGCGCCTTTGTGAAAGCCGACACGGCGTCACCGCGAGGATGCCGAGCCGCGGACTCTAGATTCGCCGGTTCTGTACTGCTCTGTGCCTTGGTGACTTGGTGGTAGCAAATCCAGCTTTTCCTCCATTTACGAACCCACGGTTAATTCCAGCCGCAGATTAACCGCGGCTACCAGCCTTCGGGTTTGACGGTGTAGCGCACACCTGGATTTTCAGGTCTGCGGCTTATCTACGCCGGACCGGGTAAACGCCGCGGACTAGTGGAGGTCCGCGCTACCGGCTCCTAGAATAAGGCGCCGCCCGGGGGAGTGAATTGCAGAAGAGCGTCGATTGCGGACCAATCTTTGCCTTTCACCATGAGGAAAAGGCAGGAGCCGCCGCTGCGCTCCGCCCACAGTTCGCCGAGTCTCCGCTTCTCTTCGGAATCGGCGGTGCCCCAAAGGTGCTCGCCCTTATATTCGACAACCAAAATCCGGCCGTCATGCAAAAGTGCCACAAAATCCGGGTAGAATTTATCCGTTGACGTCTGCAACCAGAACGAATGCTCCTGCCGTATTGGCAAGTTGCGAACCCAGTACCACACCTTTGGGTGGGTATCCAAGTACACCGCGCACTCAAACTCCTCACCTTCGCTCGGAAGCTCGCCGACCTGCGGGAAAAAGTGTTTGTTAAATTTGTAGGCCGCCTGGCAGACGGAGTTTGGCGAATACCGATTCTCCTCGAAAGTAAAATAGAGATGCTTGCTCACTTGAATTTTTCCGCCTTCGGGGCCGAACAAGAGGGCGTTGTAGGCTTTTCTCGCTTGCGCCTGCCGATGGTCACCGATTTTCCTCTCAAGCGCGGTCCGCAGCCGGAACTTCTGCCGAGCCAACTCTTCTATCGCCAGCCCCCGGTTCTCCATCAAGTATGTGATCGCCTTGTGGATGAAAGGCGCCGACTGCGATTGGGGAATCTCAATGTGCGGGATATGCCTATCGAGCCAGTTGGTGAGCGATGCCACGCTCCAGCCACTTTCGATGGTCAGCAACGTCAATTGCTCATGGAGCTGGGTAACGAACCGCAGCTCAACGTGGCCCGCCTCGCTAACATCCACCTCGCCGACTTCTCCGGCCGCTACCTGCGTCGGGAACTCTAGGTCCGTGAGCATGGCGTCACAGTCTGCGAGGTTCCATTCAACATCCCGGAAGCAACTCTCCTCAAAAGCGCCAAGCTGGTCGCCATCGCGAACACCAAGGAGCGGCACCCGGAACTCGGGGCGTGCTATAGGTGGAATCCCGGCCCGCTCCAGCTTGAGAAGGTAAATCCTCTCGATAGCCTCCCGGTCTAGAGGATTGGTGAAGCATTCCTGAAGAGCCTTCTTGTCTTCCAAGTTCATCGAGCCTGTAACCGTAACCTTTCCCGTTGTCGCGTCGTACTCGACCTTGGCCAGGAGGGGCTTATCGAGCAGGGAAAGGTCCGGCTTCTGCGTCACAGCTTCCGAGGTTTTGTCGAACAGCGGGCCGGGCGAAAGCGGTAGGCTAGGCTCTTCTTGCTGGACGACAAGGTCCTTCGCTTCCAACTTTTCGAAGCCGTTTTCGACCAGCGCGTCCCGCAATGAGTTCGCGGCCTCAATGAATCGGGGAGAGGCTGCAAATGCGTATGCGCAGTTCAATTCCTGTTTCTGCTTCCACCGCGCCTGTGGAAGCCTGAGAATCCGCCCCAGGATTTGCTCCACGTGGCGGGAGGAACCGATTTCTGCGACCGAGCAAAGGATATAGGCGAAAGAGCAGTCCCACCCTTCTTTGAGCGCTTGAACGGTGATGATGAAGCGCAGCTGGCAGGTCCGGTCGAAGAGATTGACATCCTCGATCTCGCGAGTTTCCCCAGTGGCAACTGCAATCTCTTCTCCTGGCACCTTGAAGTCTTCCACTAGGCACCGCTTCACCACCTCGACGGTCAGCGTCTCGCGCTCTTTACTGCGGGGTTGTGCCTGGAGCAAAACGATGGGCCGGAGGTACTCGCCGGTCTTCTGCTCCTCCTCCAGCGCGGCCTTTTGGAGACTCCTCTGGAGAGCCACGGCCTCGCCCAGGACTTCTTTCCATTCCCCACGAGTGCGCAGCTTGATCGGGAGCTTGACCATTTCTTCTGCTTTCAGTTCCGCCGCTGACACGTGGTGAAGCACGTTGCTGGCGAAGAGCTCTTGGTCGGGCTTATGGGTTGTTTCTGGTGTGGCCGTGAATTCGATTACGCAAGAGGGGTTAAAGCGCGCCAGCGTTTCAAACGAGAGGGGCGTCCGGGCGTTGTGGGCCTCGTCCATAATGACCACGGGCCGCCGAAGTCGCAGGACATTGGCCAGGGAATGCGGAACGACGCCGGTCTCGTTGCGCTCCAGTTCCGCCACTAACCGGGCGTCAAGGCCGGTAAAGTGGTGACTCAACGCGCCTGCCGATTCATACACTCTGCGGCCTTCAACGTCCGCGACACGCAGCGCTGCAAGCGTAGCGACGATAATGGCGGTCTCACCATCCAGCGTTCCGCGCTGGACATACAACGCCTCCTGAATATCCATCACTCGAACTTGCGGTAAAAAATGGCTATCCAGTACCTGCCGATACGCATGCTTCCGGTCGCGCAATGCCGCCAGCGTCTGCTCCCGAATCTGGTTCGAGGGCACCAGCCACAGGCATACGGTTCGCTCGGCTTGAAGGTATTTCTTCCCTGCCAAGCCAAGGGCATGGCATGCCATGAACGTCTTCCCCCCACCTGTCGGAACTCGCAGGCAAACGTATGGGAGCTCTGGCAGATTTGGAACCGGCAAGTACGGCCGTGACGTCTGAAGGACGAAAGCCTTCTTAGTCCCAATCTCGATACACCCCCGAAAGTATTCCTCCAACGCCTCGAGACTCCGTTCTTGGTAGCCCTTGAGTTCCATCGCGGTTAGCTCACTCTGATGTGATAGGGAATCTGCTTAAATACAATTCCTTCGCTCTTCAGGCGTGCGGGGCCGAGCCTGCACCCCTCGCCGTAAATCACTTTCACCCCCGCGTGATTCGGCAGCCTTGCGAGGACTCGACCGGTGAGCACGTTTCCGCCACCGGGGCTCTTGTCTGTGACAACGCCGTTGAAGAGCAGATAGACGGCCTTGCCTTCATGCACGCCCAAGAACGGGCTCCGGGTGGCCTGCTTCGGAATTGGCGAGCCGGTTTCTGTAAAGAAGATGTGCGCCGCAAGTTCCGGAAACTTCACGTTCTTGCGGATGTTGCCCGCTTCGTCGAAAAGCGGATCGCCAAGCATCGCGAACCTGAATCCCTCCCCCACGCCTTCGACCGTTCCCCCGTCTGGTTTAGTGTAACCTGAGCAAACTCGGCGCAAACGTTCGGCTGTGACATTACGACAGATGTTGGAATCCATTTCGACAAGAATAAACCGGCGATTTCCACCGTCTTCTTTGTTGAGTTGTAGGATTGCGTTGCCCGTGGTTCCTGAGCCGGCGAACGAGTCAAGGATAACGCACTCTTCTTCTGTGGCTAACTGAAGAATGCGCCGAATAAGTCGCGTAGGCTTCGGATTGTCGAAGGCATCAGCGCGGCCCATGATTTCGTTCAGTTCTTTTGTGGCTTCCTGATTGTGGCCGACCTCAACATGGGGCCACCAAGTCCACGTGGTAACACCTTCGCCCTCACTCAGAAATTTCTTGAGCCGTGGCCGCGATTTTCTGCTTTTCCCGAACCAGATTCGGTTGTCGGCAATGAACTCCAAGAAGGTCCTCTCTGCCAGCGCCCAGCAACGCCCTTCCGGCGGCTTCATCTTCACTCCGGCGGGAGTTGTAATCTCATAAAATTGATCGGCCGTCGCGTGACCAGTTTGCCCTGTGAGATCAACAGACGCCCAGACGCCACGCGGGTCGTTGTCAGGGTTCTTGTAGGCTCTCGTTCGTTCGCCACTCGGCGGGACGCGCTTCAGTGTTGGCTTGAGCTTCGCGAGGTTCTTTGCATAAACGACAACAAAGTCGTGAGCAGGGCCGAGTTGGACGCGTGCGTCAGGTGAAGTGCGCTTCTGCCAGATGATATTTGCCAAGAAATTGCCGGGACCGAAAATCTCGCGCATGATGCAGTGGAGGTTGACGATCTCATGGTCGTCAATGCTGATGAAGATGGCCCCGTCGTCTTGAAGCATTTCATGTAGAAGTGACAGTCTCGGATACATCATACAGAGCCATTTGTCATGGCGAGTAAGGTCGTCGACTTCACCGCCGACAACCTTGCCGAGCCAACTGCGGATTTCCGGGCTGTTCACATTGTCGTTGTAAATCCAGTTTTCTTCGCCGGTGTTGTACGGCGGGTCGATGTAGATAGACTTCACCTTGCCCGCGTAATAAGGGAGCAGGGCTTTGAGAGCGAGGAGGTTGTCGCCTTGCACGAGCAGGTTGCCACACTCCGGGTTGCCCACTGACAGACTCGGGTCACAACGCAGCAGATGGTAAGGGACTTCCCGATGATGATTGATGACGGCCTTCTTGCCGATCCACTCGAGGGTTGGCACAGGCGGGGCATCCTTGCTGACATAATCAGCTAGCGGGGGATTATGTTCGATGCGGAGGCACTTGTAAAGCGCGTAGAGGGGCAGCGTCGAGTTGGTCGGCAGCTCTGCGGTTCGTGATCTTGGGGATGGCAAGCCGCCCCGACCAATCGGGGCGCCACCAGGCTGCAGAAGCCCACGACGACAAAGGGCGGCCGGGGTGGCTACCATTGCGCACGATGTAGAGACGTTCCGGTGGAACGTCTCATGTTCAAGGCGGCCCGCCGGGCCGTCTCTACGCCTTTTCTGGGAGCGTCTTTCGGCACGAATAAATCCCTGCCCCTTCGCGCGACGAAACCCCAGCCGATACAGGCGGCAAAGGCCCACGACGAGGATGGGCGCTCGTCGTGGCTACCATTAGAGCCCCAAAAAGGATATTGAGAACGTTCGCGTTGCGGCACGGTTAAAACCGTGCCCTGACGCCAACGCGCGGCGGGGAGGTTTGCCGACCTCCCGATTTCATCGGGACGGGTTCCGGTCGACGCTGCATCGGCAGGCCTTCATTTTGCGGAGGAGGCAAAGATGGCCTTGGGGATCATCATGTGGACGCCTTTCTTGCCGTCGACGAGTTGGGTGATGTGCAGGTCGGCGGCGACGCTGGCGAGCATGTAGGCGTCGTCACGGGAGAGATGTTTTTCGGCCGTGAGGAAATCCACCATTTCGCGCACGGCGAGCTTGGCGGCTTCGTTCAAATCTTCATGAAAGCCCATGGTCATGAAGTGCGTGGGAGTTTCGGCGCGCGGCCAGCGCAGGTGCAGGTCCTTGCGCACGAGGAATTGAAAGGTGCCGATCAGAGAGGTTTCGAGCGCGGTGACGTCCACTTCGCCGTCGCCCTGGGCGGCATGGCCGTCGCCGACCAGAAACAAGGCTCCGGGAGCGTGAACCGGAATATAGAGCGTGGAGCCGGCGACGAGGTCCTTGTTGTCCAGATTGCCCGCATGAATCCAGGGGGGAGCGCTGCTGAGGCGGCCGGAAGTTTTCGGAGGGGCAACGCCCATGCTGCCGAAAAACGGATGGAGCGGGATTTCAATGCCGGGGGCGAAGCGAGCGACCAGGCGCTTTTCGTCCAGCGGAATGATTTTGATTTTGGGGTAAGGGAAATCGTCAGGAAGAAAGCCCCAACTGGGGCCAAACTCATTGTACGCATAGGGAATGGCCAGCCGCACGGCGAGGATACGGACTTCGAGCACGTCGCCCGGTGCGGCGCCTGCAATGTAGATCGGGCCGGTAAGGAGGTGACTGCTGGGGCCTTTGTCCGTGACCTGCTCCGCGACGTCGCGCAGGGCTTGCTCGACCTCGTCCGGGGGAACGCCTCCCTCTTCCAAGCGCTGGGGGTCGGCAGTATTCAGCGTCTGAACCTCCACGGTATCGCCCGACTTAATGCGCAGGACGGGCGGCGTCTTGGCATCGTAGTGGCCCCACACAACTGTCTTCGGCGTGGGCTTCAGGGTGAACGTCGCCGGCGCGTTCGGCCCCTGCGCCGAAACAGGATATATGAAAAGCAGCAATCCAAAACTCAAGAATACGGCGTGGCGAATCATGCAACCTCCCAACCTCGAGGGGCGAGAAAATACGTGCGGGCCGGAATTTCCGACTTCAACTTCCTCTTTGCACAAAACCATAGGCCGGCCACCCTCCGGTGTCAACCTCAGCCGACATCGCCCCGACAAGTCGGGGCGCCAGCCGACGAGGGCGGGGGCAAGCCTCGCCCCTACTTCAGCTTGGCGCGGAAGAACTCGACCATGCGCGTCCAGGCGTCGGCGGCGGCTGCGGGGCGGTAGCCCGCCTGGTTGTTAGGATTCTCGAAGGCGTGGCCGGCGCCGTCATAGATTTTCGCGTCGAGGGATTTGCCCGCGGCTTTCATGGCCTTCTCGAAGGCGTGCACGGCGTCAGGGGAGATGCCCCGGTCCTCGGCGCCGAAATTCCCCAGGACGGACGCCTGAATCTTGCCGATGGCTTCCGGGTCGGTGGGCATGGCGCCGTAGTTGACGACGCAGGCGGCCAGGCGAGGTTCGTTGACGGCAAGCTGCAGCGAGAGCCCGCCGCCCATGCACCAGCCGACCGAGCCGATTTTGGACGGGTCAACGTCGGCCCGCGCGGCGAGAAAGGCGAACGCCGCCTTCAGGTCGCCCACGGCGCGATCCTGCGGCATGCCGCGCGACAGTTCGTGAGCCGTGGCCGGGTCGGTGGCCACTTTGCCGCGGTAGAGATCCGGGGCGAGCGCCACGTACCCTTGCTCGGCGAACTTGCGCGCCTGCTCTTTGATCCAGTCGTTCAGTCCCCACCACTCCTGAATCACCACCAGCGCCGGATGCCGGCCCGCCGCGGCGGGTAGGGCGAGATAGCCGGTGGCCGTTTCGTCTCCGCTGGGGAAGGAAACCGTCTCGGTTTTGACAGCATCCGCACCGAAGAGTTTCACCGGGCCCAGGACCGGAAACAGCAAAACACATGCAGAAAGAACTGGCAGAATTCGCCGCATTCCTTACCTCCGTTGTGAAAAGTTGATGGAAGCCCCAGACGGACATTATATCCCGATATCGGGCCGTTCGTGGCAAGTTGAGGACGCGCTTCTTTGCCCAAACCGCTCGGATTTGGTTTTTGCGCGGGGGGCGAGCCGGGTGATGTATAATTGGCAATTCGCATGACCGGACTCCGGCCGGCAGGTGATCCAAGCGCACGGTTGCCATAACCGGCGCGTCCGGCCGGGGCAATTGAACTTCAGGATGAAATTCTCTCGCCGAAATCTCCTGCGTTCCGCTGGCGTTCTGTTGGGCTCGAACCTGCTGGACCTGCTCGCCACCCCTTTGTGGCGTTGGGGCGGCCGGCCGGCGCTCAAGGCGGCGACGCTGCCGGCGGCCGATTCGGACCCGATCTCTCCCGTGACCTTTGTGGACGTGGCCGCGCAGGCCGGGGTGACGGCACCCAACGTTTGGGGCGGCGTCGAGACCAAGAAATACATCGTCGAGGCCAAGGGCAGCGGCCTGGCGTTCTTCGACTACGACCAGGACGGCTGGCTGGACATCTACATCACCAACGGCGTTCGCTTCGGCGAAACTTACACGCCGGAGAACGCGCCCATCTGTCATCTCTACAAGAACAACCGCGACGGCACCTTCACCGACGTGACCGCCAAGTCCGGCCTGGCGCGCACCGGCTGGCAGACCGCCGCGTGCGTGGGCGACTACGACAACGACGGCTGGGACGACCTCTTCTGCGCCTATTGGGGCCACAACGTCCTGTGGCACAACAACGGCGACGGCACCTTTACCGACGTGACCAAGAAGGCCGGCCTCTACGAGGAGCGCGTGCGGTGGGGCACCGGCAGCGCCTGGGTCGATTACGACCGCGACGGATTCCTGGACCTGTTTGTCAACAACTACATCGAGCTCGACCTCGCCAAGGTGCCAGTGCCGGGGCAGACGGGTTATTGTCAGTGGAAAGGCATTCCGGTGATGTGCGGCCCGCGCGGGCTGCCCGGCGGGCTGAACATCCTCTACCACAACAACGGCGACGGCACCTTCACCGACGTCTCAGAGAAGGCGGGCATCCTCAAGCCCGGACCGCGCTATGCCATCACCGCCGTTGCCTACGACTTCGACAATGACGGCTGGCCGGACATCTATGTGGCGGTGGATTCCGAGCCGAGCATCCTCTACCACAACAATCACGATGGCACGTTCGAGGACGTCTCGGTGATGGCCGGCTGCGCTTACAACGAGGACGGTCAGGAGCAGGCCGGCATGGGCCTCGGCGTGGCCGATTACGACTGCGATGGCTGGCTCGACATCTTCAAGACCAACTTCCAGGACGACACCTGCGACCTCTACCACAACAACGGCGACGGGACGTTCACCGACGTCACCTTCGTGGCCGGCATCGGCGTCAACACGCAGTATGTCAACTGGGGCGCGGGCTTCGTCGACTACGACAACGACGGCTGGCCGGACATCTTCCATGTGACCGGCCACGTCTATCCGGAGATCAATAAGTTCAACCTCGACGCCACCTTCAAGTCCCCGCGCATCGTTTACCACAATCTGCGAAACGGGAAGTTCAAGGACGTCTCGGCGCAGATGGGCCCCGGGGTGACCGAACGCTATGCCAGCCGCGGCTGCGCCTTCGGGGACTACGATAACGACGGGGATATCGACGTCGTGGTGCTCAACATGAACGATCCCCCGTCGCTGTTGCGCAACGATGGCGGCAACAAGAACAACTGGATCAAGATCAAATTGCTGGGCACCAAGTGCAACCGGACCGCGGTGGGCACGCGGGTCCGCGTCGTTACCGGCGACCATGCGCAGATCGACGAGGTCCACACCGGGTGCAGCGTGATGTCCCAGAGCGACCTGCGGCTGCACTTTGGCGTGGGCCAGGCCAAGACGATCGACCTGATTGAAGTGAAATGGCCGACGCTCGTGCTCGACAAAAATGGCAAGAACGGCAAGCCCGCCGAGATTCCCCAAATCGAGAAGTTCACGAACGTCGAGGTCAACCAGATCCTCACCATCCAAGAAGGCTCCGGCATCATCAAGGCGGAAAAGATCCGCGCCTGACCTCTCCCTCGTTGCATTGCTCTTGCCACGAGAGAAGTCGCCACTCGAAGGCCGCGCCGAGACCTTCGTCTCGTTGGGTGAAGACGAGAGCAGCGGCGGACACCCACGCAGCCCGCCGCTGCTTAGTTGGCTGGAATTCTGGTTTGAGCGTTAGTCCACCTTGAGAGTCAGCGTCGTATCCTGGCTGAAGTTGCTGGCCGCCGCGGTCACGGTCAGTGTATAGGTTCCCGCCGGTGTTCCCGTCTGCGGTGTCGGCGCTGGCGCGCCCCCTCCTCCACCGCCTCCTCCGCAGGACAAGCACAGGATCATGAGAGACATCATGCCTGCGAGCGCCCACGCCGCGCGCCGCCGCGCTGTGCCGAGTGAGAGCCCTGCCGCTAGGATTAGCATGGAGAGCAACCAGGCCGCCGCCGGCCAGTTGACCGTTATCGGGGGCGTCAGTCGGGAAGCGGGTGGTGCCAGCGAGCGTTTCGTGGTGGTGACGGTCACCGTAATGTCGGCAGGGGTTGAGCCATCCAGATTCAGCGAATACGAGGAAAGTGTGCAGGTGGCGTCTCTGGGCGCGCCGGCACAGGTGAGTGATACTGTCCCGCTGAACCCGTTCGGCGAAACCGTCAGCCTGTAACTGGCTGCGCTCCCAGCGGCGACTTCCGCTGTGGAAGATGTGCCGGATGAGGGTGCCATGGCAAAGGGTGGTCCTACCCTCGCCACAAAGGCGTCGAGCTGACCGGCCAAGTGGGCCTGCAGCGGGTTGGCGGTGGGGAAATCGGCCGAGAGTGTTCCACCCGTTAGGTATGCATTCCCGAAGGCGTCTATGGCTAGGCCTAAACCAAGATCGCCACCGGCCCCGCCATGGTAGGTCGAGTACACGAGCGCCGACCCGGCCGGGTTCAGTTTGGCGACGAAGGCGTTAGGACAATGAAAGGTGGTCGGGTTGCCCCGAAACCGGACAGTGCAACTTCCCCCACCAAAGGTGGCTTGGATGGCGTCCGCCGTGGGGAAGTCAAGCGAGTTGGTGCCCCCTGTCACGTAGGCATTTCCGGCGGAATCCACCGCGATCCCTCGCCCCAGCTCGTACTCGTTGCCGCCCAGGTAGGTGCTGTAAACGAGCGCTGACCCTGTCGCGTTCAACTTGGCCACGAAGGCATCCGGGCAGTCGTACTGATCGTTGGGGCCTCCGCAGAGACCACCACCCCAAGATTGCTGCACGACGGGTGTGGTGGTGGGGAAGTCTAGCGAATTGGTCGCGCCTGTGACATACGCGTTGCCCGAGGAGTCCGCGGCGATCGCAAACCCAGCGTCATAGTTGCTCCCGCCGAGATAGGTGGAGTAAACCAAACCGCTCCCGTCGGCATTCAGTTTGGCCACGAAGGCGTCAAGGCAATTAGGAGAAGCAGGGCTCCCGATGCAACTGCCCTTGCTGTTATAAAGCTGAAGGGGATTTACCGTCGGGAAGTCCGTAGATGAGGTCACCCCGGTGATGTAGGCAATACCAGCCTCACCCACCGCGATCGAGCTTCCAGCGTCGGCGCCGGACCCGCCGAGGAATGTGGAGTAGACAAGCCCAGAGCCGTAAGGATTCAGCTTGGTCACGAAAGCATCGGGACAATCGCCAAACCCTCCATTAGGGTGAGGACACGATCCCACGATCCGAGTCGGCTGGAAGGCCCCCGCGGTGACGGGGAAATCGGAGGAAGCCGTGCCGCCCGTCACGTAAGCGTTGCCCGATGCGTCAGTCGCAATGCCCGTGGCCGCCTCGTCCTTGCTCCCGCCGAAGCGGCTTGAGTAAACGAGAGAGGACCCGTCCGCATTGAGCTTGGCCACAAAAACGCTGCTGTGAACGTTGCCACCCGCAGTCTCGTAGGTGCCGGCAGTCGTGGGGAAGTCAGGGGACTCGGTGTCTCCCGTGATGTACGCATTCCCGGCGGCGTCCACGGCGATGCCCGTCCCTTCGTCACCTTCGCTGCCGCCGAGGTAGGTCGAGTAGAGGATTGCGGAGCCCGTAGCGTTGAGCTTCGTGACAAACGCATCCGGACACGGAAAGTATTTTGACTCCACCCTGCAGGTAGACCCGGTAAAACTGGTCTTGAAGGCGCCTTGGGTGGTTGGGAAGTTGGGGCCTGTCATCCCCGTCACATAGACATTACCGGAGCTGTCTGCGGCGATGGCGGTTCCAGCCTCGACTTGGTCGCCCCCCAGGTAAGTGGAATAGCCCAGTACGGGATCAATCACGAGAGTCCTGCTGGGATCGTAGTTGCCCAGCTCGAACCTGACGCGGTTCGGCCCGCTGGGCGCAAAGCGTGCCGCGACAAGCTGCTTTTCCGAATTCCCGAGGGGTTGATACGCGACCGGCTTGTGCAGGCGGACATCACCGGCATCGGTCCAGATGACCAGATCGCCCGCAAGGTCAACTCGAATCACCGATCGCTGCTTCTCGATCCCGGACTGCGCGCTTTCGATTTCGAGCAGGATGGCGCGCGGGTCGGCGCGGGGGGCAACGACGAGGTCGTACTCGAGTTGCCGCTGGTTGCCGTAATAGACCAAATCAATTCCTGGATATACGCTCTCGCACCGAACCCTCGCATAGCTTGGAACGTTCGTCTGCCATTCCGAGGGGTCATTGCCGGTGAAATAGTTGGACTTGCCCGGCAGCTCGTCCAGGCCGACGACCTTGGCGTGCGGATTGGCGCCGATGAGTTTCAGTCGGACCACATGGGGAGCAAGGGGTGGATTGGGAACCCCCTCCGCTGAATGGCTCTCAAGAGCTGAGGCATTGGTCGTGAACCCAAGCAGGGGGAATGCTGGGAATCCCGGGAGACCCGTCACGCCCAGGAACGAGTGCCCCGTGGCGCGCTGCGCTACGGCTGGACTGCTGACCTTCGACGGTTGACTCTCTCCCCTCAAAACCAAAACAGCTTCATTGGCGGTCAGGAAGAGCGAGTAGCCCCGACCGCGCGCCAGGAACTTCACCTGCGTGTCGGCCTGCCCCTTATTGCCATCGAATCCCAGGGGTAGCTTTCCGTAGCTCTGGAGGAGGCGCGCTTGTAAGGCGGATTTTTCTTTGTGCGCGCTGTTGGAGGCAGCGTCGGCCCCCGACGATGAGGGGCACAAAAGCAGGAAAAACAGCATCGAAACACACCAGGACACCGAGAGGAACCGTGTTGATAGGACTTTCATAGTAACCTCCCGTTCAGTCACTCATCCTCGGCTAGAGGAGATTAATCGTTGGACGTTGCCGAGAATATAACGATGTCCCCGAGACAAAGTCAAGCCCCACTCCCAGAACGCTGAGCTCGGGAGGGCAAGGCCGCCACGTCCTTGACTTCGTCGCTAACGCGACCTAACATTCGCCACGGTTCGCCATCCCAGCTTCAGGATATTGCCATGATGCTCAATCATTCGGGAAAGACTCTCTGGAAGGCAGCGCTTCGCCTGGGGGGAGCGATTTTGGTGATGGCCGCGTCCGCCCGCACCCACGCGCCTTTGGCCCGCCCGCGAAATCAATAGAGCACCGCGTTTTCGCCCTTCTCAGCAATCAGCTTCTCGAAGTGAGCCACAATCTTGTCCCGCCGCGCCATCACCGCCTTGACCTGCGACTTGCCGAGGTGCGCCTTGGTCCTGTCCAGAACTTCCTCGTAGCTCAACTGACGTAGCTTCTCCAGCAACTGCCGATCGCACTGCACGAGCTCCTTGGGGTCCTGCAGGTCGGGGTACAATCGGAAGGCGCGAGTGAAATCGATTCTCCAGACCTTCCAATCCTCGGTGATCAGAACATTCCCAAGGTTGGGGTCGGTGTCATAGATGAGGTCGTCGAAGACCCGCGCCTTGTACATCTGTTTGTTCCAGGCGTCCGCATCGGGCGGCTGCAGGTTCTGCTGCAGGCGCATCGCCGCGTCCCACTTCCAGGGGACCCACCAGCTCAGGGAGCCACCGTTACCCTGCCAATTGCGTTCCACCGTCACCGGAACCATGTTGTCCAGGCCAAGAAGCTTGGCCAGCTCGCGGGCTGCAATGTTGGAGTGATAAGAGTCGCGGAAGTTGATCTCGGTGCGGCCATCGGGGAACTGCATGACGGGCTTGCGTTCATCAATACTTTGGAAAGCCGCGTCGTGTGTCAGCCTGCCGTCGCTGAGCGTCAACCGCCACGGGTTGGTAATCCCTTTGTCGATTTGCCGGCTGTTTACGACCTTGGCGTGCAGGAGGAATTCTCTCTGCTGCTCTTCCGTGAGGTTTGGTTCCTTCTCCGGGGTCTGGGCGCTCCCTACGATGACGAGGCCTGCGGCGGCGAGGCAGACCGCGGCGGCCGAAAGCAATACGCGCGAACGATAAACCATGCTTCACCCTTCCTCCGGCAGAGCTTCAGCGGCGGAAGCCCACTCCCACCGGAGCAATCATGAACGTGTTCTTGCCGCCAGCTTCAACGAGCTGGCGCGCCCCTTCGTATATGTCAGCAGAGACTTTCTACGCTACTGGGAGCCGCACCGCTCCACTTTCCTCTGACCGCGAAACCCGTCTGCTTCCCCGTACTGCGAGAACTGCCCGGGGATGTCAGCCCACTAGCGACGCTGCAATTGGATTCGGGTCGCGTGGAATTCGCCCTTCGCATCGTATGTGCCGAGGCAAATCACATCGGCGTTCTCTTTGAATTCGCTCATTTCGATAATCTTCGTTCCTTCGGTCCACTTGGTCGAGCTGTCATAGTGGATCCTTTTCACTACGTTCCCCTTGCTGACGTCCAAGGTGGACGTGTCCTTATCCATCCTGATAATAAGACCGTGCCAACGCGCTTCCTTCGGAGCGGCGGCGGTCTTCTCCTGCTTCCCTTGCTTCTCTTGTGCCGTGGCTTTCTGGGTGGTGAGTCCTGCTGCCGCAAACACTGCGGCCAGCAGTATGACCATTATTTTACCCATAGCACCCTCCTTTTGTGTCTCCCCCAAGGGAATGTTGTTTACCGGATTCTACTCCTACCGGGGGGAGGGTGCAAGGCCGTGTATTGAGCTGGGAGTGACTCAGTTTGCAGTAAAGCCCCGATGCACTCCATCGGGGCATTGGGAGACCCAATAGGCCACCCGGCCGCAGGCGGGGCGACGCCACACGGTGACAAACGCCGTCTGACCCAGCCGGTCTCGCGCACGGGCCAGGCGAGGCCCCATCGGCTTCCCGCAACAAACCGCGGGCCCGTTTGGCGCGCGCCAGCTTTGCTGTCCCAGTTTCTGCGAACGGGGAAAAACGGTCTCCGAAAATAAGCGTCGGCCTGCCGTGCCGTCACCACTTGCCCTCGAAAGCGCCCCAACCCACAGTCGCAAGCTTTCCTTATCCTGGATTCTGAGGCTGCTGGATTCCCAGGGGTGGCCTTGACTTCGTCGGCAGCGCGGCCTAACATTCGCACCTGCTCGCCATCCCTGCTTCAGGATATTGCCATGATGCTCAATCATTCGGGAAAGACTCTCTGGAAGGCAGCGCTTCTCCTGGGGGGAGCGATTTTGGTGGTGACTGCGTCCGCCCCAGGGCGGGCGGCACAGCAAGCGACCGCGGACGTCCCGCCGGACGCCACTCCCGAAATCACCGCGGTCCATCCCAATCAAGGCGCGCCGGGACAAGAGGTGACGGTCAAGGTCGAAGGCAAGAATTTCTCGGCGGGGGCGTACGTCTCCTTCTCGAATCCCGCCGTGCACGCCGTCTCGACCGAGCGCGTGAGCCCGACGCAGCTCGAAGCTCGCGTGGCCGTAGGGGCGAAGGCGCAACCGGGAGCAATCAGCCTGTTTGTGAGCAACCCCGGCAGCGCCGTGGCGGAAGTTCCCTTTAGCATTGTGGAGGAAACTCCGGCCAGCGCGCCCGCCGCGCCGCCGGCCACGACTGCCACTCCCGAGACTCAAGCTCCCGCGACGGCGGAGGCATCGCAACAGGCTCCCGCGGCCCCAGGGCCCGAGGTGAAGGGCATCGAGCCGGCGCGCGCCGCGCGCGGGGCCCAGGCGACCCTCAAGATTACGGGCAAGCATTTTGCGGACGGAGCCCGAGTCGCGTTCTCCAACCCTGGCATTCAGGTCCAGGATGTCCAGGTCAAGAAAGACACGGAAATTGCGGCGCGAATTCAGGTGGCGGCCGACGCGGCGACGGGAACGACCGGAATGTTTGTGGTCAATCCCGACGATACCGAGGCCGAGGTCACCTTCGAGGTAACCGGCGAAGCCACCTCCACGAAGGCCAGCGGGGCATCTTCCGCTGCGCCCACCGCCAAGCCGGCCGGGAAACCCGCGACGAAACCTGCCGCCAAGAGCGCCGGTCAAACTCTGCAGTTCGATGTCATCAGCCTCAGCGACGTGGGGAACATTTTGCAGAGCCGCAGCAACCCGAAGGGCACGCTCTCGCTCGCCAGCGGGAAGCTGCGCTTCGAGGAATCCGGAAAGGAAGTCTTCTCCGTGCCGGTTGCGGAGATTAAAGAGGTTGGCGAGAACCTGATCCTCGGGGTGAACACCGGCACGTTCCACATCTTGTTCGCGTCCGGCCAGACGTATAATTTCGTCGCCGGCTCGCTGCGTCCTGCGGATAGCAAGTCGATCATGGAATCCCTGCAAGCCGCGTTGAAGTAAGCACGATCCGGGATGCCTTCTGCACACGGAGAATTCTCGCTATGACCTCCGGGTGCTGCCCGGTTCCGTCGCTTTTGTTGCTGCTTCCATTGCCACGCGGTAGCCCTCCTGTAGCATTAGGTTCTAACTTCTTCGCGAGCGGCGAAGATTTTTGGCATCCCGGAAGAGGTCTAACATTCAACCCCTTCAGGGTCGGCGTGGGATCTCTTCAGGCGCTTTCGCTTCCGGGGGCTGGCGCCCCCCGTTATTCACTTTGGCCGCCTTCGGCGTCCCGAAGGGGATAGGGGAGCGATCCCGCGAAGCGGGACCAACATGAGTAGCCGTGGGCGAAGCCCACGGAACACAAAAGGCCTGCCTGCCTTTTCCCACCCCTGGAGGGCTCGAACAGACGGAATAAGCGGGGCAGACACCTTGCTTGCGGCTCCGTCGCGCTGTGCTGCTTGCGGCCGGCTAAGCGGCGCAGTATGCTTGCGCGCGTTCAGAAGGGTGGTCGCTCTTCAACGGCAGCTTGAAGCATGGCCAGGGGAGATCCTGGGAAGGAGGGGTATGGGCAGGCCTCGAAGGGATGTATGCCGCAACGCGCTGTGTTGGACGGCCTTGATCTTCTGCGTCTTGGCTCTCGGTGCTCTTCCGGCGTCGCCCGCGCAACTTGGGCTGCCTAAATTGAAGATCCCGAAGATCGGCAAGCAGGAAACGCAGCCCCCGACGCCGGCGCGGGCCAAGAAACCGCAGGTGCCGGGGCCGGAGATTACCTCCATCACC
Source organism: Terriglobia bacterium (assembly GCA_020072655.1). Classification (GTDB taxonomy): domain Bacteria; phylum Acidobacteriota; class Terriglobia; order UBA7540; family UBA7540; genus JAIQGB01. The sequence goes on along the minus strand of JAIQGH010000036.1, from coordinate 3,023 downwards.
CCGGACTCCGCGCCGCCCGGCGGAGACGGCGAGATCGTGGTGACGGGAAAGAACCTCATCCAGGGCCTCACCATAAACGTATGCGGTGCGCGGACCAAGCTCGACGTGCAGAGCCCGGAGCGGGCCGTCGCCCACCTCGAGATCGGCGACCAGGCGGAAGAAGGCCCGTGCAACGCTACGGTCGTCTATGGCGTAGGGAATAACGGCGAGATCTTGCCGACCGCTGACTCCTCGCCGGAGCTCACCCAAGAACATTGGCTGGGCTACCGCATCTCCAACTCTTCTCCCATGCCGGTCGGCCTGGGCAAGTTTAACCTGGTCCCCGAAGAGGAGATGAAATTGATGGCCGCGCTGGACGCTAAGAGCGAGAAATTCCGGCGCACTGAGGACCGCGCTAAGAACGACAAGAACCTGCAGAATCTCATGGAAGAGGCGCAGAAGGCCAGTAAATCGGGAGACCTCCAGAAGATGATGGAGCTCGCGGCGCAGATGCAGCAGACGAGTGCCGTGCAGGACGTCCAGCAACAGACGCCGGAGATGCTGGCTGACTCGCAGCGCTTGGTGGAGCTGCAAAAGCAAGAGAAACCGGGAAGGCTGCTCCTGGAAGCTGGCGCGGTTAAGTTTGTTGCGGGGAACGCCACCCTTTTCAAAGAGCCGGCCTCCGCCGTGAAACAGATCGCCTACCTGAACGCCGGAGACGCGTCGAAAGCCGTTTTCCGCATCGCCTTTAGCGACGGGAAAAGCTACGGCTTCCGGGAGCTCCCGGGTAGTGATATGGATCGGGTCAAAACGAGACTGGGGAAATAGGCGCCAGTGTTCTGCGTCTCAGAGGCCTCTGCAATCACAAGACGGTCTCGCGCCCTCGTAACGCCGGGCCTTAGCCCGGCATGCCCCCATGAATCAGGGCGCTACCGCTGCAAGTCCATTTGAGACGCATCACAGTGCCTCGCTCCGCGTAAACCGCGCTCATGAAGTTGCCGCGTTTTTGGGGCCTGTGCCGGCCCAAAGCGATCGTTGAGGCAGGGCTGCTGCTGGTCCTGCCTTTGCTTTTTTCGCGTCAATTTGCCGAGCAATTCTCCGACCCCAAGCGATTCCTGACCGAGGTCCTGGTTCTCACCGCCGCCGGGGCGTGGGCCGTGGGCGTCATCTGGGGTAAGGCCGCAGCGCCACGAAATTCTTCCTTGACCTTGCCCCTGGCTCTTTTGGGTTGCGCGGTCCTCGTGTCATGTCTGAACAGCCCCCTCCCCACTCTTAGCCTTGTCGAAGCCGAGTATTTCCTGTGCGGACCTATTTGGCTCCTACTGCTTGTCGCGTGGGGCGGAGGCGAGGCGCGGTTGCGTTGGCTTGCGGCCTTGGTCTCGGTTGCCAGCGCGGCAGTCGCCATCATCGCGCTCGCCCAATGGGCGAGGCACGACCCATTGCAGTTCGGGGGGTATCACGTCGAATGGGGCACGTTGCGCTCGGCGATGCGCCTTTACTCGACATTCGGAAATCCGAACTTCGTCGCCGGGTATCTGATCGGCGCGATTTTCCTCGCCCTGGCGCTGACCGCGTCCAGCAAGTCGTCGGCAGCGAGAGTGCTGAGTGGGATTGCTGTCCTCGTGACCTTCGCGGCGATCATCGGCACGCGCTCGCGCGGAGCGTGGGTGGGGCTCGCGGCAGGTCTTCTGGTGGCGCGCAGGTTCTGGAAAGCGCACGGCGGCGAAGGCGCGCCCGTTCCCGAGGGCGGACTCTCTACCGGCGGGGCGGCACTGGGCGTCTGGATTCTCCCGGCAACGCTCGTCATCGTGGTGCCCAGCCTGACGCAGCAAGTGCGAGCCCTGCTTATTCAACTCGAAGCGCGCGCGTACCTGTGGCGCGCCGCTTGGCCGATGTTCACGGCGCATCCGCTCTTCGGCAGCGGCTGGGGGACGTTTCAACTTCGCTTCCCGGAGTTGCAGGCGCGATTTCTGGGAGCGCACCCGGAACTTTCCCGTTACTGGACTTTTACCCGGCAACTGCACAGCGACCCGCTGCAGATTCTATTGGAAGCCGGCGCGGTGGCGTTCGTGGCGCTCGGTTGGCTGCTGTGGCGTTACGGACGCGAATTGCGCCAGGCCGCGCCGAGCGGCACGCACTCCACGCGACTTTGGCTCGGCGCAAGTGCGGGCGGAGCTGCGGCGATCTTGGTGGATTCGCTGTTCAATTTTCAGTTGGCCGTGCCGCCGACTCTCATCCTGCTTTTCACGCTGCTGGCCTTGCCGCGCCTGCTTCAACGCGGTGATGACGAAGGAGTTTCCCCGCCGCGCGGGTTGAGCTGCTCGCGAGGGATTATCGCCCTGCTGAGTCTGGCGAGCGTGTCGGTGTTCGCCGCGGTGGCGCTTCTAGCGTTCGGAATTGTGCGTCGCACCGCCGCCGAGCGCGACTATGGCGACGGCCTGGCAGAAGAGCGTCGCGGAGATGTCGTGCGCGCCGGTGAGAGCTACCGCCGCGGCCTCGAGCGCGCACCCGGCTACGGCGAACTGCATTACGGCTTGGCGCGCACCCTCTATCTTCAGCAGCAGTATCCCGAAGCGTTGGCCGAGACTTTGCAGGCGGAGCGGACCCTTGCCGACCCGCACCTGGAAGTGCTCAAGGCGCGGATCGAGGACCAGATGGATTTTCGCTCTCCCGCCTTGGAAGCTTACCGCCACGCGCTGTGGCTCGATCCGAAGCTCAAAACCGTGCATGACGACATCGAGCGACTGAGCAAGTAGCGCTTCAATGAAATTTGCCGGGGCCCGGCCCCGACAGGCTTGGCCGCTGTGCAAACTCTTGCCGTCCCCTTCGTATTTTCAACAAGTTACATCCTTCGGCCGCCCCAAACCCCATGCACAACTGAGCCCCAGTCGGATTCGAAGGTGCCCTTTCGCTGTGCTTCGCTTTCCTCCCCGGCCACCCGGTGTGATAGACTAACGGCTCACGACCCGCCCAAGTCATGTCTTGGGAGTTTCCCCATGAAGCGTTATGGTGAGCATCGCTTCCCCGGCAAGCTGTTTGTGGTC
>JAIQGH010000035.1 GCA_020072655.1 Terriglobia bacterium | reverse complement strand
AGTCCCGCGTAGACGCGCGCGGCCTCGGCCCAACGGGCTGGCGCCGCGGCATCTCCGGCCTTCGCCGCCTCCTCCGCGCTGACCATTTGCTGAATCAGCGCGCGTCCCTCTTCGTGCTCCCTCAACATGACGCCGACGGGGCCGCCGGCGCGCGGCATGCCGTGGCTCTCCAGGAGCGGAAAGAGCAAGTCCTCCTCCTTGCCGTGGTGGCAGCGGTCGGCGAAGAGGCGGAAGAACTCCAAGAGCCCCTCCAGGGTTTCCGGGGCGACCGCTTGCCCGGCGTCAATCCGCCGGGCGGCCTCTTCCGTGGCGTCGAGCATTTTGAGGATGGCGTCGTGTTCCTTGCGCAAAATCGCTGTCGCACTTGGCATGTGCAAACTCCTTTCTCCTGCTAAAAGCATAGCCTCGGGAAATCGCGATAGCTATGACTAAAGTTCCATCCAATGCACGGCCCTACGACATTTTCTCGCTTCTCGGAAGAGTTGCAGCGAGTTGAGTAATTAGGATTTCAATCCGTCTTTGTGGGGGCGATGCTACCATCGCCCTTCTCGGCTCGCAACGGGTTGAAGGATTAGGATTTCGGCCCGTGTCGGGTCTTTGGAAACAAGGGTGCCGAACAATCCTGCACGCCCCTGCTGTTGAGTTTTTTGGCGCAGGTTCGGTGTGACGACGCCTTGTCGCCATGCGGGCTAGAGTTTGACATCTCTTGCCGGGCCGCATAAGATTCTTGCTTTGCATCAATTCTGCTAACACACTTTGGAGGGACTTCATATGCCTGTGAAAGTTGGTATCAATGGTTTCGGGCGCATCGGTCGAAATGTCCTGCGGGCTTCATTCCAGGATCCCGGGATCGAGTTTGTGGCCGTCAACGACATTACCGATCCCAAGACTCTTGCGCACCTGCTGAAGTACGACTCCGTGCTGGGAATATTCTGCGCCGATGTCCGTCACACCGAGGACAGCATTCTGGTCAACGGCAAGCCGATCAAGGTCCTCAAGGTGAAGACGCCGGCGGAGTTGGATTGGACTTCCTTCGGCGCCGACATAGTTATTGAGTCCACCGGCCTCTTTACGAAGGCTGAGGACGCCAAGAAGCACCTGCAAGGCACGGTGAAGAAGGTCATCATCACCGCGCCGGCGAAAAATGAGGATGTGACCCTGGTGCTGGGGGTCAACGACGCGGCTTACGACCCGGCGAAGCACCACATCATCTCCAACGCCTCCTGCACGACGAACTGCCTGGCGCCGGTGGCCAAGGTGGTGCATGAGAATTTCAAGATCTTGAAAGGCTCGATGACCACCATCCACGCCTACACGAACGACCAGCGCATCCTCGACCTGCCGCATAAGGACCTGCGCCGGGCGCGGGCTGGGGCGGTCTCCATCATCCCCACGACGACGGGCGCGGCGAAAGCCCTGGGGCTTGTCATGCCGGAACTGAAAGGCAAGATGGACGGCTGCTCGATGCGCGTGCCCACGCCGAACGTCTCGCTGGTTGACCTGGTGGCCTTTACGGAGAAATCCACCTCGGTCGAGGAGGTCAACGCCGCGATGAAGCAAGCGGCGGAAGGGCCGCTCAAGGGCATCCTGGAATATTGCACGGAAGAGCTCGTCTCCATCGATTTCCGCGGCAATCCGCACTCTTCGATCGTGGATGCGGGGTTCACCAAGGTCATCGACGGCAACTGCGTGAAGGTCACGGCGTGGTACGACAACGAGTGGGGCTATTCCTGCCGCGTCCATGATCTGATCAATTTCGTCGCCAAGCGGCTCTAGCTCCCGAAAAGAAGGCAGAAAGCAGAAAGGACAGTAGTCGGTCTACAGTAGACGGTAGATGGGGAAAAGCGCCAGTTACTGCCGCTAGGCGCCGGCAGTCGCGCTTTGGTCTTTCCCCCATCTGCCATCTACTATCTACCTTCAACCGGCCGCTGCCTCCCGCCTACTCGCGGGGAGAGGGGCGCGATCACTCAAGAGGAACTTATGCCCAAACTATCTATCCGCGACCTCGATCTGAAAGGCAAGCGCGTCTTCATGCGCGTGGACTTCAACGTTCCGCTGAATGACGCGCTGGAGATTACCGACGACACGCGCATCCAGGCTTCGCTGCCCTCGATCAAGCTGGCGGTCGAGCGCGGCGCGCGGCTGATTTTGGCTTCGCACCTCGGGCGGCCGAAAGGGAAGCCAAACCCCAAGATGAGCCTGCGGCCCGCCGCCGCGCGACTTGCGCAGTTGCTGGGGAAGCGGGTGGTCTTCGCCGAGGACTGCGTCGGCCCGAAAGCTGAAGAACCGGCTGCGGCGCTGCAGGACGGCGAAGTGCTGCTGCTCGAGAACCTGCGCTTCCACCCCGAGGAGGAGAAGAACGACGCCAGCTTCTCGAAGCAGCTCGCGGCCCTCGCGGAGGTTTACGTCAACGACGCCTTTGGGTCGGCGTGGAAGTCGGAAAATCCAAGGTTGAGGACGACAAGCTGGATCTGGCGAGGGACCTCCTGCAATTCGCCGAGCGCCGGCATATCAAGCTCCACCTGCCCACGGATCACGTTGTCGCGGAAAAGGTGGACCCTGGCGCGCGCGCCGAGGTCGTCCCGGCCCTCCCCGTCCCGCCCGACCGCATGGGCGTGGATATCGGGCCGGCGACGCGGGCCGCTTATGCAGCGGAAATTGGCCGCGCCAAGACCATCGTGTGGAACGGCCCCATGGGCGTCTTCGAGATCGACCAGTTCGCCGAGGGGACACTCGCCATCGCCCATGCGGTGGCCGCCTCGGCCGCGGTCTCCATTGTGGGGGGAGGCGATTCCGTCGCCGCGGTCCATAAGGCAGGGGTGGCCGAGAAGATTTCCCACATCTCGACGGGCGGCGGCGCGTCGCTGGAGTTTCTCTCGGGGCTGAAGTTGCCCGGCGTGGAAGCCTTGACGGAAAGCCAGTAGGCGGCAGATGGTAGGCGGGGAGAACGCGCCCGAGGCGGTTCGCCACAGTGCGCACCCTCTGCTAAGATGGTGATAGCTGTGGAGGATCGGCATGAGCACTGCGGAGAAAAAGGGAAGCCAGTATGCTGAGCGCATCGTCCGCGACCCGCAAGTCTGCGGCGGGCAACCGACATTCAAGGGCACGCGAGTCACTCTGCGGACCGTGCTCGCGAGCCTCGCGGAGGGCGATTCGATCGAGGAAATCCTTGAGCAGTTTCCTACCCTTAAGCCAGAGGACGTGCGCGCCGCGATTGTTTTCGCTGCGGCTTCGGCTGAAGAAGATCTTCCCCTGCCTGCCTTCCCGCAGATTCGATGAGGATCAAACTGGACGAGCAGTTGCCAGCACACCTTGCGTCTCGGCTGTCGGCGATGGGGCACGACGTAAGGACCGTCCTGGAGGAGGGGATCGCAGGTAAAGCGGACCCAGTCGTCTGGCAAGCTGCGCAGCGCGGGGCACGTTTCTTGATAACTCAGGACATGGATTTTTCCGACGCGCGACGCTTCGCCCCTGGGACCCATCACGGCATCCTGTTGATCCGCCTGCGCAGCCCCGGCTGGCGGTCGCTACTCGCCCGGGTGCAGGACGTGTTTGCCCAGGAGGACGTAGCCCAATGGGCGGGCTGTCTCGTCGTGGCAACCGAGAGGAAGGTCCGGGTGCGGCGACCGACAAAGGCCTCCGCGTAGCTCGCTTCGGCGGAGCGTTCCCGACCGTCAATGCAGCGACCTCAAGCCGCTTTCAGGAGTCATCGACCACGCCCTTCCCAGGTCACAAAGCCTATGAGGAACACTACCCTGACAAATACAAGACAAAGAGGAGCGAACGCGTGAGACGACCCGTGATTGCGGGAAACTGGAAGATGTACAAAACCATCGCCGAGGCGGTGGACTTCGTGGCCAAGGTGAAGCCCTTGGTGGCGGCCGCGGCGCACTGCGAGATCATCGTCGCGCCGCCGTTTACGGCGCTGCGCGCCGTGGCCGAGGCGGTGAAGGGCAGCAACATCGCCGTGGCCGCGCAAGATGTTCACTGGGACAAGGAAGGCGCGCACACGGGCGACGTCTCCCCGGCGATGTTAAGGGAAGCGGGCTGCACGCATGTGATCATCGGCCACTCGGAGCGGCGCCACGATCATGGCGAGAGCGATGAGCAGGTCAACAAGAAAGCCAAGGCGGCGCTGGCTGCGGGCCTCATTCCCATTATCTGCGTCGGCGAGACGCTCGACGAACGCGAAGCGGGGAGAACGGAAGAAGTCCTGAAGCGCCAGTTCCAGCGCGGGTTCGCCGGGTTGACCCCCCCGGACTTTTCCCGTATCATCGTAGCTTACGAGCCAGTCTGGGCGATCGGAACGGGACGGACGGCCACGCCCGAGATGGCCGCCGAGAGCCACCGATACTTCCGCGGGCTGGTTCGCGGGCAGCTCGGCGAAGGCGTGGCGGCAACGTTGCGCATCCTTTACGGCGGCAGCGTCAAGCCCGACAACGTCGGCGGCCTGATGGCCCAGGAGGAGATTGACGGGGCACTGGTGGGCGGCGCGAGCCTGAAGCCCGATTCACTTTCCGCCCTCGTCAACTACCCGCGAGCCTAGACGACCGACGGCAGCGAGGGGTCGAATGGTTATAGTAGTTTCGGCGATTCACGTTCTGGTCAGCCTGCTGCTGATCTTCATCGTGTTGATTCAGGGCGGCGAGAACGTTGATATCACGGCGGCTTTTGGTGGCGTCAGCCAGGCGGCGTTTGGGCCGCGGGGCGCGATCACCACGCTCCAGAAAGCCACTTGGGTGCTGGCGGGCATCTTTATGGTGACCTCCATTACCCTGGCAATTTGGGCCAGCAAGAGCGCCGGCGGGTCGATCCTCCAGGGTGCCCCCCAGCAGTCAGCGCCGCAGCAGCAAGCGCCGGCTCCGGCGAAGAAGTGATGAAAGAAGTTGTCAGTTTTCGGTTGTCAGTGGTCAGTCACCGCAGTAAGAAGTTCTTGCTGAAAGCTGACAACTGACCACTGAGAACTGCCCCTTTGCGGAAGTGGCGGAATTGGCAGACGCACCAGCTTGAGGGGCTGACGGTCGCAAGACCGTGGGGGTTCGAGTCCCCCCTTCCGCACCATACCCTCTCATCGCTCCTTACCTGCAACAAGATACGAATTGGTTCAAGCTCTTGGTGCCCATGATTCTTGCGAAATGGACATCAAGGACCCTCCGGCGCATCCCCACTCTGGCCGCGATGCCAGGTCAGAGAAGCCACGGTGATTGCCGCTTGAATCGGCGGGGCATGCGGTATAGGATTTGTGACCGCAAAATCAGAAATCGCGTCTCGCATGGGAGGAGTCATCATGAGCAACGCATCAGATCACAGGATTTCTCGCCGGCGGTTTATACAGACCACCAGCTTGGCATCGGCTGGGCTTTGTCTCGGACCCTATTGGGCGTTCGGACAAATCAATGCGACCAAGCCCCTGAAACGCGAAATGGGCCGCCTGCATTTTGAGGCCACCACGCTCGGCCTGGGTGGACAAGCCTCCCTGCAATGGACCCCGGCCGACGTCGAGCCCGCCAAAATCATCCTGAAGGCCTTCAGCCTGGGCGTCAACTACTTCGATACCTCGAACGTGTACGGCCCCAGTCAAGCCAACTATGGAAAGGCCTTTCGCGAACTCCAACTGGTTCCCGGGCAGCCGGGGTACAACGAATCCGCGAGGCGTTCGATCTTCCTGACCAGCAAGACGATGCTTCGCTGGGCGAAGGGGGGAGGGAAGAGAGAGGGGGTACGGAATTTCAGCGAGGGACCCCAGGGCTCGGGCGCCGTGGACGACGTCAAAAGAAGCCTGACCCTGATCTTCGGTGACGGGCAGGGACACTATCCCGAGGGCGCCTATCTCGACATGGTCCTCGTCCACAATCTGACCACGCGGGAAGAAGTCGATGCGGTCTATGAGGGTTTGGAGAAACCCGACCCCGCTGCCGAGCGTATCGGGACACTCGCTGCGCTCCTTGATTATCGGGATGGCACGAATCTCACCGGCCTCAATCCCAAAGAGGAGAAGCTGATCCGCCACCTCGGATTCTCCGGCCATCATTCTGCGGCTGCGATGATGGAGATGATTCAACGCGACGAGCGTGACATCCTCGAAGGCATGCTGGTGGCCATCAACGCCAACGACCGGCTCAACTTCAACATGCAGCACAACGTTATCCCGGTGGCGGCGGCCAAGAACCTGGGCCTCATCGCCATGAAAGTGTTTGCCGACGGAGCGATGTACACGAAGCCGGCTGAGTGGTCCAACAAACCTGAACATGTGATCCGGACCGTGGGCAGTGCGACGTTGCCCAGCCGGCCACTGGTCGAATACGCGTTGTCGACGCCAGGCATTCACACGGCCATCATCGGCATTGGGCAGATTGATGACGACCCCAAAGCGTGCCAGTTGCAGCAGAACCTGGCGGCCGCCCAGATCGCGCCCAACGGCCTCGCTGCCGCCGACCGGCTGGCCGTTGAAAAAATGACCAACGCCGTGAAGGACGGCAAAACGAACTGGTTTCAACTTCCGAAGGAAGGGCTGACCCCTCCGCGGGAGGCAGTGGCTGAGCAGGAAATGCGCGACGGAAAGCGCCTGATCCGCCTGAAATGGCAGACCGCGTTCGCCGGCGAGGAGCCCCTGGCGCGCTACGAAATATGGCGTGACCATCAAAAAGTAAGCCAGGTCGCTCACCAGCCCCAGATCAGCAGGAAGCCATTTGTCTTTGAAGAGGTCATGAACGACAAAGCCGCCCACACCTACCAAATCGCCACGGTGGATGGGGCAGAGCACAGTGCGGCGTCGGCAGAACTCCTGGTGCCCACGGTCGGGTAGCAGGAACGTTCGTTCGATGACTTGTGACGTGACGGGCCATTTTTCGGCCCGATGCAGCTAGAGAGGTCACGTCCGGAGGGAAGTCGCCTCTACCGGCCAAGGGGCACAGCCGGAAGCAGATCGTGACGCTGCTGCAGGATATCGAAGCGCATGTGGCCAAGAGCAAGGCCGGCGCGCTTCAGTCGAAATCGAACCCGGAACCGGAATGATCTAGGGCGCGAGCCTAGGTGTACCCCTCTGGGCGCCGCCTACACCGCCCGCGGCCAAGACCCGTGCCCACGCTACTACAAGGAGAAGGATGATGAGAAGACCCTGCCTCATGCCTATATTTTCCGTCGCGGTAGTTTTGAGTCTCCTGCCCGCGTTTGCCCAGCAGGCACAAGGGCAGCGTGGCGCACCATCCGTCGAGCAGTTCCATCCCATCCCGGTGGGCAAAGTCAAGCTGCTCCCCAGCGACTTCAGCCACCGGGCGGAATTGAACCGCCGGTACGTCATGAGCCTGAAGAGCGAAAACCTTCTTCAGAATTTCTATCAAGAGGCGGGCCTGTGGAATCCGCAATTCCGCCAGACCGCCATGGGGCCGGATTCACAAGGTGACGATATTCACTGGGGCTGGTAGTCGCCCACGTGCCAGCTTCGCGGACACTTCCTCGGTCATTGGCTTTCCGCGGCGGCGTATCTGGCGGCGTCCGGCGATCTGGAGGCAAAAGCCAAGGCCATCCAGATCATCGCCGAGATGGCGCGTGTCCAACAGCAGAACGGGGGACTGTGGGCCGCCTCCATCCCTGAAAAGTATTTCTTCTGGATTGCCGAGGGGAAGCGAATCTGGGCGCCGCACTACACGGTGCACAAAACCTTCATGGGCCTCATTGACATGTACAAGGTCGCCGGTAATCGCCAGGCCCTGGAAGTCGCCCAGAACTTTGCCAAATGGTTTCACAACTGGACGAAAGATTTTACGCGCGAACAGATGGACAACGTCCTCGACTTCGAAACCGGGGGGATGCTGGAAGTGTGGGCCGACCTTTACAGCATCACCGGCGATCCGATGTACAGCGATTTGATCCAGCGCTATCGCCGCGGGCGGCTGTTCGACCCGCTGGTCGCGGGGGTGGACCTGCTCACCAACCGGCACGCCAACACCACCATCCCGGAAGCGCAAGGCGCCGCTCGCCTCTACGAAGTGACCGGCGACCGCCGCTGGAACGACATTGCGCAGGCTTACTGGAAGTTCGCTGTGACCAATCGCGGAACCTTCTGCACGGGCGGCCAGACGAGCGGCGAAATCTGGACACCCCCCAACGAGATGGCCTCGCGGCTCAGTGAGAGGACTCAGGAGCACTGCGTTGTCTACAACATGATCCGCCTGGCGGATTACCTCTTTCGCTGGACCGGCAGCATCGAATACGCGGACTACATCGAGCGCAACATTTACAACGGCATCCTGGCGCAGCAGAACCCGCGGACGGGCATGATCGCCTACTTCCTGCCTCTCCAGGCGGGCGGGAAGAAGGTCTGGGGATCGCCGACCAATGACTTCTGGTGCTGCCACGGCACGCTCGTGCAGGCCCAGACGCGGCACGATCGCTACATTTATTACCAGGACCGGGACGGCCTCCTGGTGGCGCAGTACATCCCTTCGGAAGTGAGCTGGGAACAGAACGGGGCCCACATCAAGCTGAGCCAGCAATTCGACCGGGAAACACGCGGTTATGGAAACCTCGGCGTCCAGGACCCGATTCGCCGCCCCAGCCACTGGGTGGTGAACATGACCGTGGATTCTGACGCCGCCGCGGAATTCGCCCTCAAATTGCGCTTGCCGTGGTGGCTTGCGGGAGAGGCCGAGCTGTTCATCAACGATCAGAAGCAGAAGATCGAATCGAAACCCTCCACCTTCCTGACCCTGAAGCGGAGCTGGAAGAAAGACCGGATTCGGCTGGTTCTGCCCAAGGCTCTCACCACGGCTCCGCTGCCGGACCGGCCGGATACAGTGGCTTTTATGGATGGGCCGGTGGTCCTGGCGGGTCTGACGCGTGAAGAGCACACGCTGTACGGCAACAAGGAAAAGCCGGAATCAATCCTCGTGCCCGACAACGAAAGGGAATGGGCCACTTGGCTTCCCGGATACCGAACCGTGAACCAGGAGCAGGGTCTCCGTTTCGTCCCACTCAATGAAATAGTCGACGAGACCTACACCGTGTATTTTCCGGTTAAAAGGAGCGGGAACTAGACCCTTGTTGTGAGCGAGTCGAGAAACCCGGCCGTACACCCGATCCGGCAGGGGCGAGTGTCCACCTGTCCCTAGAGATCGTTTATGAGTTGCGTCTGGGCTTCTGGGAGGCCACGATCCCCACGGTGAGACAGAGGGAGGGAGGGAAGGTAAAGGGGCTGACGCCTTCCACCGTCACGTGCCGGAAGCGCTTCTCAATCAGAGCCACCAAACGAGCATAATCGAAGCCCTTGTGCTCGGTGCGCGGAATGCGGTTCAAGCGTCCCAGCGCCGCCCAGAAGCACTCGCCGGCCGTGTAGGGGTAAATGCGGTCGATCCCCATGATGCGCGCTCCTGCGGCCTTCACCAGAAAGGGAATCCCCTTCTCATTGGGAACGGTGATCAGGAGGAAGCCGTCTAGTTTCTCCGCAAAGGCCTGGAGGTATTGCTCGACGACCGGGGTCTCCAGGTGTTCCAGCGTCTCCATGCAGATGATGATATCGAAGGTCTCCGCGAGGCTCGCGAGGTCGCGCGGGTCTGTGGACTGAATGAACGAGTAGCTTTTCTCGGCCGCGAACCGCTGGCGCGCGCGCTCCAGGCCGCCTCCCCACCCGGCGTCCAGGCCTACGTAACGTCGCACCCGGCGCGGAATGTAAGCCAGCGCTCGCCCATCGTGACATCCCACCTCCAGCACACTGATTCCCTTCGCCTCCAGCAAAGAGCCGATGCGCGCGCGCAGCCATTCGAAACGCCGGCGGTGATGGTGCCCGTAGATGCCTCTGCCAAAAAGCTCCTCGCTGTAAGTGCGCTCCGGAACTTCCGGGACACTGTTCTCGCTCGTAGGGGACCGATTCGCCATTGCCCACCCGGCGAGCACATCGTCTCACAAAATGGGGTGCGGCGGTCGGCAAAGAAAATCACCACTGAGACACAGAGGCGCCAAGAAGAACCGAACAGCGGCCAGAAGAGCCGAGAAGGCAGCTGTCTTCTGTCTTCTGTCTTCTGCCTTCTGGCTTCTGGCTTCTGTCCCCCGGTTTCTGCTTTTCTTTATGTCTTCGTGTCTTGGTGGTTTATTTTCCGCGGCCGCCGCGCACCGGACAGGCAGAGAGCGCTCAGAGTGCAGAGGGTCGGGACGTTTACTGCTGCGCCATGAGGCGCTCGATTTCCTCGACGCTGCGCGGCAGTCGGCGGGTCAGGACCTCGCAGCCGTTTTCGGTGATGAGAATATCGTCCTCGATTCGCACGCCGAAGTTTTCCTCCGGGAGGTAGACGCCCGGCTCGACGGTGACCACCATGCCGGGGGCGAGGGGTTGGTTGATGTCGAAGGGATCGTGAACATTCAGACCGATCGGGTGGCTCACGCCGTGAATAAGATACTGGCCGAGCGTTTTGCCGTGGAGATCTTTGCCGTGGGTGTTGATGTAGTCGTAGGCGATTTCAAACAAGCCCTGGGGGCCGTGACGCCCCACGTACATTCCCGGCTTCGCGGCGGAGATGACGGCATCCTCCGCGCCGAGCACGACTTCGTAGATCTCCCGCTGGCGAGGCGTGAACTTGCCGCTGACAGGCAGCGTGCGCGTGATGTCGCTGGCGTAGCCGCCGTAAGCGCCGGCAACGTCCATCACCACTGTGTCGCCAGCCTGCATCTGGCGGGAGTCGCGGTCGTAGTGCAGCACGGTGGAGAAGAAACCGGAGCCGACGATGGGCGGGTAGGCGGGCCACTCGCAGCCGCGCCGCTCGTACTCGTACTGCATGCGCGCCGCTACCTCGTATTCCCACACGCCTGGCCGCACGGTCTTCATCGCCGCGAGATGGGCCTCGATCGAAGCGTCCGCCGCCTTGCGAATGAGCGCGATCTCGCCCGGCGATTTCACCGTGCGCAGGAGCGTGAGGATGCCGCGGAAGTCGGCGAACGTCGCCAGCGGCGCCGCCTTCTTCAGGCGCGCCTGCATGTCCTGAATGAACCCCTCTTCACCGCTCTCCGGCTGCGGCGTCATTTCGGTGTAAATCTTGTTGAAGGTCTTGAGGGCGTCCTGAAGCTCTGACTGAAACAACGTCGTGCTCTTGACTCGAGGAAAGCCGGTGCGCGCCGGCGCGTCGGCGTCGTCGGCGCCGAGCTTGGGGCCGGTCCACTTCTCCTGCTTATAGTCGTGGGCCGGAATGAACAGGATTTCCTTGCCCATTTCCGGCGCTTCATTCGACCCGGGCTTGGCCGCTCGAGGGACCAGCATGAGCATGGCGTCCGGCTCGTCCCAGCCCGTGAGGTAATAAAAGTTCTCATTCTGCCGGAAGGGGGTGGTGGAAGCGGCAACGTCCTGCTCGTGATAGCCGAAGAGGACGATGACGCCGTCGCTGCCCGTCTCGCGCAGCAGCTTCACCCGCCGCTCGTGGAACGCCGAGAGCGCTTCGCGCTCCCACGCCGCCGCGGGCAAAGAGAACATGCCAGCCAACACGACACAGGACATCAGCAGGATGGCAAACCGCTGGAGCCTTCGTTCCATCACATCACCCCCAGGAAAAGAACGTCTAGGATAAACCCTCAGTCAAGGCATGGACCCATATTTCCCTGCCGAAACCGTCCACGGCCTAAGGACTCCGGCCGTCCTGTCCGCTTAAGCTCGGGCCGCGATCCGTTGACTCGTGGATTAACGCGGCGTATGCTGTCGCCATCCACGACTAACCTGCATCCTAGGGTGAGGCCAGCACCGCATGGTCGGCCAGACCGTTTCCCACTACCGTATCCTGGAGAAGCTCGGCGGTGGGGGCATGGGTGTGGTCTACAAGGCCGAGGACACGCAACTTGGCCGCTGCGTGGCGCTCAAGTTCCTGCCCGAAGAACTCGCCCAGGACCGCCGGTTCCTGGAGCGCTTCCAGCGCGAAGCCCGCGCCGCCTCAGCGCTCAATCATCCTAACATCTGCACGATCCACGAAATTGCTGAACACGCAGGGCGACCCTTCATCGTCATGGAATGCCTGGAGGGCCAGACGCTGAAGCACGTCATCGGTAGGGGAGCGCTGCGCGCTCCCGCGGGAGGGCCGAGCCCTCCCCTACCCATTGACACCCTACTCGACATCTCGATCCAAATTGCCGATGCTTTGGAGGCCGCGCACGCGGAAGGCATCGTGCATCGCGACATCAAGCCGGCGAACGTCTTCGTCACCACGCGGGGCCAGGCGAAGATTCTGGACTTCGGTCTGGCGAAACTGACGGGACTCGGGACTCGGGGTTCGAGACTCGGGAAGGAAGCAGAGATGACTGCGGCGGCCGCGGCCACACCCGAAGAATCGCTGACCAGCACCGGGATGGCCGTGGGCACGGTCGAGTACATGTCGCCCGAGCAGGTGCGGGCCGAGGAGGTTGATGCGCGCTCAGACCTCTTCAGCTTCGGCCTCGTGCTTTACGAAATGGCCACGGGGCACCGAGCTTTCGCGGGCGACTCAGTGGCCGTGACCTTCGACGCTATTCTGAACCGCGCCCCCATCCCGCCGCTGCGCCTCAATCCGGAACTGCCGCCGGAGTTGGAACACATCATCAACAAGGCGCTGGAGAAAGACCGCGAGGTGCGCTACCAGAGCGCCTCGGAGATGCGGGCCGACCTGGTTCGTCTCAAGCGCGACACCGATTCGGGGCGAGCTGTAGCGGCGGGTTTACCCCGCCATATCGAACGTGGCGGCGTAAAGCCGCCTCTACGTCGCTGGCTGGCGATTGCCATAGGTGGCGCTGTGCTGGCCGCGGCCGTGCTCCTTGCCCTCAACGTCGCTGGCCTGCGCGACCGGCTGGCGACCGCCGTAGGGGCACGCCATGGCGTGCCCCTACCGAAAATCGAATCCCTCGCCGTCTTGCCGCTCGCAAATCTCTCCGGCGACCCGCAGCAAGAATACTTCGCCGACGGCATGACCGACGAGCTGATCACCAACCTGAGCAAGCTCAGCGCGCTGCGGGTAATTTCGCGGACTTCGGTAATGCAGTACAAAGGGGTCAAGAAGCCACTGCCGCAAATTGCGAGAGAGTTGAACGTGGACGCTGTGGTCGAAGGGTCGGTGTTGCGCTCGGGCGACCGGGTGCGCATCACGGCCCAGTTACTGCATGCGCCCACCGACCGACACTTGTGGGCCGAGAGCTACGAGCGCAACCTGCGTGACGTGCTGGCCCTACAAAGTGAGGTAGCACAGGCCATCGTGAGGGAAATCAGAATCAAACTCACACCGCAGGAACAGGCGCGCCTGGCCCGCGCTCGCCCCGTCAACCCCGAGGCTTATCGGCTTTACTTGATTGGGCGGTTCCTCTGGAACAAGCGGACCGAGGAAGGATTCAAGCAAGCCATCGACAACTTCCAGCGCGCCCTCGAGATTGACCCGGGCTATGCGCCAGCTTACGCTGGGCTTGCGGATTCATACAATTTGCTTGGCGGCCTGGGGTTCGTGCCTCCGAAGGAGGCGATTCCAAGAGGGAAGGCCGCCGCGCAGAAGGCACTAGAGATAGACGAATCGCTAGCTGAAGCCCACACGTCGCTCGCGTTCGCTTGCACATATTATGATTGGGACTGGCCAACGTGCGAGAAAGAGTTCAAGCGCGCCATCGAGCTCAATCCAAATTACGCCATAGCGCACCAGTGGTACGCGGATTACGTTTCGGCCATGCGGAGGCACCCCGAGGCTTTGGCTGAGGCTCAACGAGCGCAGGAACTGGACCCGCTCTCGCCAATCATCAGTGTTTGCGTGGCTCACCAGTACTTCAACGCGGGGCAGTATGACGAGGCAATCTGCCGGTTCCGGAACACGGTCTCACTGTTTCCCGAGTTTGCTTTTGCCTACGGGGACCTTGGTGACACTTACATGGCAAACGGTATGCATCAAGAAGCCATTGTCGCCTATCAGAAGGCGAGGTCACTTTCTGGAGCGAGTGCAGCCGAAGTAGCAGCCCTCGGGCAGGCATACGCGAAGGGCGGCATACGAGGTTACTACCTTTGGCGGCTTCGGAGATTGAGGGAACAGTCGAAGCACCGGTATGTCAGGGCGGTTTACTTCGCCTACCTTTTTGCAGGCCTGGGTGAGAAGGACCAGGCTTTTTCATATCTGGAAAAGGGCTACGAGGATCGCGACTCGGTTTTAGCCATCCTCCAAATCTCGCCAGGCTTCGATCCCCTGCGCTCCGACCCGCGCTTCCAGGACCTCCTGCGCCGCATGAATTTTCCGCCGTAGAGACGCCCCGGTGGAGCGTCTCCAAGACGGCCCGCCGGGCCGTCTCTACCCCAGTAGATGGGAAACGGTAGGCGGAATACAGGGAAAAACCCAACGCAGGCGTTGCGCCGTCGTTCCCCGGCCCGTTCCCGGACCGAAGGGGCGGGGAGGGCGGCTATCGGGCTGATGGTTTCGCTTTTATGATATGCTTAGCTATGGCGGACCTGGGATTTACCCGCGCGAAGGGTATTGCCCAACCCGCCGAGCTGAATATGAGCTATATGGGCAAGGTCACAAAAGGCACGGTGGTCCTCCCGCCGGGTGTTACGCTTCCTGAGGGCACGGCAGTGCGCATAGAACCTGTCAAGGAGGAACCTCTGGCGAAGCGCCTCAAACACGTCATCGGAAGCGTGGAAGGGCTGCCTCCCGACTTCGCCGAGAATCACGACCACTACATTCACGGAACACCCAAGAAGTGAACCCCGTCTTCGCGGACACTTATTACTTCCTTGCTCTCCTGCATAAAAGTGATGCCGCTCGCGCTAAGGCGGTAGCTCTCGCCGAGCGGGTCACCAATCCCATCCTCACCACAGCGTGGGTTCTGACCGAAATCGGAGACGCGCTCGCAGCACCCGCCCACCGACCGCGATTCCTGCAACTGCTCGAGGCACTTGGCGCCGATCCCGGTTGCACGATCGTCCCCTCTTCCCCGGCGACCTTCGATGCGGGCGTCGCCCTGTACGCCGAACGCTCCGACAAAGGCTGGACCCTGACGGACTGCATTTCGTTCGTCGTGATGCGTCAGTACGGTGTCACGGAGGCGCTAACGGGCGACCGGCACTTCGAGCAAGCCGGGTTCGATATTCTCCTCACGTAAAGTCGTCTTCGAGAGAGGGGCTACGTGGCGGGCTCGACGGCGCGCGGGCGGAGGAGTGTGGGCAGCGTGCTCCACAGGCGCCGCAGGGGCGTCTGGAGCAGGGACATCATCCCCATATAGGAATAGCCCAGGAAGAAGAGCAGAAGGAAAGGCGTGGTGAGGTAGTTCTCGGCTTCCACCGAGTAGGCGGAGGTGTAGACAAAGTAGGCGGCCAGGCACAGCTCGACCGCAGGAATCCAGCCGCCGCGCCTCAAGTATTTCTTCCTCTCCCAATTGTCCTCGCCACTCTCGACGCGGAACTTGGGCGTGCGCACGAACTCCGACGGCCGGCCGAAGAGCGCTTCGAGGACCGCCTTGGAGTTGGTCACCGCGAGGCCGATGCCGGTGGCCATCAGAAAAGGAATGAAGCGAATGGCCCGCCACCAGCCACGGGGGGCGAGGTGGCGTTGCGCCACCAGATAGAAGCTTGAGACCGAGCAGGTCGAAGCGAGGAACAAGGGCAGGTCGAGATACAGCATCTGGAACCAGCCTTGATAGAAGCGCACAATCATCGCCGGCAGCAGGATCACCGAGAACAACACCATGAGCGGATAGGCGATGTTGGCCGTCAGGTGGAAAGTGGCCTCGAGCTTGATGTAAAGCGGCTGCTCGCTGCGCCAGACGACGGGCAGGATTTTGCGCGCCACTTGAATCAGGCCTTTGGCCCAGCGCGCCTGCTGGGTCTTGAAAGCGTTCATTTCCACCGGCAACTCGGAGGGGCAGGTGATGCGCGGGTCGTAGATGAACTTCCAGCCCTTGAGCTGGGCGCGATAGCTGAGGTCGGTGTCTTCCGTGAGCGTGTCGTGCTCCCAGCCGCCCGCGTCCTCGATGGCGGCGCGGCGCCACATGCCCGCCGTGCCGTTGAAATTGAAAAAGCGCCCGGAGAAGTTGCGTCCCGCGTGCTCGATGACGAAGTGGCCGTCGAGCAGGATGGCCTCCACTTCCGTCAAGTTGGAATAGGGCCGGTTGATCCAGGTCCAGCGGCCCTGCACCACCGCCACTTTCGGGTCGGTGAAGTAGGGAATCATTTCCCGTAGGATGGCGGGCGGAGGGACGAAGTCCGCGTCAAAGATAGCGATGAACTCCCCCGTGGCCTTCTTCAGACCCTCAGCAAGTGCGCCCGCCTTGAAGCCCTCGCGGTTCGTGCGGTAGTGATAGGACATCGGGCAGCCCGCGCGCGCATACTCGCTCACCAGACGCGAGGCGACCAAGCGGGTCTCATCGGTCGAGTCGTCGAGGACCTGAATCTCGAGCAGCTCGCGCGGATAGTCAAGGCGTGAGGCCGCTTCGAGTAGGCGCTCCACAACGTAACGCTCGTTGAAGATCGGAAGCTGAACCGTGACGCGCGGAAGCTGCGCAAATTCCTTGAGCGGCTTCGGAAGGTTTCGCCGGCTCTTGAGGAAAAGATAAGTCAGGTAGTAGCGATGCAGGCCGTAAACGGAAAGAATGACAAGAATGGTAAAGTACGGGATCAGAATCGTCAGATCGAAAGCGTTCGGTACGTAAATGCCTTGGAAGGGATCCTTGTGGAAGATGTGCCGGACGTAGCGAACCAGTGGGTTCGCATTGGCAACGAGAATGGCGAGATATAAATGCGACATGGGAATTGCGGGAATTCAGAATTCAGAATTCAGAATTCACAACCAAATACGCCGCCGGCTTCGAATATCGTTCCCCATCTGGCGCTGCTAGCCCTGGCCGTCGGCCTCGCCGCGATCTTTTATCACATCGCGCGACTACCTGACGCGCAATCGCAAACGCCCGAGGTGATCGCTTGGCTGCTCGCCGCGGGCATTCTCTACCTAGCGGGAGCCTTCCTTGTCGAGCGGTGCATGCTGGGCGCCTTCGGCCTGGCCATCATTCTGGCCGCGGCGTTGATTTTTCGCTGGCTCCTCCTGCCCGCGCCGCCCGCGCTTTCCACTGACGTCTATCGCTACCAGTGGGAAGGCCGCGTCGAGCGCGCGGGCATCAATCCCTACACAACCTATCCTGCCGCCCTGAGCCGCCTCCGGCTGGAGGATCCTGAACACCCCCTGCAGGTGGGACAGTTCATTCCCACTCTCTATCCGCCGCTCAGTGAGTGGTCTTTCTCCTGGGTAAAAACCGTGCCGGGTTACAAGCGGCTCTACACGGGGCTCGACGTGGCAAGTCTCGGCGTGCTCTTACTAATCCTGGCAGTCCGCAAGCAGTCTCTCGCGCGTGTGGTGATCTATGCCTGGAACCCGGCGGTGGTCGTCGCCTTCGCGATGTGCGGCCACCACGATTCACTCGCTATCCTGGCACTGCTGGTGGCAAACCTTTTCATTATAGAGCAACGGGGAAGACTGTCAATTCTCTTTGTGGCGCTTTCCTTCCTTTCCAAGTTCTTCTCCGCATTGATGTTGCCGGTCTTCCTCAAGCGCACGCGCTGGGTTTACGGTCTCCTCTTTGCTGGCGTCGTCGCGGCAGCCTACCTGCCGTACGCGAGCGCCGGAAGGAAACTGCCCGGCGGCCTCCGGCAATACGCCGGCGCTTGGGAGAACAACGACAGCTTCTTTCGCCTGCTGCTACTCGCCGGCAATACCCGGGCGCAGGCGGGACTGATTTCCGCCGTGCTGCTCGCCGCGCTCCTCCTTTATGTGATGCGGTGCCGCCTGGAGCCGCTCCGCGCCTGCCTGTTCCTGATTGCGGGCTTGCTGCTGCTCTCGCCCAACGCCTTCCCCTGGTACTTCACCTGGCTGATCCCGTTCCTGTGCTTTTATCCCTCCTCCCCCTGGCTGCTGCTGAGCGTCACCTGTGTGCTCGGCTACGCGCCCGTGGTGGAATACGCCGCGGGGCAGCCCTACAAAGACTCACCGCTTATGCTGGCATTGGAATACGTGCCGGTGTTTGTGTGGCTTGGCTACGCGAAGACTCAACGTGCGCCTCGCTTTGCTCCCCGTTGAGACCGTAGATAATCGCCGGGAGGAAGGATGCGCACACCGCCGATGTCTCGTCCGAAGTACTTTCCGAAATGCTCTTTGTCGCCCGTCAGCAGGTGGGTGGCATACGCTTCCAGGGCGGAGAGTAGAATCGGGCGGTCTTTTTCCGGCAAGTCCACGCCGCGGGGCAAGGTTCCCGAGGGCATCGCCCGCAGAACCCGCACCTGGGCGAGGAGGTCGTTTAATCTCTGGCGTTGTGCCCCTTCGGCCAGGTTGACCCGCGCTTCCTCCGCCGCGTATTCGGAAGTGAGCAGCTCGGCGCCGGGCCGTTTCCAGAGCCGGAGCAGGCCGGAACCAGCCCGGTAGGCGGCCGAAAAGAGGACATTCGCGTCGAGGAACAGACGGTCCACGGTTTAGCGACGATGGCGGCGACGGCGGTAAGGTCTCTGGTGCCGAATCTTCCCTGGGTCAAGACCCATGTTGCGCACCTCCGCTGCGGCGCGCCGGTAATCTTCCGCATCCACGGCGTTGGAAAGCAGGAATTCGGCGCGGCGCTCGGGGGTGTAGATTTCGACCGGCACCGCCGCGGCAGGACGAATCAGGATGCCTTCCGCGCGCTCCTCGGCGATGACCAATTTCCCCTGCTCGATGCCGAATCTCCGCCGCAGACGCGCAGGCACAATAATGGCCCCGCGCTTCCCGACTTTACTGATTTCCATGATTCCTCTCCGCCCGATTGCCTGAATATCGGCCATTCTGATTATACGCGTCCTCAAAGTCGAAGCCAAGCTGAATGAGGGATGCGTCAGACCTGCACGGTGACGCTGGTTTCCGTGCGCGTGACGGGGCGATAGAGGGTATCGCGCTCGAAGGGCTCCAGGCCGGCCTCACGGATGAGGCGGATGATTTCGCGGCGAGTCATGGCCTGGGGCGTTGACGCTCCGGCGTCGTGGTAAATCTTCTCTTCGACCACGGTGCCGTCCAAGTCGTCGGCGCCGAATTTGAGCGCCACCTGCGCGACGCGCGGCGTCATCATGATCCAATAGGCCTTGAGGTGCGGGAAATTGTCGAGCAGCAGGCGCGCCACGGCGACGTTTTTCAGATCCATGAATCCGGTCGTCTCGCGCTGCGCGACCATCTTGCCGAGTTCGGTGTTGGCGGTGTGGAACGCCAGCGGAATGAAGGTCAGAAAGCCGTGCGTCTGATCCTGCAGACCGCGGAGTTGCAGCAGATGGTCCACGCGATCTTCCGCGGACTCGATGTGGCCGTAAAGCATCGTCGCCGTCGAAGGCATCCCCAGCTCGTGCGCCAGGCGATGCACCTTGAGCCAGGTGTAGGCGCCGATCTTGTGATCGCAGATGACGCGGCGCACGGCGGGCGCGAAGATTTCCGCGCCACCTCCCGGCAACGAGCCGAGGCCGGCTCCCTTCATCCGCACCAGGATTTCGCGGATGGGCAGCCGCGTGAGGTGCGCGTAATAGCCGATCTCGACCGCCGTAAACGCCTTCAAATGCACGTTCGGAAACCGCTGCTTCAGCCCGCGCAGCAAGTCCAGGTAATACTCGAACGGCAGGTCGGGATGCAGCCCGCCCACGATGTGGAATTCCGTGACGGCCTCCGACCAATTCTCGCCGGCGATGCGGAAGGCTTCCTCGAGCGCCATCGTGTAGGCGCCCGGAGCGTCCGGCTTGCGGCCGAAAGCGCACAGCTTGCAGCTCGCCACGCAGACGTTGGTGGGGTTGATATGCCGGTTAACGTTGAAGTAGGCGCGCTTGCCGTGCAACTTCTCGCGAACGTGGTTGGCGAGCCAGCCGAGCGCCAGGAGATCGTTCGAGCGGTAGAGGGCCACGCCTTCGTCGAAACTCAGGCGCTCCCCCGCCACCACCTTTCGAGCGATGGGTTGGAGCGCGGAATCCTCAACGCGCAGTTCCACACCTGGCATGCTGGTCCTTCTGAGCTCGAATCCGACTGGCCCGAGCTGAAGTAGAATTGTAAGTTGGCGGCGGATGATTTGCAATTCCGCGCCCCTCGGCGAGCCGCATGGCCCTATCGAATTTGGCAATCATATTGCAGGGGCCATCAGCACGGCGCCCGCATGGATATTGGCCAAAGGGCTTGACAAAAGGTTTAGGATATGTCTTTGCTCCTGGGTTGGCCGTGCGGATTTCTCTTTACACCGCCCGCCGACCTTTTAACATGGTAGGAAGTATGGGAGCGGCATTCGATCACCAACTCGGCGAGCCGCGTCACGAGGCGGCTTTCTTCTACGGACTCTTCTTGCGCGGCCATCCGCTCCAGAAACTGCGCGAAGACATCGATGTCCCGCCTCAAGTCCTCGCGCGCTGGGAGCGCGAGGCGCGCCGCGAGCCGTGGGCGCAGACCACGCGGGAGCGCATCCTTTCCTATCGCAAGCACGTCCTCGCCATCTTCGATTCGCTGGTCTTCCAGGAGATGGTCCCCACCGAAAGACTCCAATAATTGAATCATTGATCCATTGAACCATTGACTCATTGAAAGACCAACTGCCGAGACCCATGCGGGCGCTTCGGCTCCTCAATGGATCAATGAACAAATGATTCAATGAATCAATAAATCTGCGGCCCAGGTGAGGAAGAAGAGGATGCTGATGAAGCCGTTGACCGTGAAGAACGCGGCGTTCACGCGCGAGAGGTCGGAAGGCTTGACCAGAGAATGCTCGTAGGCGAGCAGCACGGCGACCGCCCCGAGCCCCACCGCCGCCATCCAGCCAAGGTTCTCGATGCGCAGCACGGCAACGAGCAGCACCAGCGTCCCGAGGTGCAAGAGCCCGGAAACCCAGAGCGCGGCGCGGATACCGTAGCGGCGAGGGACCGAGTGCAGCCCCAGCGAATGGTCAAATTCAACGTCCTGGCAGGCGTAGAGGATGTCGAAGCCCGCCACCCAGAGCATCACCGCGCCGCCGAGCAGCAACACGCTCGCGCTCAGGTCGCCGCGCAGCGCAATCCACGCCGCGGCCGGAGACATCCCAAGGCAAAGGCCCAGGATCAGGTGCGACACGACGGTGAAGCGCTTGGTAAAGGAATAGCCGAGGAGAATGGCGATTGCCACCGGGGAGAGCCTGAAGGCGAGCGGGTTGAGCTCCCACGCCGCGAGCGCCAGCAGCGCGCAGGAAGCCACGGTGAAGCCCACGGCAAATCCCCGGCTGAGCCTCCCCGTGGGCAGCGCGCGCGTCCGCGTGCGGGGATTGAGCGCGTCGAGCTTCAGGTCGGCGACGCGGTTGAAGGTCATCGCCGCGCTCCGCGCGCTCACCATGGCGACGACGATCCAGAGGAGTTCGCGCCACGTCGGCAGCCCGCGCCGCGCCAGCATCGCCCCCGTCAGGGCAAACGGCAAGGCGAAGACCGAGTGCTCGAACTTGATCATCTCGAGCGTCAGGCGCACGCGGGCGAGGAGGCCCCCCGGGCCTCGCTGGGGCTTCCACGTGTCTTCGGAGTTTCCCGCCATGGATATCTATGTTGCCTGAGGGCGCGCGCCTCGCGCAATGGGGGAAGGGGTTCCGGACAGCCGAGCCGTTTCGCAGGCTCGCAGCCCATCATTTCGCCGGATAGCCCACGGTCTGGGCCGCGATGATTCGCTGGTTGGGCCGCAGCTTCATCACCTTGGCGAGCGCGGTGCGGTCAACACTGCCGCGCACGACCGTCACCAGTCCTTCCGAGGCGCAGAACAGGTACACGTTCTGCGCGATGAATCCCGCATCCATGGCGGTGAAAAGAGTCTGGGCCTCGGCGTTGGCATCGCCGGTCTTCGCGAGGTCCGCCACATAGACGAGGTTCAGCGGCGCGCTTTTCACAAAATCCTGGGTGCCGGTCGCAGCCCGCACGTCCTCGGCGAGGACCGGATTCAAGCGGTTGCCCTTGGCGTCGTACACGTAGAGCCCCTCGGCCGTGGCCACGTAGAGATCGATTTCCTGCCAGTTCCGCGCTGAGGGCGCGGTGCGCTTGCCGATGTCGGGGCGGTTGATCCCGAACGCCGCCCAAAGCAGGTTGGCGAGCACTTGCGGCGGCAGCTTTTCCGCCTTGAATTCCCGGGTCGTGTGGCGCGCTTTCAGGGCCTGCATCAGCGGCAGGCCTCCGTCCGTCTGGGGGCTGGGAAGGTCGATGGGCTTGAGTTCCTGGGCTGCGAGCCAAGCGGGCGAAATCAGCAGCGCGACAAAGCATAAGAGAATGTACCGTTGGTTCTTCATAGCGTCCTCCTGGATATGCGAAAGGGCTCTACGGGCGCACCCGCCAGGCCGCCGGCTACCCTGCCGATAAAATCAGCAAGACCAGCAGGGCGGCGTTAATCGCGTGCGCAGCGTAGCAGAGCGGACAGCCGGTGCGCAAGATCCGACGCAGCGCGTAGATCAGGTAGAAGCCGAGGGCCACCGCAAGCGCGCTCGCCCCAATGAGCGCCCAGATCAGCCAGCGTGCGGCAGGGATTCCTCCTGCAAGCCCCCAGCCGCCGACGGCAAGATACAAGGCGATTCCCAGCAGCGAGTTGGGCACGCCGAAGACGCGCGCGTACGGCGTCTGGACCACCGCGACGCAATTCGACCCCTCGCGCGCGCAAAGGGACTGCGGGACCCAGCGCGCCTTCTTCACGCGGCCGTAGTAGGCGAAGGTGAAGTAAAGCGAAATGATCAACCCCGCCAGCGCGAGGGCCACGATGATCGCGGGCAGCACAACTCCATTTCACCACAAAGACACAAAGGCACCAAGCCGCAGGAGATCTTTGGGGCAGACAGCGAGTTGCCGCGGCTGCGCGGACGGTGACGCAGGTCGCGTGCCTTTTCTCTTAGTCTCGTTGTGTCTCTGTGTCTTGGTGGTGAGTCTTTCCCCTCCGCGAGGGGCTTTCGCCCGACCACCGAAACTGCTGCCGCTGCTCGAGGCCCAGATGCGCCAGCACGCGGCAGCAGAACTGGGTGACCAGGTCGTCGATCGATTGCGGGCGGTGATAAAACGCCGGGATGATCGGGAAGATGTCCGCTCCGGCGGCCTGCGCCCGCAGCATGTTCTCCAGGTGCACACGGCTGAAGGGGGCGTCCCGAATGGCCAGAATCAGCTTGCGGCCTTCTTTCAGGCAAACGTCCGCTGCGCGCTCGATGAGCGTGGAAGAAATCCCGTGGGCCACTTGCGCCAGGCAGCCGGTCGAGCAGGGAATGATCACCATGCCGTCGACGCGATAAGAGCCGCTGGCAATGCTCGCGCCGACGTCCGAATCGAGCAGATAAGCCGTCTTCGGCGTCCGCCCGGCGGCCAGCAGCGCCGGTATTTCCGCGCTCTTGGCGACGTCGATGGCGAGCTCCTCGCGCAGCACCTTCAGCCCGCTGCCGGAAATCACCAGGTGAATCTTGCCGACGCGCGTGTCCGCTTCCAGCATCTGCCGCATGCGCCGGGCGAAGATCGCTCCGCTGGCTCCCGTGACGCCCAGGACAATGGATTGCTTCTCGGAACCGCGTGTTCGGGGCATGGCGGGCATTGTCGGCCAGCGGCGCGCGGGAAGTCAAGGAAACTGCGGCCCCCTCTGCTATACTTCCGGGTTGGGCCGAAGGAGGGGAGGTCGTTTACCGCCCTCCCGCTTCGCGAGCACCATGAAGGTGCTCCCCTACGAGAGATGACACCCGAAGAAATTTCCAAAATGTTGCGTGAGGTACGGCGAGGCAAGCTCAGCATCGAGGACGCCGTCGACCGCTTGCGCGCGCTGCCTTATGAAGATCTCGGCTATGCCAAGATCGACCATCACCGCACCCTGCGCCAGGGGTTTCCGGAAGTGATCTTCGCGCGCGGCAAGACTCCCGAGCAGGTCGAGGGCATTGTGCGGGGCATGCTGGCCAACCGGCACAACATCCTCATCACGCGCGGGAATGAGGCGCTTTTCGAGCGCGTGGAGAAACTCGACCGGCGCGCGGAGTTTTATGCGCTTTCGGGGGCGATCGTTATCCGCCGCGACCGCAAAATCCGCGGCAAGGGCAAGATCGCGGTGGTCTGCGCCGGCACTTCCGACATTCCCGTGGCGGAGGAGGCGCTCGTCACCGCGGAGACGATGGGCAACCGCGTGCAGGCGCTCTACGACGTGGGCGTGGCGGGCATTCACCGGCTGCTCTCGAAGAGCCGCCACCTGCGCGAGGCGCGCGTCATCGTGTGCGTGGCAGGCATGGAAGGGGCGCTGCCCAGCGTCGTCGCGGGGTTGGTCGGCGTGCCGGTGATCGCCGTCCCCTCGAGCGTCGGCTATGGCGCGAGCTTCCGCGGCCTCGCTGCCCTGCTCGGCATGCTCAACAGTTGCTCCCCCAACGTCTGCGTGGTGAATATTGATAATGGCTTCGGCGCGGGCTATCTCGCCAGCGTGATGAATCGGTTGTAGACTTGATTTGACTGCCGCCGTTAACGGAGCAAGGTAGCGCAGAGTTCGGGCCTTTCGAACTCTGCGGATCGTACTTCAGGGACACCTACGCCACCGCATAAAGTTCCAGGGGCGCCCAGCGCGCGAGGCGGGCGAAATCCTTATCCAGCGCGAAAAGTTGCAGGTGGTTTTCGATGGCGAGCGCGGCGATCAGCGCGTCCACGGTCGTCAGCGTGAGGGCATGAGAGCGCGCCTGGCGATAGAGCTCGGCCGCGCGCACGTAAGTCTTGAATCCGGCGGGCTCGACGACGTCCCACTGCGCAAGGAACTTCTCGATGGTCGCCACGCTGCGAACCAAGCCTTGCAGAATTTCCGTGACGATAATGCCCGTGAGGAGCACCGGTTCGGCGGCAGCAATCATTCGCCGCAGCTCGTCGCCTGCCGGTCCGGGTCGAGAATTGAAGAAATCAATCCAGACCGAGGTATCAACCAGCACCGGCCTCGCTGCGCTCAAGGCTGGCGGCTCCGCCGCAGGGCTTTCAGATCACCCTGCCAAATGCCGCTCCCGTAGAATTCCAGGATTCCCTTGCGGGCTTCCGCGCGC